>WOZO01000045.1 GCA_011620315.1 Sideroxydans sp. | reverse complement strand
GAGAAATACTATGTGCGCGCCGATGCGACGCGCACCCATGCCAACGACTACCAGGACGGCAGCGGTGTGGCCGTGCATTCTTCCTATACCCGCTGGAGCGGCAACGCTGCGCTGGGCTGGACGACGGATGCGGATACCCGCACAGAAGTGACGCTGGCCAAGAGCGACGGCGAAGCAGCCTATGCGGATCGTGGCGTGGACGGTTCCAAATTCGCGCGCGACAACTTCGGCGCGAAGTTCGAGAAGCGCAATCTGGGCGGCACGCTGGAAGCGGTCGAGGCGCAGGCCTATTACAACTATGTCGATCACGTGATGGATGTCTACACACTGCGTAGCGGCAACCCCGCTTCGATGATGGCGGCGATGAATCCGGATCGCAAAACCACCGGCGGACGTGCAGTCGGCACGCTGCAACTGACGGACGACAGCCAGCTCAAACTGGGATTGGATACGCAGAACAATGTGCACACCAACCGCAGCGGTGCAGCCCCCGGCTATACGGGCGACTACACGCTGAAGGCGCGTACGAAGGATGCCGAGTTCAAGAACTTCGGCGTGTTCGGCGAGTGGCATCAGGATGTGAGCGACACGCGCCGCGTGATCGCCGGTCTGCGTGCCGACAGCTGGCAGGCGACCGACTATCGCACCATGATCATGCGCGGCATGAGCTCGGTGATGAACCCCACCGCCAACCAGACGCGCAAGGAAACGCTGTCCAGCGGATTCCTGCGCTACGAGCAGGATACTTCCGCGACCCATACCTGGTATGTCGGGGCAGGGCGCACTTCGCGCGCACCGGATTACTGGGAACTGTTCAACAAGGAAAGCCTGACCACCGCCAGTTCGTTCAACACCCGCAGCGAGAAGACTTCACAACTCGATGTCGGTATGAACTACCGCGCCGGTGATCTGTCCGGTTCGGTGTCGGCCTTCTATAGCAAGATCACCGACTTCAATCTGATCCAGTCCAATGTGATGAAGGGCATGACCGCGGTAACTGTCACGCGTAACGTGAACGCCACGACCTACGGCGCGGAAGCGGGGGTGAGCTATCCGCTGGGCGAAACCTGGGAGGCTGACGGCAGCTTGGCCTATGTGCACGGCAGCAACGATACCGACGGCACCGCGCTGGGGCAGATGCCGCCGCTGGAAGTGCGTGTCGGCCTGAACTACGACGACAAGGTGTGGTCGTTCGGCGCGCTGTTGCGTGCCGTGGCTGCGCAGGATCGTGTGGCGGTGAATCAGGGCAACATCGCCGGTCAGGACATCGCGGCTTCGAGCGGTTTCGGCGTGTTCTCGCTGAACGGCGGCTGGCATGCGAACCAGGCGTTCAAGGTGAGCGCGGGCGTGGATAACCTGTTCAACAAGACCTACGCCGAACACATCAGCCGCGCCGGAACGATGGTGACAGGCTACACGCAGACCACGCGTGTGAACGAGATGGGTCGCAATCTGTGGCTGAAAGGTGATTTCGCTTTCTGATGCGGAATCGGGGCTAGAATAGTGCGCCGCTGAAATGCGGCGCTTCATTTACAAGGAGTATCCAATGCGTAAGCTTATTTTTGCAGTCTTGTTCGGTCTGTCGTTTGCGGCGCAGGCGGCCGATTTGGAAGTCGTCCATGCCTGGACGCGTGCCACTGCACCGGGGCAGGACAGCGCGATGGTGCAGGCCGTCATCACCAGCCAGCAGGCGGCGCAGCTGGTCGGCGTCACCTGCGATTGTGCCCAGACAGCCGAGCTGCACAGCATGGTGCATGAGGGCGGCATGATGAAGATGCGTCAGGTCGAGGTGATCGATCTGCCCGCCGGTGAGGCGGTCGATCTGGGCAAGGCCGGATACCACCTGATGCTGATGGGACTGAAGCAGCAGATCAAGGAAGGCCAGCAGATCCAGCTGACTCTCACGCTGCGCTACAAGGACGGCAAGACCCGGAACGTGAAGTTCAAAGCGCCGGCGAAGGCATTGAACGAAAGTGCCAGCAAGCCCATGCACGACATGCCCGCTGCCGGACATGACATGGGAAATATGCACAACCATATGCAGCATTGATAACGGAGGGCGGTATGCGCAGATCCCTGTTCCTTGTCCTGGCATTGCTGATGGCGCCGCAGGCATTCGCGGCCAGAGATGTGATCGTGGACAAGGTGTGGATGCGCGAGAGCGTGCCCGGGCAGACCGCTGCCACCGTGCAACTGAATCTGTACGTGACCAAAGATGCGAAGCTGTTGGGCGTCAGCAGTCCGTTGGCGGCCGGCGGCGAGATACGCCACATCATGAAGCGCGGCGGCAAGATGCAGCAGCGCACTTTGCGCGACTTGCAGCTGGATGGGCACAGCAACACCCTGTTCGGCGAACGCGGCTTGTACCTGATGCTGACCGGGCTCAGGCAGCCGCTCAATGTGGGAGAGCGTGTGCCGGTGACGCTGGAGCTCTCGGTCGGCGGCAAAGTGCGCATGATCGGGGCCGAGGCCGAAGTGCGGCAGCTTGAGCTCAGTTACAAGCACTACAACGATCCGGCCGTGATGGATCATCAGTAACGTATCAGCTTTGCAATAAAAAAGGCGGCGCTGAGCCGCCTTTTTTCACGCTCTTGAAATCTCTGCGCATGACCATAAATTGCAGACAGGCGGGGCAACCCGCTTGTCCGTAAACGTCATTCAAGGAGAACGAAAATGGCCAACATCAGCAGATACAACCCGACCCGCGATGCCCTGGACGACCTGCTCCGGGGTTTCTTCATGCAACCCGTGCGCCTGGAAGGGCAGCAGGAGGTGCAGATCAGGATGGACGTCAGCGAGGACGACAAGGCGTACAAGGTGCACGCCGAGATCCCGGGCGTGAAAAAGGAGGACATCCATGTGCAGATCGACGGCAACCAGGTGTCGATCAGCGCGGAGGTCAAGAACGAGAAAGAGGTGAAGGAAGGCGAGAAAGTGCTGCGTAGCGAGCGCTATTACGGCAGTGTGTCGCGCGCTTTCACGCTGGGGCAGGAGGTGGATGAGAACGCCGCGCAGGCGAAATACCAGGATGGCGTGCTGGAACTGACGCTACCCAAGAAGGTTACGGTCAGCGCGAAGAAACTGGTCATCCAGTAAGATTCCTCAGCATCATGCATACGGGCGGCGCTTTGCCGCCCGTTTTCATTCCGTCTGGAGTAGAATTCTCGGCAATTTTTGCGGGTGTTCGCCGGTCGGTGGAATGCCTGCTCGCATCTTTATTCAAGGAGCCGCCATGCCGTTGTCCGCCGCCACCGCCGCGCAAAAAGCCCACACCCTGTCCGAAGCGCTGCCCTATATCCAGCGCTTCTTCGACAAGACCATCGTCATCAAATACGGCGGCAACGCCATGACCGATCCCAAGCTGCAAGAGGGGTTCGCGCGCGATGTGGTACTGCTCAAACTGGTCGGTATGAACCCGGTGGTGGTGCACGGCGGCGGTCCGCAGATCAACGACCTGCTGCAAAAGGTGGGCAAGAAGGGCGAATTCATCCAAGGCATGCGCGTCACCGATGACGAGACCATGGACGTGGTCGAGATGGTGCTGGGCAAGGTCAACAAAGACATCGTCAATCTCATCAATCGCTATGGTGGCAAGGCGGTCGGTCTGACCGGGCAAGACGGCGCATTCATCCGCGCCGACAAGATGATGCTGGAGAGTAACGACGAGCCGGGCAAGTTGTTGGATATCGGCCAGGTCGGAGAGATCAGCAAGATCGACCCTTCCATCATCACCTTCCTCGATTCCGGCGATTTCATCCCGGTCATCGCACCAATCGGTGTGGCACCGGACGGCGAGACGCTGAACATCAACGCCGACCTCGTGGCAGGCAAGTTGGCGGAAGTGCTGAATGCTGAGAAGCTGGTATTGATGACCAACACGCCGGGCGTGCTGGACAAAGACGGCAAGCTGCTCACCGGCCTGACGCCGAAGCTGGTGGACGAGCTGGTGGCGGACGGCACCTTGTCCGGCGGCATGCTGCCCAAGATCGGCTCGGCGCTGGATGCGGCACGCGGTGGCGTGAAGGCGGTACATATCATCGACGGGCGTGTGGAGCACGCTTTGCTGCTGGAGATCCTGACCGACGAAGGTGTCGGCACACTGATCAAGAGCAAGTGAGCGAGCGCGTTTGGGTCTTCGATCTGGACAATACGTTGCATAACGCGACGCCGCATATCTTTCCGCACATCAACCGCAGCATGACGGCCTACTTGCAGGAGCATTTGAAGTTGAGTGCGAAAGCGGCGAACGATCTGCGCGTCGATTACTGGCAACGCTATGGTGCGACGCTGACCGGCCTGATGAAACATCACGGCACCGACCCGGACCATTTCCTGTGGCATACCCACCAGTTCCCCAAACTGCCCGAGATGGTGCTGCGCGAGCCGCGTTTGCGCTGGGTGTTGAAACGTTTGCCGGGACGCAAGCTGGTCTATTCGAATGCCCCTGCACACTATGCGCGGGCAGTGCTGAAACTGATGCAGGTGGACGATCTGTTCGATGATGTGTTCACCATCGAGCATGCGCGCTACCGGCCCAAACCGGAAGCGGCCGGCTTTCGCCGCCTGTTGCGCAAACACAGGCTGCACGCCGCGCAGTGCGTGATGGTGGAAGACAGCGCGGAGAACCTGCGCACAGCCAAACAACTGGGCATGCACACCGTATGGGTGAGCCGCGCGCCGCGCACGCCGCGCTTTGTGGACGTGAAGATAAGCGGTGTGCTGGAATTGCCGCGCATGATGAACCGTCTTTAAGAAAGGAAGAATGATGGCGACCAAGCAAACGGGTGAAAGAAAGCTACAGATCCTGCAAACCATCGCGGAGATGCTGGAACAACCCAAAGGCGAAAAGATCACCACTGCCGCCCTGGCGGGGCGATTGCAACTGTCCGAGGCGGCGCTGTACCGTCACTTCGCCAGCAAGGCGCAGATGTATGAAGGGTTGATCGAGTTCATCGAGCAGACCGTGTTCGGTCTGATCAACAAGATCGTCACGGAAGAGCAGGACGGGTTGCGGCAGGTGGAGGGCGTCCTTGCGTTGCTGCTCGGCTTCGCGCAGAAGAACCGCGGCATGACGCGCGTGTTGATCGGCGATGCGCTGGTGAACGAGGATGAGCGCTTGCAACTGCGCATCAACCAGTTCCTGGATCGCGTCGAGACCACGCTCAAGCAATCGCTGCGCATCGCCTCCACGCAGGGCAGATTGTCCGCGGATGCTGATGTAGGCGCACATGCCGATCTGTTGCTGTGCTATGTGGTCGGTCGTTGGCAGCAGTTCGGCAAGAGCGGCTACAAGCGCCTGCCGATGGAGCAGTGGCCGCAGCAGTGGGCGATTCTAAAAGTCGTATTCATGAAATAAAACGTCCAAGGCAGGTGACTGCGTTGGACGTTTTACTGTGGTTAAGGCGAGATGGATTAGTTTGCGTAACGCTTTCCATCAATTGAAATGGCATCAACCACTGCGTAACGTGGAGCCTTGAGAGTTCCGAATATAATAAAGCCTAGGGCTATAGCCAAAATAACAACAACGAAGAAGTTGGACACCATCATCAAGATGGTTGTAATCACAACATAAGTGATGATCGCCTTTGGACCAAAGAAAAGTTTAAGTACATCGCTTTTAGTTGGCTTTGGGTCAATTTCCAACTCTACTTCTCCCGAATGATCGAGAGCACGATTTAAATAGTTGTCGAGCTTATCAAGGCAATGTACATCTTCAATGGTGTCATTGCCGATTTCGATGACGGAATAAACTGTTCCGCCTCGGTCTTGCCGAGAGTTGCCCAGCATGCTGAGCTTGCCTTTATAAGTTACTGTTTGAGCAGCCATCTAGTTATCCCCTTCAGTTAAGTGATTAATTGAATTTGCAGTTACTTGCTGCTGATGCTTTGAATCGCAAAAGTGATTTGCAATATTTCGTGCTCAATAAATGCTTTGTCTTTGGGTAATTGAAGTGCGTCTACGTTGACTACTTTTCCGTCGTGTTTTACGGAGGTGCCTTTGTCTGTATCTACGACGATGTTGTACGTATTCGTTTTATTAGGGTCGTTCTCATCGGGTACGCAAACGATGCTCGAAACAACACGGGAAACAATGTGACTTGGCATGTAGTTCTCCATTAGTTGAAAAGTTAATTTCCCGTACGACGAAAAATTGGCGTGATTCTGTATGAGGGGGGGGGGGGGTATGTCAAGCTCAGAGCGCGCCGCGCTTATGGAATGATGTGCACAAACATCCCGATAACGCCATGCTGGCTGGCATCGGTTGCGGCCCCCAATAAAAGCCGCTATATTGCGGGCCATGCATTTCTCCCGCCACATATCGCTTTTGCATTCCACCTTCAGCCTGCTGGCAGCGCTGAAGCTGCGCTCGCGCGCATACTGAACCTTACCCCACACGTATCAAAGCAGGCGGCTCGGTTGGCGTGAGCCGTGGATGAACAATTGCGATGGAGCACCAGATCATGACTGACAAATTAATCATATTCGACACCACCTTGCGCGACGGCGAGCAGAGCCCGGGCGCATCCATGACCAAAGAAGAGAAGTTGCGCATCGCGCGCCAGCTGGACAAGCTGGGCGTGGATGTGATCGAGGCGGGCTTTGCGGCCGCCAGCCCGGGCGATGCCGATGCGATCCACAGCATCGCCAAGATCATCGAGCGTTCCACGGTGTGTTCTTTGGCACGCGCCAGCGAGAAAGACGTGCGCGCGGCAGGCGAGGCAATCAAGTCGGCCAGGCACGGGCGCATCCACACTTTCATCGCCACCTCGCCCATCCACATGCAGCACAAACTGCGCATGAGCGAAGACTTGGTGGTCGAGCGCGCGGTGCAGGCGGTGAAATGGGCGCTGGAATACACCGACGATGTCGAGTTCTCCGCCGAAGACGCGGTGCGTTCCGAGATGGATTTTCTGGTGCGTATCTTCGATGCGGTCATCCAGGCCGGCGCGACGACTTTGAACGTGCCGGACACCGTGGGCTACAGCATCCCCTTGTTGTGGGGCGAGCGTTTCAAGGAGCTGATCGCGCGCGTACCGAACAGCGACAAGGTGGTCTGGTCCACCCACTGTCATAACGACCTGGGCATGGCTTCCGCCAACACATTGGCGGCGGTGATGAACGGCGCGCGTCAGGTGGAATGCACCATCAACGGTCTGGGCGAGCGTGCGGGCAATGCGGCGCTGGAAGAAGTGGTGATGGCGATCAAGACCCGCCACGACTTGTTCACCTGCGATACGGGCATCGATACCACGCAAATCGTGCCGACTTCCAAGCTGGTGTCCAGCATCACCGGTTATCCGATCCAGCCGAACAAGGCCATCGTTGGCGCGAACGCCTTCGCGCACGAGTCCGGCATCCATCAGGACGGCGTGCTCAAGCACCGCGAGACCTACGAGATCATGCGCGCCGAGGACGTGGGCTGGGGCGCGAACAAGATGGTGATGGGCAAGCACTCCGGCCGTGCCGCGTTCCGCGCCCGTTTGCAGGCGCTGGGCATCGTGCTGGACGGTGAGGAGGCGGTGAATGCCGCCTTCGCGCGCTTCAAGGACCTGGCCGACAAGAAACACGAGATATTCGACGAAGATTTGCAGGCGCTGGTGAGCGACGAAGAGGCCATGCAGGTGAGCGAGCATTACCGCCTGACGGCCATGGGCGCGCATTCCGAGACCGGCAAGCTGCCGGTGGCGCGCGTGGTGCTGAGCGTCAACGGCAAAGAACAGCAGGCCGATGCGCAAGGCGGCGGCCCGGTGGATGCGATTTTCAAGGCTATCGAGCAGATCGCCAAGAGTAAAGCCGAGCTGTTGTTGTACTCGGTGAACAACATCACCAGCGGTACCGACGCACAGGGCGAGGTGACGGTGCGTCTGGCCAAAGGCGGGCGTGTGGTGAACGGACAGGGCGCGGATACCGACATCGTGACTGCTTCGGCCAAGGCCTATCTGAACGCGCTGAACAAGCTGCATACCGGAACCGAGCGGGCGCATCCGCAAGTCTGAAATGAATGACTGCGGCGGGCAAGCGAAGCTGTCGCCTGACCCTGATGTTCGGGCTGGCGCTGGCTTTTGCTGCTGCAACAGCAGGGGCGGTGCCGCTTGCCGAGAAAGTCCCCAGTCCAAAGCCTGAGAAGGTCGGCAAAGGTAAAGCGGTGCAATTTATCGAGAACCGTCCGGCATCAAGTGCCGACCAGCGAGTCTCCGTCTCCGGAATTGAAGGGTGCGCGCGGCTGGTTATTGCTTTCCGCAATGGCCGCTCTGGCAGCCTCGGCCGTCAGCGCACTTTCCTTGAACGCGCGGCGCTCCGTCTTGCCGTCAATCTTAAAATCGTAGCCGTCGCAATCCACACCCAGCCATTGTTTGGCCGTGACGGCGGTTTGGGCGTTCAGCTCCGCGAGCAGCGCCTCTTCCTCTTCCATCAGCGCATGCTGTGACACCCGGTAGTTCTCGGATTTTACCCAGTGGATGTCGCCGAAGCCGCCGATGTAGCGGATCGCCAGCGGGGTGATGCGGTAGAAGTTGAAGTCCGCCATGTCGAAGTAGGTCTGCGCTTCGGGGAAGTAACGCAGGTAGCGCTTGCCGCAACGTGCTCTGTCCGGCTGGAACACGGCATGGCCGACTACGGTGACTCTTCCCTGCGTCTGGATGTGCGGGTCATCCTGGTTGTGGGTGATCAGGCTGACGCGCGAATCGCCGAGGATGTTCCTGGTGTGTTCCGCCAGTCCGCTGATCAGGATCAGCAGGCTGCCGTCGTGATCGACCATGTACGGCGTGATGGATGTGAAGGGGTGGCCGTCGAATTTTTTGGATAGCGTGCCGAGCGCGCCATAGCGGTGGGCACGCAGCAACAGGCGTGCCGTGCGGCCGTGGTCTTGCGGAGTGACTTTGTCGGTTATCATGCGCCCATTGTATGGAGTCGGGCATGAATATGGAACGTTTAAAACAGGATGTACTGGATGCGCTGCGTTTTCTGCGCTTTGTCGCCCTGCGCCTGCGCGATGACCGCTGTTTGGAAATGGCGGCCAGTCTGACTTTTACCACCCTGCTGTCGTTGGTGCCGTTGATCACCATCATGCTGACGGTGTTTTCCGCATTCCCCGTATTTGCCGATATGTCGAGCGCGATCAAGTCCTATGTGCTTTCCAACATGCTGCCAGAGACCGGCGGCAAGATGATCACGCGCTATGTGGAGCAGTTCGCGCAATCCGCCTCCAGATTGACGGCGATGGGCATCACCTTTCTCGGCATTGCCGCGATGATGATGATGATGACCATAGATAATGCCTTCCATCGTATCTATCGCGTCTCCAGGCAGCGCAAGCTGGTGCAGCGCATCCTAGTGTACTGGGCGGTCATCACCCTCGCACCCTTGCTGGTCGGTGCCAGTCTGTCCATAACCTCATGGTTGGCCACCTTGTCAGCCGGTTATGCGCAACATGTGCCGTTTGGCGGGATCGAGTTGCTCAAAATTTTCCCGGTACTTCTGACCGCGGCAGCGTTTACTTTATTGTTCAGTGTCGTGCCCAATCGTTTCGTGCCGATCCGTCATGCGCTGATCGGCGGCGTGATCGCGGCCTTCGCCTTCGAATCCATGAATCTGGCGTTCGCTTACTACATCACCCACTTTCCGACCTACAAGCTGGTGTACGGCGCTTTCGCCAGCCTGCCCATCTTTCTGATGTGGATCTATCTGTCCTGGCTGATGGTGTTGTTCGGCGCCATCATCTCCGCGGCCATCCCGCACTGGCGCAGAGAACACGCCATCAGGAAAGATCAGGCGACGCAACTGTACTTAGCGCTGCATATGCTCAAATTCATGGATGAGGGGCTGAAAACGGGGGAGGTGCAGGTGCTGCACGGTCTGGCCCGCCAGCTGCGCATCGGCTACGAAGAGGTCGAGCGGATCCTGCAAAAACTGAGCGACGCCAAGGTGGTGAGCAAATTGTCGGATCAGGGCTGGGGCATGGTGCGTGCGCCGGAATATGTGGAGGTTTCCGAATTGATACGCCTGTTCCTGCTGGACACTTCGATCCTGCCGAAACAGTCGGGCGACCCGCATATCGCGGCATGGTTCACGGCGCTGGAGCAGCGCATGCATCAGCCGGCACAGCAGACTTTGCGCGATTTATGGGCGACCCGCATCTGAGCAGTTGCCGCGCTGGGCCGTTTCGGTTCTAATGCGCGCCGTTTTGAATTATCGCCTGGACAACTTGGGAGTGAAGCAATGAAAATACTGGAAAAACTTTTCGAAGGCGCACTATGGAACAGCCGTTTTGTGGTGCTCACGGGGGTCGTCGGCAGCCTGCTGGCGGGCATCGCCATCTTCTACATGGCTACCGTCGATGTCATCTACCTGTTCCAGCATGCCCTGCACTACGCGGATTCATCGCTGACCATCGAGGCGCGCAAGCTGCTGCATGACAGCACGATCGCGCACGTCGTCGAAGTGGTGGACGGTTATCTGCTGGCGACGGTGATGCTGATCTTCTCGCTGGGTTTGTACGAACTGTTCATCAGCGACATCGATCAGGCGCACGGCAGCAAGGCGGCCAGCAAGATCATGGTGATCAACAGCCTGGATGATCTGAAGTCCAAGCTGGCCAAGGTGATCCTGATGATCCTGATCGTGACCCTGTTCAAGGAAGCAATGACCATGCATATCGCCACGCCGATGGACTTGCTCTACCTTGGCGGCAGCATAGCGCTGGTGGCATTGGCCTTGTACTGGACGCATGCTTCTGAAGGCAGCCACTCGGCAGAGGGCGGCAAGGAAAAGGCGGGGCATTGATGCGGGGGCGACTGTTCGTTGCGGTGCTGTCGCTTTGCCTGGTGCTGCCGGCGATGGCGCAGCCCTTTGCCTTCACCGACCTGAAAGGCAAAGCGCAGCGCCTGTCAGATTACAAAGGCAAGTGGGTGTTGGTGAACTTCTGGGCGACCTGGTGCCCGCCCTGTCTGGAAGAGATCCCTGATCTGGTCGATCTGCATGAATCACACAAGCGCAAGGATCTGGTGGTGATCGGTGTGGCGCTGGACTCAACCGAGAAGTCGGTGCGCGAGTTTGTCGCACGCTTCGCCATCGGCTATCCGGTCGCGGTGAGTGACTATGACCAAGCCGCGCAAGTGGGCGAAGTGAACGTGTTGCCCACTTCCTATCTGTTCAACCCAAAGGGCGAGTTGGTCAGCTATCAGGAAGGCACATTGACGCGCGGCAGCGTCGAGTCCTACATCAAGAGCCGGCAGTGATCAGCCGTTGTGGCGCGGGGTACTGAAGGGTGATTGCCAGTGCTTCTGCCAGGCTGACTTGACCAGATTGGGATATTTCGACTTGCCCACGCTGCCGTTGTAACGGCCCAGTGCGCGGTACAGATTGCCTTTTTCGATATCCAGATAGTGGCGCAGGATGGTGCAGCCGTAACGCAGGTTGGTACGCAGATGGAACAGGTTCTGGTCGCGTGTGCCTATGGCTTTGGTCCAGAACGGCATCACCTGCATGTAGCCGCGCGCACCGGCTTTTGAAACCGCATATTTCTTGAAGTGACTCTCTACCTCGATCAGCCCCAGCACCATGTGCGGATCCAGTCCGGCGCGCGTCGCCTCGTAATGCACGGTACTCAAAAAATCAAAACGGAAGTTCGCGTCGGGCATGCGCTTTTCCAGTCGGCGCGACATCTCGTCCAGCCAGGCCTGCGCTTCCTGTTGTGACGCGAACGCCAGTTTTGGTGCGGCCTGGTCGGACACGGCGCGCTGCAGCATGGCGCGCACGCTGGCGGAGAGTTTTTCCTGTTTCTGCGCGCCGGCCTGGGCAGTGAAGGGCAGGCAGAGCGCGAAAGCAAGGATCAAGGATGCGGGATTCAGGATTCTGGAAGCCGCGAAGCCGCGGGTCGACATGGTGCCGACCCTGAATCCCGAGTCCCGAATCCAGAATCCTGTTTTCATAGTTTCGATTGTACGAGCCTGAGCACATCTTGCAAGGCGACGACCTGCGCGGCTTCGTCTTTACGCCCCTGATACTCGACATTGCTTTCTTTCAAACTGCGGTCACCGATCACGATGCGGTGCGGGATGCCGATCAGTTCCAGATCGGCGAACATCACGCCGGGACGCTCGTCACGGTCATCCAGCAACACTTCGATACCGACTGCTTGCAACTCGGTGTAGAGTTTTTCTGCAGCGGCTTTCACCGCTTCACTCTTCTTGTAGCCGATCGGTGCGATGGCGACTTGGAATGGCGCCATGCCGGCCGGCAGTGCGATGCCGCGTGCATCGAAGTTCTGTTCGATGGCGGCGGCCACGATGCGTGATACACCGATACCGTAGCAGCCCATCTCCATGATCTGCGTCTTTCCGTTCTCGTCCAGATAGGTTGCTTCAAGCGCTTCGGAATACTTGGTGCGCAGTTGGAAGATGTGTCCGACTTCGATACCGCGACACAGTTCCAGTGTGCCTTTACCGTCCGGTGATGGGTCGCCAGCGACCACGTTGCGGAGGTCAAGCACGTTTTCTGATTTAATAAACACATCACGGCCTAAATTAGCTCCGATGTAATGAACACCATCCTCGTTTGCCCCGCAAACGAAATTGCTCATTACTGTAACAGCACGATCTGCATAAACAGTTACAGGATAAGGCGCCGCATTTCCGAAAATCTCAGGTAAGTATTTTTCAATCTGAACAGTGCCGATATAACCTGGACGGCAATTCATGTATTTTTCAATTTCATCAGGTCTGGCAAAGCGGAATTCGCCCAGCACCTTTGATGCTTTGATTTCGTTGAGTTGGTGATCTCCACGCATGAGTAATAAAGCAAAATTCTCTTTTCCATCCACTACTGCTATGGTTTTCAGCACTTGGCTTTGCGGCACGTTGAGAAAAGCAGCAACCTCTTCTATCGTTTTGTGTCCGGGGGTGCTGACCTTTTCCAACGGCAGAAGGTTGTCATTATTTTGTGGCGTTGAAGGCGCAAGCGCCTCAGCCAGTTCCACGTTGGCGGCGTAATCCGAGCTTGGGCAGAAGGCCAAGCCGTCCTCACCGGAATCGGCCAGTACGTGGAACTCGTGCGAGCCCGAACCGCCGATGGCGCCGGTGTCCGCTGCGACTGCGCGGAACTGCAAACCAAGGCGGGTGAAGATGCGTGAGTAGGTGTCGTACATCACCCGATAGGTCTGTTCTAGGCTCTCGAAATTCGCATGGAAGGAGTAGGCGTCCTTCATCATGAATTCGCGCGCGCGCATCACGCCGAAACGGGGACGCACCTCGTCGCGGAACTTGGTCTGGATCTGGTAGAAGTTCAAGGGTAGCTGGCGATAGCTCTTCACTTCGCGGCGCGCGATGTCGGTGATGACTTCCTCGTGCGTGGGGCCGAAGCAGAACTGGTGGTCGTGTCTGTCTTTGATCTTCAGCATCTGCGGACCGAACACGTCCCAGCGTCCGGTCTCCTGCCACAGTTCGGCAGGCTGCACGGCAGGCATCAGCAGTTCGATACCGCCGCTCTTGTCCATCTCTTCGCGTACCACTGCTTCCACTTTGCGCAGCACGCGCAGTCCCAATGGCATCCAAGTGTAGAGACCGCTGGCCAGCTTGCGGATGTAGCCCGCGCGCAGCATCAGACGGTGGCTTGGGAGTTCGGCCTCGGCAGGCGCTTCCTTGAGGGTGGAGATGAAGAATTTTGAAACGCGCATGTTATTGACTCGCGGGGCGTAATTAAGAGGGCGCGATTCTACTGCAAGCAGCCAGTCTCGTCTTTCCTGTAGGGCCGAAATGTGGAACAATCCGGCCATCGAAAAATGTATGGGGCGAATCATGATAGACCGTGAAGGTTATCGCCCGAACGTCGGCATCATTCTGACCAACGCAAAGAATCAGGTGTTCTGGGGCAAACGAATCAGGCAAGACGCATGGCAGTTCCCGCAAGGGGGCATTCAGCACGGCGAGACGCCGGAACAGGCGATGTACCGTGAGCTGCACGAGGAAGTGGGCCTGCATGCCTGCCATGTGAAGATATTGGGCCGGACCCGGGATTGGATGCGTTACGATGTGCCGCAAAGTTGGGGCAAGTCGCGTTCGCACTACAAGGGGCAAAAGCAGATCTGGTTCCTGTTGCGTCTGGTTGGCAGGGACTGCGATGTGTCTTTGCGCGCATCCGGCCATCCCGAATTTGACGCGTGGCGCTGGACCGAGTACTGGATAGAGTTGGACACCGTGATCGACTTCAAACGTGATGTGTATCGTTTGGCGCTCAACGAACTGGTGCGTTATCTGCCGGCGTTGCGCTGTCAGGAGCATTTTGCAACCCAAAAATAGCAGTCGTTCATATCAATCAGGAGGAATCATGATCACCCAGTACAAGCCATTGGTATCCGCACCTTTGAAGACCGGTTCTTCCTTTGTACGTCCGACTCAGGCCTTGCCGGATCACGTCAAACTCAGCGATCCTGCAACGGATGTCATGACCGACTTGACCAAGGTGTCGGTGGTCAGCGTGCGTGCCAAGACATCGATGGACAAGGCCAACGCAAAGATGATCAAGTATGGCGTGCGTATGTTGTTGGTATTGGATGACAACGAGCAGATCGCCGGTCTGCTCACCGCCACCGATGTGCTGGGCGAGAAGCCGATGCGATTCCTGCAGAACATGGGGGGTACGCATGCCGATATCATGGTGCGCGACATCATGACCACGCAGCGCGAGATGGAAGTGTTGAACATCGAGGACATCAAGCAGGCCAAGGTGGGTGATGTGGTGATGACGCTGAAAGCGGCGCATCGCCAGCATTCGCTGGTGGCTTCGAGCTCTGCTGATGGTAAGCAGACTGTTTGTGGTTTGTTCTCCATCACCCAGATCGCCCGCCAACTGGGGGCGCAAGTGCAGAGCTTCGAACTGGCGAGCACTTTCACCGAGATCGAAGCAGTCATCGCGCAACAATAATCCCGGTCATCCGCTTTTATGCCTGTCGGTAACACAGTACAAGGAACGAATTATGTCTAAATCTCAGTGGCTGTTTTCAAGTGTCTTGCTGGTTGCAATGCTTTCGGGGTGTGCGGGAACCAAGGAGCCCGGCAACGCAATCTACATGCGCATGGACGATGCGGCTTCGCCCAATGCCCGCCAGCAGAAATATCCGGTACTGGTTCGCCTTGCGGCATATGAAGATGCGCGCAATGTGTCCGATCCGCATCTGGTCGGTACGGCGACCACCCGCGTGCTGGGCATGACAGGCAGGGATATCATGCTCGATAGCGAGGTGGCGAAGCTGGTTGGTGCCGCCATGAAGAAGCGCTTGAGCGACGATGGCCTGCAATTTGTCGAGGACGACAAGGCGCAGTTCCAGTTGGGCGGCGTGGTCAAAGCGCTGTCTGTGGACATCAAGGAACGCGATTATCTGAACATCGTGGTCGAATCGACCCTGACCGAAACCGCCAGCGGGCGCGTCATCTGGTCCGGTGTGGTTGCCGAGAAGAAAGAGCGCTATGCCGGAGTCATGGGCAACAGTAAAGGCGATGTCGCGGCTTTCCTGAAGAACGGCCTGAAAACGATCAGCCACAAGACCAGCGAATCCATCCTGTCGGTATTGATGGCGACGCGTCCGGAATTGTTCGGCGTGGCAGGCGTGGCCAAAGTGGTGCCCGGCGTGACGGTCTACGCCAACACGCCGGTTCCGGTAGTGGCCCCGTCGGCGTTTGTTAAGCCGGACGCCGCAACCGGGAAATTGGCGCTGACTTCCGAGCCCGCCAACGTCAAGGTGTATGTCGACGACGTCTACTACGGTCTGACGCCGCTGGAAGCCGATATGCCTGCGGGCATCTACCAGCTGCGTTTCGAGCTGGATGGATATGCCAAAAGCAGCGAGAAGGTTTCGGTGCGTCGCGGTGATCGCACAGAACTGAAGATAAAACTGAAACAGTGAGGTTTGCCTCCCGCAAAGCAAAAAACCCGCATGAATGCGGGTTTTTTGCTTTGCGGTTACTGAATATCAGTGTTTGCCGGTGCTGCCGAATCCGCCCGCGCCGCGATGGCTGATCGGGAATTCTTCCACGATGTTGAACTGCACCTGTGCCACCGGCACGATGACCATCTGCGCGATGCGTTCCATCGGCATCAGTTCGAAAGGATGCGAGCCGCGGTTCCATACCGAGATGAATATCTGTCCCTGATAGTCCGAATCGATCAGGCCGACCAGATTGCCGAGCACGATGCCATGTTTGTGGCCGAGGCCGGAGCGGGGCAGGATCATCGCCGCATAGTGCGGATCGTTCAGATGCAGCGCGACGCCGCTGGGGATCAGTTCGCACTGGCCGGGGCGGATGGTGATCGCGCTGTCTATGCAGGCGCGCAGGTCGATGCCGGCGGAACCCGGTGTGGCATACAGCGGCGGATGGTCGTGCAGGCGCGGGTCGAGAATCTTGACGTCCACTTTCTTCATGAGTTGCTCCTTTTCTTGTAAAGCATGGCGGCATGACGCAACAGCGCGCTTGCCAGCGTTGATTTGTCGGTGCGCGGCAAGACATGCTCGCCCGCATCGTCGAACAGCACGAGCTCGTTGTCCTCGGTGCCGATGGCGCTCTGCGCCAGATTGGCGGCCAGCAGCTGGATGTTCTTCTTCCTGCGCTTGGCTGTGGCGTGTTCGCGCAGCTTCTCACTCTCGGCGGCGAAGCCCACGCAGAAGGGCGCGTCTGGCTGACTGGCGACCCAGCCCAGGATGTCCGGATTGGGCAGCAGTTCAAGCGTCAAACTGGCATCGCTCTTCTTGATCTTTTGTTCACTCGGTTGCGCCGCACGGTAATCCGCCACCGCCGCCACACCGATGAACATATCGCTCTGCGGCACGGCCTGCCGCACTGCTGCGAACATCTCGGCTGCTGAAGTGACATTCACCACTTGTGCACCACCAGGCGGGGTGAGCGGGACCGGGCCTGAAACCAGTGTGACCTGGGCCCCCATCTCCAAAGCGGCCTCCGCGACGGCGTAACCCATCTTGCCGCTGCTGCGGTTGGTGATGCCGCGCACCGCGTCGATGGCTTCGTAGGTCGGGCCGGCGGTGATCAGCAGGCGCACGCCTGCCAGCTCGCTGCTGCGCTGTGCGGACAGGGCGCGGATGATGTCCTGCGTCAGCGCCCCGGCTTCCAGCATGCGTCCCATACCTTCCTCGCCGCACGCCTGCAGCCCGCTCACTGGGCCGAGCAGGGTCACGCCGTCAGCCGCCAGCTGTTGCACGTTGCGTTGGGTGGCGGCATTCGACCACATCTGCCTGTTCATGGCCGGTGCGACCAGCAGCGGGCAATCGCGCGCCAGACAAAGCGTGGACAGCAGATCGTCGGCCAGTCCGTGCGCCAGCTTGGCGATGAAGTCGGCCGTGGCCGGGGCGATCACGATGGCATCGGCCACGCGGCTGCTGTGGATGTGCGACATGCCCTTGTCATCCTGCCATTGGTCGAGCAGCACCGGTGATCCGGTGAGCGCCTGCAGGGTGGCGGGGGTGATGAAATGCGTTGCGGCTTCGGTCATCGCCACTTGCACCGAGAGACCTTGCTTGATCAGCAGACGGGCAAGTTCGGCGGCTTTGTAAGCCGCGATGCCGCCGGTGATGCCGAGGATGATGCGCCGCTTGGGCGTGCTTGATGTCATACCGCGCATCTTAACAAGAAAGTGTTGCGTTTGCGCATGGCGCGGGCGGTGCCCGCCCATGGCGACCGAGCTTCAGCCGAAGAACCTCTTCATCGTGGTGTTCAGCCAGCCGGAAGTTTCCTGATCGGCATTGTCGAGCAGGGCACGGACCGATTCGACGTAGTCGCGATCTTCCCCTTTGATATGGCTCACCAGCCAGCCCTTGAGCAGGTTCAGCAATTCCGGCGCGACGTCTTCGCCTTTGCCGGCGCGCTCCCTGAGCGCGGCGACCTTCTTCATGAACAATTCATGGATGCGCTGATGGGCCTTGAGGTATGGATAGGCCGCCTTTTCCTGCAGACTTTCCTCGAATTCAAAGTGGGTGATGGTGTAATTCAGCAAGCCTTCCATCACATGACCGGTTTCGTCCGTGTTGCCGGTGCGGCAGGCATCGTCCAGCTCATTGATGAACTGGATGATGCGCTGGTGCTGATCGTCGATGACTTTGATGCCCGATTCAAGATCCTGCGTCCATGACATGAGCGCCATGATTCCCCCTTGTGGTCTGCGGTTCGGTGAAGGCGTGCAACGTTTTTATTATTCGGCGAAACATACTCGATTTATCGGGCAGTGTGTTGGCCAGAACGGGCTAGCCCCCCCCTGGATAAGTCAATGCTGGCAGTGTGGGCAATAGAAGGTCGAACGCTGTCCTTGTTTGATGATGCGGACAGGCGTTCTGCATTTGAGGCAGGCCTCGTTGCCGCGTCCGTAGACGAAGTAATGTTGCTGGAAGTAGCCGCTGGAACCGTCGCTATGGATGAAGTCGCGCAGCGTGCTGCCGCCTTTCTCGATGGCGGCGCGTAATACTTCCTGCACGGTCTGCACCAGTGCCGTGCATCGCGCACGGGACAATCGTTTCGCCGGTAGTTGCGGTCGTATGCCCGCTCGGAACAGTGCCTCGTTGGCGTAGATGTTGCCCACGCCGACCACCAGATGATTGTCCATCAGCGCCAGTTTGATCGCGATGTTGCGTGTACGGGTGGAGCGATACAGATAGTCCGCATCGAAAGCGGTGCTCAGCGGTTCCGGCCCGAGCGTCGCCAGCAATGGATGTGCGGCGATATCGCCCTCATGCCACAGCACGGCACCGAAGCGGCGCGGGTCGCGCAGGCGCATCAGCTTGCCGTTGTTCAGGATCAGGTCGAAGTGGTCGTGTTTTTCCGGGGGCGTGCCGTGCGGCAAAATGCGCAGACTGCCGCTCATGCCCAGATGCAGGATGAGCGTGCCGTGCTCGAAAGCGATCAGCAGATATTTGGCGCGGCGCCGCAGGTCGAGAATCTCGCGGCCCCGCAACAGCGCGGGCAGTAGGGCGGGAATCGGCCAGCGCAGTTGCGCATGGCGCACGACCACATCCGTGACTTGCGCGCCCTGCAGATGCGGTGCAATGCCGCGCAGCGTGGTTTCGACTTCGGGTAATTCGGGCATCAGGCAGCGCGATGTCTGCGCCACCACAGCCAGCCGCCGATGGCGATCATCAGCAGCGGTAGTGCCAGCAGCAGGCCGTAGGTGAATGCGGTCAGTTGTTGCTTGCTGAAAGTGAGGGTGCCGTCCTTGGCGGTGTGCGGTGCAAGGGTGATGAACTGCTCGTCGCCCGCCAGCCAGTTCACCATGTTCATGCCGAGGTCCACGTTGCCGCCGTTGCCCGAATACGCGTTCGACAGAAATGCACCGCTGCCGACCACCACGATGCGTTGTTCATGTTCCGGGCCGCTGCGTTGCAGGGCGAGGGCCAGACTGAACGGGCCGGGCACATCCTGCGCCGCATCGAAGCGCATGTCGTGTCGCTGGCTTACCCAGCCGTTGGCCGCACCTTCCACCAGCGTGTGATGCGTCCAGCCCTCGCTGTCGTTCGCGTTCAGCGCGGTGGCATAGGGAAAGGCGGTGATCAGATCGAAGTTGCGCGTGACCGGGTGCGGCGGGTAGCCGCCGCCCAGCGTCCAGTCCTTGGGAGCGTTCATCTCTTGCGCGGCAGGGTCGATGATCATGCCCGGCAGCGGGTCGACATGCAGTTGCTCGGCCAGACTCTCCAGTCCGCGCAGCGGCTCGGCATCCAGCAGCCACAGCAGGTTGCCGCCGCGTTCCACAAAGCGCAGCAACTTCGCGCTCTCACCCTTGAACAGCTGGTGTTGCGGCTGGGTGATGACCAGCAGGCTGATGTTGTCCGGCACTTCCTGCGCGACGGTCAGGTTGAGGGAGGTGACGCGGTAACCGTTCTGCGTCAGCCTGCGACCGAATTCGCCCAGATCGTGGTTGGCGTTGCCGTCCAGTTTGCGCTCGCCATGGCCGGTGATATACATCACCCATTGTTCACGGTTGCGGGCCAGACGCATCAAGGCGCTGGTCAGCGTCTGCTCGTTCAGCGTGGTCAGATGCTCGCTGCGGCCGGCGTAATTCACCACCATCTCGCCGTTGCCGCGTATGCCGGATTTGCGCACTGCCTCCGGTTCTTTCAGCGGGTCGACGAAGGTGAGGCGGATGTCGGATTTGTAACGCTGGTACAGCGCGACGAAATTGCTCACCAGTTTGCGCACGTCGCCTTGTTTTGCATCCTGCCCGGTGGTGTAGACGGTGATGTCCAGCGGCTGGTCGAGCTGGGCCAGGATGTGCACGCTGCCTTCTTGCAGGCTGTTCAATTCGTTCTGTGTGAAGTCGCGCTGCAAGGGAAAACGTGCCGCGAGTTGGTACAGCGCGATACAGGCCACAATCAAGCCGACGTAGAACAGGCTGCGGTAGATCAAGGGACGGGGCATCAATGGCATCCCCGTTCGCGGCGCAGGTGGTGGATGGTCAGCATCAGGAAGAAGGCGCAGAACAGCACGAAGTAAACGATGTCCGCACTGCTGAGCAAGCCCGAGTTCAGATTCTGGAAATGCGTGTTGGGCGACAAGGCGCGCAACAGGCCGTCTGCCATGTCGAGCAGCCACAGCGCGACCGAGACGGCCAGCGCAGTAAAGGCCGCGACCACCGGTTGGCGACTGACGGCGGAAAAGTACAGACCGAGTGCGGCGTAAGCCGCGGCCAGCAGCCACAGGCCGAGCAGATTGCACAAGATCAGCCCGACATCGGCCCGCGTGCCCAGCGCCAACAGCGCCATCATCGCCACGGCAGCCAGAATGACCAGCGAGAGCAGGGCCAGCAGACCGGCGAACTTGCCGAGCACGATCTGCGCGGAAGAGAGCGGGGAAGTCGCCAGCAGCAGCCAGGTCTGGTTGCGTCGTTCTTCCGCGATCAGGCGCATGCTGAACAAGGGCGTCAGCATCAGCAGCAACAGGGCGAGCAGATTGGCCAGCGGCGCGGCGATGGAGATGGTCGCGCCCGGCGCGTCGTCCATCTGCGCCAGTTGCGTTTGCACTTGCAGGTAATCGTCCAGACGCGCAAGGAAGAACCAGCCGAGGATGAATTGCAGCAGCGCCAGCATCATCCAGGTCGATGGCGCGCTGAACAGGGTGTGCAGGTCTTTGCGGGCGAGGGTGCGGATCATGCGTGTTCCCCTTGCGAGGCATCGGCGTTCAGGCGCAGGAAGCTGGATTCGATGTCGCTGTGCGCGCGCAATTCGTCGAGCGTGCCGTTGAAGATCGCGCGTCCCTCGCGCAGGATTACGGCGCGATCACACACCTGTTCGACCTCGTGCAGCAAATGCGTGGACAGGATCACGCTGCTGCTGTCGCCCAGTTCGCTGATCAGCTCGCGGATGTCGCGGATCTGCGCCGGGTCGAGGCCGACCGTGGGCTCGTCCAGAATGACGACGGCGGGCTGGTGGATGATCGCCTGCGCGATGCCCACGCGCTGCTGGAAACCCTTGGAAAGCTCGCCTATCAGGCGCTGCCCCCAATCCAGCAGGCCGCAACGCCGTTTGCTCAGTTCCAGATACTCCGCCAGCTGTGCCTTGTTCACTTTGTGCAGGCGGGCGGCGAACAGCAACTGGTCGTCCACGCGCATGTCGCGATAAAGCGGGGGATGTTCCGGCAGGAAACCCAGGCAGGCCTTGCCCAGATCGGCGCGCCGCGCCAGATCGAAATCGCACACTTCGACACTGCCGCTGTTCGGTTGCAGCGCGCCGGCCAGCATCATCAGCGTGGTGCTTTTGCCCGCCCCGTTTTGTCCCAGCAGGCCCAGCACCTCGCCGCGGCGCAGTTCCAGCGACACATCGTCCACCACCCGGCGCTTGCCGTGAAAGCGCACCAGATTGCGGGCGGAAAGCGTGGTTGGGGTGGGCGTGTGCATTCGGTGTTGTGCGGTTTTGAATTGTGACGAATATAACCTAATATGTAGGCTCGCATCAAAACACCCGGGCCATAGATGATCTTTCCGACACGAAACCCTGCCCTGCCGCTGATCCTGCTGCTGGCAGCCTGCGCGAACACGCCGCAGAAACCCTCTGCCGAAGCGCCTGCCGACGATGCGTCGCCCCATGGCCGTCTGGAGCAGATCGCCCCCGAGCCCAAACCGGCACTGCCGGATGTCGCACTGACGGATCGCATGTTGTACGAATTCCTGCTGGGCGACATCGCCGCGCAGCGCGGCCGTCCAGAACTGGCCGCGCAAGCCTATCTCGATCTGGCGCGCACCACCCGCGATCCGCGTGTGGCGCGCCGCGCCGCGCAGCTCACGTTCGAGGCGCATCAATACCAGCAGTCGCTGGAAGCGTTCAAACTGTGGCAGGAACTAGAACCCTCTTCGCCGCTGGCGAAACAGATGCTTGTCTCCTTGCTGCTCTCCGGCGGGCAACTGGAAGAAGCGCGCCCGCTCGTGGCCGAGATGCTGGCTACCGAACCGCAGAAGGGGCGGGCTTTCATGAGTCTGTATGGTTTGCTGGCGCGTGTGCCGGACAAGGCAGCCATACTGGACTGGCTGAGCGAAGTGGCGCAACCCTATCCCGAAGTTGCCGAGGCGCATTGGGCGCTGGCGCAGACAGCCCTCTCGGCAGGCAAGCAGGAATTGGCGCTGGCGGAGGCGAACAAGTCGCTCAAATTGAATCCGGACTGGGATCTGGCGGTGATGCTGGTCGCGCAGCAGACGCAGTACAGCGAACCGCAGCGTGCGCTCGCCATGTTGTCCGGTTTTCTGGATAAGCATCCCGAGCGTAACGAGGTGCGTCTGTTCTATGCGCGCATGTTGCTGGAGCAGAAGCAGTACCAGCCGGCGCGCGAGCAGTTCGGCGAACTGTTGAAACAGCGCCCGGGCAGCGCCGAACTGGCATTCGCCATTGCCATGATCTCGCTGCAGATGGGCGAACTGGACCGTGCCGAACAGGAACTGCGTCAGGCGCTGTCCAGCAAAGGGGGCGACAACGACACGCTGCGTTTCTATCTTGGTCAACTGTACGAGGCCAGGCAGGACTGGCCAGCCGCCCTGCAACACTATCAACAGATCAAGGGCGGGGACAGGTTGTATGCCGCGCGCTTGCGTATCGCTTATCTGCAAAACAAGCAGGGCCAGTTGACTGCGGCACGCAAGACGCTGGCCGAGACAGCCGCCAAGGATGATGCACAGCGCGTGCAACTGGTGATGGTGGATGCGCAGTTCCTGCGCGAAGCCGGCCAGCATGCGGAGTGCTTCAAGGTGCTTGTGCGCGGACTGAAAATATTCCCCGCGCAACCGGAGTTGCTCTATCAGGCCGCATTGCAGGCCGACCGGCTGGATAAGCACGAGGCTTTCGAAACACTGATCCGCAAGCTGATCGAGGTCGAGCCGGACAATGCGCATGCCTACAATGCGCTGGGCTACGGTTGGCTGGCGCGCAATATCCGCATCCCCGAAGCCATGGAGCTGGTTGAGAAAGCCTACCAACTGGCACCGGACGATGCGGCCATCATCGACAGCATGGGCTGGGGCTACTACCGTCTGGGGCAACTGGATAAGAGTCTGGAATTCCTGCGCCGTGCATACGCGGCCAATCCCGATCCCGAGATCGCCGCCCATCTGGGTGAAGTGCTGTGGGTGAAGGGCGAGCGCGAAGCCGCGCAGAAAGTCTGGCGCGCCAGCGAGCAAGCGCATCCCGACAACACGATGCTGCGCGATGTGATCCATAAGTTCCTGCCGTAATTCGATGCGCCGCATAGTCCTGTTGTCTTTGTTGCTGACTGCCTGCGCGAGCACACCCACAGTCCTGAAGCGTCCCGCCGCAGTCGATGCCCCTTTCGCTTTCAATGGCCGTATCGTGATCATCCAGCCTGAACGGCGCGACAGTGCCGGCCTGCGCTGGACGCATGACGCGGCTTCCGACGAAGTGCTGCTGCTGGCCCCGCTGGGGCAGGCCGTGGCGCGTATCACCTCCAATGCACAAGGCGTGACGCTGGAGGCGGAAGGCGAGACACATGCGGCGCAGGATGCCGAGACGCTCACCCAGGAGCTGCTGGGCTGGCAGCTGCCGCTTTCCGGCTTGCGTTACTGGGTCGCGGCATTGCCCGCCCCGGGCGGCGAATTCCGCAGCGAACAGGATGCGCAAGGCAGGATGGCGGTGTTGTATCAGCGGGGCTGGATCATTCATTACACGCGTTATGCCGATGAGGGGCGTGATGCTTTGCCGCTGCGCCTGAGTTTGCAGCGCGCGGGCATGGAAGTGCGCGTGCTGATAGACGAATGGGAGGCACGATGAAGAAGAACCCTTTACCGCAGAGACACGGAGATACAGAGAACACCAAAGCAAAAACCGGGATAGGTTTTGCTGAAATTGTTTTCGTCTTCCTCGGTGTCTCTGTGTCTCCGTGGTAAGTGGCTTTGTTATGACCACTTTAACCTGTGCCGCGCCTGCCAAGCTGAACCTGTTCCTGCATGTGGTCGGCCGCCGCGACGACGGCTATCACCTGCTGCAGACATTGTTCCGCTTCATCGACCTGCACGACACCCTGTATTTCACGCTGCGCGACGATGGCGAAGTGCGGCGGATCAATGCACTGGAAGGCGTGCCGCCCGAGCAGGATCTGTGCGTGCTGGCGGCGCGTCTTTTGCAGCAGGAGACCGGCTGCACACTCGGGGTGGAAATCGAGGTTGAGAAACGCATCCCGATGGGCGGCGGATTGGGCGGCGGCAGTTCGGATGCGGCTACCACTTTGCTGGCGCTGAACAGGCTGTGGCAGTTGGATTTGAGTCGCGAGCGCCTGATGGCGCTGGGGCTGACGCTGGGGGCGGATGTGCCGGTGTTCGTGTTCGGCGACAACGCATTTGCCGAAGGCGTCGGCGAGCGTCTGCAGGCGTACGAACTGCCCGAAGCATGGTATGTGGTGCTGTGTCCGCCGGTGCATGTGCCGACCGCAAAGATTTTTACGCATTCTGAATTGACACGAAATACGATTTCGATGACAATGCGCGCCCTTCCGAATGGGCAAGCATTTCGGGCTGGACGACAAGCCGGTTTGAACAACGATTTACAGGCCGTGGCCTGCAAGTTGTACCCCGAAGTTGCGGAATATCTTGTCTGGTTGGCGCAGTTCGCCCCGGCAATGATGACAGGCTCGGGCGCATGTGTTTTTGCCGAGTTTGCAACGGAAGCGGAAGCAAAAGCGGTATTGCAGCAGTTGCCGACGGATATGCGCGGATATGTCGCGCACGGTTTGCAACAGCACCCTCTCAGGGAATTCGCTGCATAAAGTTTTTGGGGAGTCGCCAAGTGGTAAGGCATCGGATTTTGATTCCGACATTCGTAGGTTCGATCCCTACCTCCCCAGCCAGTTTTAAGATGTATCGACGGGCGTTCGCGCCCTTTTCATTTTTCTCAAAGAGGTGCTCCCGATGTCCGGCGACATGATGGTTTTCACCGGCAATGCCAACCCCAAGCTGGCGGAAAGCGTAGCTCGGCATCTGGGAATCCATCTCGGTCGCGCAACCGTCAGCCGTTTCTCCGACGGCGAAGTGATGGTGGAGATCCTTGAGCATGTACGCGGCAAGGATGTGTTTATCCTGCAATCCACCTGCGCGCCGACCAACGATAATCTGATGGAAGTCATGGTGATGGTCGACGCCCTGCGCCGCGCATCCGCCGCCCGTATCACCGCCGCCATCCCATATTTCGGCTATGCCCGCCAGGACCGCCGTCCGCGTTCCGCGCGCGTGGCGATCACCGCCAAAGTGGTGGCGAACATGCTGAGCAGCGCCGGCGTGGACCGCGTGCTGACCATGGACCTGCACTCCGACCAGATCCAGGGCTTCTTCGATATTCCGGTGGACAACATTTACGCCAGTCCCATCCTGCTGTCCGATGTGTGGCGTTGCGACTACCCCAACCTGATCGTGGTGTCGCCCGACGTCGGCGGTGTGGTGCGCGCGCGCGCGCTGGCCAAACAACTGGATGCCGACCTCGCCATCATCGACAAGCGCCGTCCCAAGCCGAACGTGGCCAAGGTGATGAACATCATCGGTGACGTGGCCGGTCGTACCTGCCTGATCATGGACGACATGGTCGACACCGCCAACACCCTGTGCGAAGCCGCCAATGCGCTCAAAGAGAAGGGCGCAACCCGCGTGCTGGCCTACTGTACCCACGGCGTATTGTCCGGCCCGGCCATCGAACGCATCGAGAAGTCCGCCATCGACGAACTGGTCGTGACCGACACCATCCCGTTGCAGGAGAACGCACGCAACTGCAAGCGTATCCGTCAGCTCAGCATCGCCGAACTGATGGCCGAGACACTGCGCCGCATCAACGCGGAAGAGTCCGTCAGCTCCCTGTTCGTGGATTGATTTTAGTGGCGACCATGTCGGTCATCACACAACCCGGAATGCTCTGGTCGCGGAGCGTTTCAATTGAAGTGGAGAAGTAATAATGTCTATCGAAATCAGCGCAACAAAACGCCAAGTGCAAGGAACGGGTGCGAGCCGCCGTCTGCGCAAAGCGAATCGCGTCCCCGCCGTCGTGTACGGTTCCGGCGATGCAGTCATGATCGAACTCGATCACAACACCATCTATTTCGCACTGAAGAACGAAGCGTTCCACGCTTCGGTGCTGTCTCTGGAGCTGGACGGCAAGAAGGAATCCGTGCTGCTGCGCGACTTCCAGATGCACCCTTTCCGCCAGCAAGTGCAACACGTTGACTTCCAGCGCGTCGACGCCAAGAAGAAGGTGCACATGAAGGTGCCTCTGCACTTCGTGAACGCCGATGTTGCGCCGGGCGTGAAGCAGGGCGGCGGCATCATCACCCACGTGCTGAACGAGCTGGATATCCTGTGTCTGGCGAAAGACCTGCCGACAGCGATCGAGATCGATCTGTCCGGTCTGGAGCTGGGACATTCCATCCACATCTCCGACGTCAAACTGCCCAAGGGCGTTGAAGTGGCCGCCCATCATCATGCTGCCGATGCCGTGGCGACGGTCACAGTGCCGCGCGGCCACGTCGAAGCTGCTGCCGAAGCTGCCGCTGCTGCGGACGCGTCCGCAGCTTCTACCGCTGCCGCCGCACCTGCTGCCAAAAAATAACACGCAATAGAAACAACCCGCCATGTCCTAACGGTGCATGGCGGGTTTTTTCATTACTGATTGTCGGAAATACATATGAGCGAGCCGATCAAACTTATTGTCGGACTGGGTAATCCCGGCAAGGAATATGAAGCCACGCGCCACAATGCAGGTTTCTGGTGGGTGGACGAACTCGCACGTATGCACAACGCCAGCTTCAAGACCGAAAGCAAGTTCCACGGTCTGGTCGCCAAAAGCAATCTGCACGGGCACGAGGTGCATCTGCTCAAACCGCAGACCTTCATGAACGTAAGCGGACGCGCCGTGGGGGCGCTGGCACAGTTCTACAAATTCACTCCGGCGCAGATACTGGTGGTGCATGATGAACTCGACCTGCCGCCGGGCAGCGCCAAGCTGAAACTGGGCGGCGGCCACGGCGGACACAACGGCCTGAAGGACATCATCGCGCATCTGGGCAGCAAAGATTTCTGGCGCCTGCGCATCGGCGTCGGCCATCCGGGCGACCGCGCGGAAGTGGTGAACTTCGTGCTCAATGCGCCGCGCAAGGAAGAGAAGGGTTTGATCGAAGAGGCGATGCAACGCGCGCAGGATGTCGCGGGGCAGATCATCGAAGGCAATCTGGAAGCGGCGATGTTGAAGCTGCACAGTAACTAGGATTTAGGAACTGGGATTTAGGATTTTGGGTGGAGGCAGCTAAATCCTAAATCCAGACTCCTAAATCCTGCATTTATAAGGAAACAACCATGAGTCTCAAATGCGGTATCGTCGGTCTGCCCAACGTGGGTAAATCCACCATGTTCAATGCCCTGACCAAGGCGGGCATCGCGGCGGAGAACTATCCTTTCTGCACCATCGAGCCCAACGTCGGCATCGTTGAAGTACCCGATCCGCGCATGGACGAGCTGGCCAAGATTGTCAAACCGCAACGCATGCAGTACGCCATCGTCGAGTTCGTCGACATCGCGGGTCTGGTGGCGGGTGCTTCCAAGGGCGAAGGTCTGGGCAACCAGTTCCTCGCCAACATCCGCGAAACGGATGCCATCGTCAACGTCGTGCGCTGTTTCGACGACGAGAACGTGGTGCACGTGGCGGGCAAGGTCGATCCCATCTCCGACATCGAAGTCATCCTCACCGAACTGGCGCTGGCAGACATGGCCGTGGTGGAACGCACCATCCACCGCGACGGCAAGAAAGCCAAATCCGGTGACAAGGACGCAATCAAGTTGGTCGCGTTGCTGGAAAAGCTGCTGCCGCACCTGAACGAAGGCAAACCGGCGCGCACCTTCGGCCTGAGCGACGAGGAGATCGATCTTATCAAACCGCTGTGTCTGCTCACCATCAAGCCCGCGATGTATGTAGGCAACGTGCTGGAAGACGGTTTCGAGAACAACCCGTATCTGGATCGTTTGCGCGACCACGCCGCCAAAGAGGGCGCGCCGGTGGTGGCGTTGTGCGCCAAGATCGAGCAGGAGCTGGCCGATCTGGATGATGCGGACAAAAAAGAATTCCTGGCCGACCTCGGCCTGGAAGAGCCTGGCCTGAATCGCCTGATCCGTGTCGGCTACGACTTGCTCGGCCTGCAAACCTACTTCACCGCCGGTGTGAAGGAAGTGCGCGCCTGGACCATCCACAAGGGCGACACCGCACCGCAGGCGGCCGGCGTCATCCATACCGACTTTGAGAAAGGCTTCATCCGCGCGCAGACCATCTCCTACGAAGACTTCATCGCCTGCGGCGGCGAAGCCGGTGCCAAGGAGAAGGGCAAGATGCGTGTGGAAGGAAAAGAATATGTGGTGCAGGATGGCGATGTGATGAACTTCCTGTTCAACGTGTAATTTTTATTGGCTATCCATCCGCGTCGATTGGCGTCAACATTTAAGAAAAATATCAATAAAAACAGAAAGTAGGGAGTCTATCCTTCTCTAGGTTGGTTTCAGTATTTTACAGTTCTGGACATGGCGAATAAAGTGGGATAAATCGAACGCACTGTTCTTCCATTGAAAACAATACGACCATGCAACTTGATGATCTGCGCATCTTTTCCCGAGTCGCCGAACTTGCAAGCTTCAGCCAGGCAGCCGATCAACTTGGTATCACTAAAGGCCGAGTTTCGACGGTGGTGCAGCAGTTGGAAGCCGACGTCGGTGCGCGCCTGCTGCAGCGCACCACCCGCAGCGTCAGGCTTACGCCAGATGGCGAACAGTTTCTGGAACGCTGCAAGGAATTGCTGGCGGATGCCGAACAATTGCAGTCGATGTTTCAGCCGCTGGCAAGTGGCTTGCGCGGTCGCGTGCGCGTGGACATGCCAACCATTCTGGCGCGCGACTATAGTGGCCCCCGAATTTGAGACAGTAGATTAAGCTGTAGTCCGAAGC
>WOZO01000085.1 GCA_011620315.1 Sideroxydans sp. | reverse complement strand
TGAAGACACCCACGAGGCCGAATGCCATCACACCGCCGAAGACGCCGAGCAACAGCACGATGAACGGCATGTCGCTGCCACGACTCAAGAGCAGCGGCAGCAGCATGTTGTCCACGCCGCTAATCAGGAGCATGCCCCAGGCAAGCATGAACAACGCCCAGCCGATGTCGCCTTGCATCAGCAGCCAGATCGCGGCCCCCCCCCACAGCAGCGGCGGCCCCACCGGCACCAGAGCCAGCACGGCCGTGGCGAATCCGAGCATCAGTGCTGCGGGGATGCCCGCGATCAAAAAACCTATGATCGCGACGATTCCTTGCGCCAGCGAGGTTCCGAGCAGCCCGTACATCACGCTGCGTACCGTGTTGACGATGATCATGGTGATGTCCTGCGCCTGCGGGCCGATCACGTGGGCCATCACGCCGTCGAGGAAGCGCATCAATTCGATGCCGTAACGATAGAAGTAAAAGCAGATGAAAGTGGCCAGACTCATTTCGATTACGCCCTGCCCCAGCACGGTGCTGCTGGCGATCAGTATTTCCTTGGCGGGGACCAATATGCGATCAGTGAGGGCCGTCATCTCGTTCTGGTTCGATGCCAGCGTGTGCCAATAGTCATGCGCGGAAGTGCCGATCACCGGCAGCCGGGAGACCCATACCGGCGGTTCCACCGGCCCGCTGCGGACGATCTCGCTGATATACCCATAGATGGCCATCACGTTGTCGCTGAGGCTGTAGGCCACGAGCGCGAGGGGCAGGATGACGACGAGCACCAGCGCAAACGTCATGCTGGTCGCCGCCCAGTTCCTGTGCCCCTTGAAACACCGCAACAGCCATTCATAGGCGGGCCAGCTGGAAATACACACCACCGCCGCCATCAGCGCCGCAACCAGGAACGGCCGCATCACGATGAAGGATCCCGCCATCAATACGAATACGGCGGAGAGTTTGGCTATCTGTTCGAAGCGTTTTTGCACGGTGCTTGCCCTGGGATATTGCCCGCAACTAACTTCCGCATCGGACCAGTGCCGCGATGATCGGCTGCGGCAGCTGCGCGCCCGCGGGGAGGCACGCAGCACGGCAGGCCGAAAAATGGAATAGCGCCCGCGATCAGGCGGACGCTATTTGCACGGCGTGATTGACCTACCTGGCCGAGCGTGTGAACGGGAACACTTTGGTGAATCCCAAGATGTCGGTCACCAGCAACACGATAAAGATCGTGAACAGGATGCCGAGGATATCCCCGCCTGCGGGAAGCGTGTCTATCTTGCCCGCGACTTGCTGCACTTCCTGGTCGGTCAATGCATCGACGCGGGATTGGGCAGTGCCTGCTTCAAGGCCTTGCGCCTGCATCGCCTTGACGACATCTTCGCGATCGAGGAAAGACTTGATGCGGTCGCGCTGGCTTTGCAGCTGCTCCGCTTGGGCGATTTGGTCGACGCCTATCATTCCGGCATAAGCTGCCTGCATAGGCAGGCTCAAACTCAGCATACAGGCGATCAGTAAACGGCTGGTCATACGCACGAATCGATTATTCATTTACTTCTCCTTAATATTTTGGTTCAAAACATGACGCGTAATCAGGGCAGATACACCCGATGCCTGTTCTTTCTGTGCAGCATGAATCCGTGCATGAACCAACCCAGCACGAAGCCCTGCAACAGGGTGAAGAAGATCAGCATCGCTCTGGATGTGGTGGCGGTCCAATAGAGGAAGCCAACTTCCACCGGTGCGACGTTCTGCGCGATGAACACTGCCGCAAGCGTGGATAGCAGCAAGATCAGTGCGAGTTTCAAATCCATCATGCGATTTTCCTTAATGGGATCAGCCGCGCGGCGCAGACTGCATCATTTGAACTTTGCATGCGCATCTGACATACCGCTCTTCAGATCGTCCCAAACTTTGTCGGCGGTCGCTTTGACGTCATCCCACGCTTCGGCACTGGCGCTACCCATCTCCTGCAGTTTCTCGGAGGCAGTCCGCTGCTTCACACGCAATGCCTGCATGGCTTCGGCATGCGTCACCTTCAAGTCTGCGCTGACATTCTCCGCTTTGGCTTCGAGCAGATTGAGCTGCGCACCCCATTCTTTCAATTGGGCGGCCCGTTTCTGTTTGTAGGTTTCCTGGATATTCATGATGTGCTCCGTCCTTGAGTGATGGTTCGATTTATTTCTTGACGACCAGATCGTTCTTCACACGGCTGACACCGGCTACTGCGCCTGCCAGACCTTCGACCGTGTCACGGTTCGCCGCGGTGCCGACCGAGCCGGACAGGGTCACAATGCCGTTGATCGTCTTGACGCTGATCTGCAAAGTCTTCAAGCCGGGCTCGGCGAGGATGGCGGCTTTGACTTTTGCAGTGATGCCCGTATCGTCGATGGCGATCCCGGCTTTTTCGCCTTCATGGGACATGGTGTCCGCGGCGCTGTTGCCCGCTTTTTCGATCTTGTCGCCCATTTGATCGACCTTCTGGTCGATGCTTTTGCCGGCCGATTCGGCCGGGCCGGGTTTGTCACAGGCGACCACGCCCGCCACCAGGAACATCGCGGCGGTGATGGTCAGAATATTTTTTGAGGCGCTCATTGCATTTCCTTTTCTTTTTGTTTGTTTCATTCAAACAGCTTCGGCGAGATGCCGAAGCTGCCGTTCATCTTTTTGCGTAATTGAAGATGATGTTGACGCGACGGTTCTCTTGCCGACCTTCAGCCGAGGTGCCGTAGGAGACGCGGCGTGTCTGGCCGAACGCCGAGGTGGAAAGACGCGAACGCGACACCCCGCGTTTGTCCACAAGATAGTTCACCACGCTCTGGGCACGACGCTGCGAGAGCGCCATCGCATCTTTAGCAGAGACGCGCGCCTGGTCCTTGCCGGCCCCGTCGAACATGGCCGCATGGCCTTCCACCGTCGCCGTGACAGTCGGGTTCGCGCGCAGGAACTCGGAGACCCTGCCCAGTTCATCGAAGTATTCAGGCTTGACTTCGGATCTCAGGGAATCGAAGCCGACCTCCATCGCTACCGTGAAACGGGCCGGTGCGACCTTGAGACCCGCATAGTCAGTGGCACAGGCGATGACAGCACCGATACGACGGTTTGCCTGCCGGCCTTCCCGTGTGTTGTTGTCCGCGATGGGGCGCGTGTCGCCATAGCCGATGGCGGTAAGACGCGATGCGTCGATCTTTAGATCATTGACCAGATAATCGACCACGCTCTGCGCGCGCCGCTCGGAAAGCTTCTGGTTGTATTCGCTCGCCCCGACATTGTCGGAATGGCCTTCGATCACGGCCGTGGCCTTCGGATATTTCTTCATGAACGTGCCCACCACCGCGAGCTTCTCTTTCTCCTCGCGCTGTATGTCGTCCTGCTTGATCTCGAACTGGAAGTCCAGAATGGTGCAATATTCCTGCACCTTCACCGGCACGATGACCACGACGGGGGCGGGAGCCACGGCCGGTGCGGCTGCAGCCTGCTTGACGGGTGTCGGCTTCTCTTTGTCGAACTGATAGACCAGCCCCAGGGACAACATATCGATGTCACCCTTGCCGCCCACCGCGTCATCGATACGGTAGCGCTCGCCTTCGAGTCGCATCGCCAGCGCAGGCGTGAAGTCGTATTGCAAGCCCAGACCGGCTTTCAGACCGGCGGCATTCTTGCTCGGGTTGGCATCCAGCGGGTTTGCGACTGCCCCCGTGTTGGCGAACGTATCTTTTGCTTCGGCGTACTGCAAGCCAACACGCCCAAATACCGAGAACTTGTCGTTGATTGGATACATGCCGACCGCATCGAAGTTGATGCCTTTGAGCTTGATGTTGCCGATCAGCGAGCCTGCCGGAAGCGTGGTCGCCGTATAGCCGAATTGCCCCAGATCGAAATATCCACCTTCCAGCGCGAAATAGCGGTTGAACTTGTATCCGCCGAACAGTTTGAAGGCCGTGTTATTTTCATCGTTTTCGAATGTGGCCGCTGTCAATCCCGTACCGATCAGATTCGCTCTAATCCGGTCTTCGTCGATATTAGACGTAGACTGTCCGATACTGGCTCCGATCAGCCAACCTTCATCTTCATTGGCAACCGCTGCCGGACTGTTCATCACGGCGAATCCCGCCAGACCGATTGCGCCCAATACTTTTACGAATTTCCTGGTGTTTTTCATGTTGTTCTCCAATTAATGGCTTTTACGAATAGTTTCCGAAAGCATTGCGAGTCAAGGGGCTGGGACGTTCACGACACTGGCTTGCAAAGCGATGGTGCCGGCGGTGATGGCACCTGCCAGGATGCGTCCATTGATGGTTGCACCTGTCACTGCGGTGACATCACGACCGGAAATGATGGTGCCCTCGAATATCGAACCCACTCCGATCGTTGCATCCTCGGTGGGTACCCAGAACACGTTCTTGGCCTGCGCCCCGTTCACCAGCGTGACGCTTGCTGTCGTGGTCAAGGAAGAACCGATCTGGAACACCCAGACAGCATTCGCATCTCCGCCTGCATCGAGTGTGAGCGGCGAGGAGACCAGCATCGTGCTACCCGAAGTATAGGTACCCGGCGGCATGCCGGCCGGATACAGACCGGCCGATCCCAGATCGGCACCGGCCGAGATGGTGGTTCCAATTGGCAGGCTCTTGGCGAAGTTATACGCACTCAGCAGATCGTTTCTGGCTTGTGCCGACACGGTGTCGTTCACATGGATGGACCCGTTGATGATTCCCGGCGGAAAACCCGTCATCGATGTACCGGGATCCAGCGACACATCCCCGTTGATGATGGAGTTTCCCGTACTGGTGATGGCGGATGTCGCCATGATGCCGAAGGTGGATGTCGAACCCAGCGCAACCGCCCCCGGTGCAAGGGCCGTACCTGTGGTGAATGTCCAGGGATTCGGTTTAGGCAAGCCGCCTACTGCCGGAACAACCAACAGATTGCCGGACAAGTCCGCCGCCACTGCGCTCACTGTGGCGGTGTACTGCGTATTGGGCAAGAGATTGCCTGTCGGGTTAAAGGTGGCAATCCTGGTCAGCGGGTCATACACGACGGTTCCACTCAATTGCGGTCCCGGCCCTGTGGTCTCTTGCAAAGTGAAAGAGGCGGTCGTGATCGTTGCCTGATCCATCGCTTCGCTGAAGGTCGCATTGATGGAGCTGTTGAGGGCAACGCCGGACGCCACATCGATCGGCGAGGTCAGCGTCACGGTAGGCGGAACCGACTCGGCTGCGGCGACGGTGAACGTCCAAACCCGGCTATTCTCCACATTCGGTGTAGCAGTCACCCCGGCCAGACCGTTACCGGCCAGGTCGGTCGCAGCTGTCGTGATCGTTGCGGTGTAGTCCAGCGCCGGTGTCAACGCTACCGTTGGCTTGAAGACAGCGGTGCGGTTGTTCACGTTGTAGCTGACCGGAGCACCTGCCACGTTATTGCCGCTGACGCTCTCCTTGACGGTGAACGTTGCTGCGGCGGTAATGGATACCGGGTCCATCTTCTCATTGAATGTGGCCGTGATCGATGCACCGGCTGCGACTGTGCCAGCGTTGGCCGGGACAGTAAGCGATACGAGTGGTCGCGAGGTATCGGTCAGCGTGGCCGACAAAGGCCCGCCACCTTCGCCCAGGATGGGACTTTGACCGCCACCGCAACCTGCCGCAGATGCCACCAGCAGCAACGCCGCCAGCCACTTGAGCGGTTGAAAAATATTGTGTGAAATTTCCATTTCTTGCTCCTTTGATTGATCCCGAGAAGCCCCCTATTGATCTGGTCTACTTCTGCGGGCACTGCGTATTGCAAATATTTCCAGTCAATTCCTGTTCATTCGCCGCGATACCACGTCACATCCGATGACACGAAGACATGCTTCTCTCGCATAGTGTTTATCCTCTGTTCGCTGCTGATGCTCCGTTCGATAGCGAACATAGACAAAATATTTTTGGGACGAAAAAAGGCCGTCTTGCGACGGCCTTTTAATCACTGCGTTACAACTCCTGCTGCGTCTTACTGGGCTTTGGTAACGGTATCTGCAATCAAGGTAACCCGATCTGTTATTCCGTACAGGCTACCTGTAATTTGAGCACCCGAAAGCACATTGACTTGTGTCGCAGCAAATACGCTGCCGTAGAAAATGGTGCCAGCTCCGATCGTCGTGACTCCACCCGTTGTCCAGAAGACGTTCTTGGCCTGTGCTTGATTAGCCAGCACGATACTGCCGCCGGGGGCGCCGGTAGTCAGCGTGCCACCGATCACAAAGATGAACACCGCGTTCGGATCACCTTGTGCATCGAGCGTAAGCGTTCCAGTTGTGATACCGACGTTGGATGCGGTCTTGTAGACACCCCGCGTCAAGGTCAGCGTTCCCAGCTCTATAGGCAAAACCTGAGTCGGTGCAGTCGGGTTCGGATCCGCATTCAGGAAGGTATTGGCAATTCCCAAGTCAGTACTGGCCTGAGTCAGCATCGCCCCCGTCGTCGTCCATACCGCATGCGGCAAGGCATAGTGCAACGGATAGGGGTACGGCGCAGGATTCGCATCAGCAGGCGCATAGGACGTCGATGCCATACCTGCCCAGGTCTCACCGGTAAGCTCGGTAAAGTCACCCGCCGGACCTGTTGGGGTGAAGCCTGTGATGAACGTACGGGCGGCGGGCGTGATGCCGATATCCCCGTTACTGATCGCGGTGGCACCCGTCATGGTGACAGCCTGGTTACCCAGAATCACAAACCTGCCGGCTTCGCCGAGGACTGGCGGAGTCGGATTTGCCACAGCAAAAATCACGGTGACAGTATAGTCCGCCGTTGTGGTATCGCCTGCCGTCACTGTGTAGACCACGGGGGCAGTGAAGTCATTTGGTGTGGCAGTGCTGGTCTGCACCGCTGCACCGACTTTTACATTTGCCCCTGTCGTGGTGAATGTCGCCACCAGTGCCGTGACATCGGTGCCGCTCGGCACAGTGACGCCGATGGTCTTGAGCGCTTCATCGATCACACCGGAAACCCCGAGTAAGGAATATGCGGTGATCGCTTTGGCGGAGCTCGCTGCCACCGTGACGGTGACGGTGTAGTTGACGGTTGATGCATTCGCCGCCGTCACTTGATAGACCACCGGTGCACTGAAGTCGTTCGCGGTAGCCGCGCTGGTTTGCACTGCCGCACCCACTTTGACTATCGTGCCCGTGGTGGCGAAGGTCGCCACCAGCGCGGTGACGTTGGTGCCGTTGGGAACCGTCACGGCGATGGTTTTGGCCGTTTCGTTGATCACACCCGTTGCGCCGGTGTACCCGGCGAAGGAGAATGTGGTCAGCGCTTTGGCTGTGGCAGAGGCAACAGTCACAGTGACGGTGTAAGTCGCCGTGGTCGCGTCGCCCGCGGTGACGATGTACACCACCGGGCCGGTGAAGTCGTTCGCGGTGACTGCGCTGGTTTGTACTGCCGCGCCCACTTTGACGCTGACTCCGGTGGAAGCGAAGGTCGCCACCAGCGCGGTGACGTTGGTGCCGTTGGGAACCGTCACGGCGATGGTTTTGGCCGTTTCGTTGATCACACCCGTTGCGCCGGTGTACCCGGCGAAGGAGAATGTGGTCAGCGCTTTGGCTGTGGCAGAGGCAACAGTCACAGTGACGGTGTAAGTCGCCGTGGTCGCGTCGCCCGCGGTGACGATGTACGCCACCGGACCGGTGAAGTCGTTCGCGGTGACTGCGCTGGTTTGCACTGTCGCCCCCACATCGACGCCGACACCGGTTGTGGTGAAGGTAGCCACCAGCGCGGTGACGTTGGTGCCGTTGGGCACCGTCACAGCGATGGTCTTGGCCGCTTCGTTGATTGTGCCTGCTATGCCGTCGAGTGAATAAGCGGTGATCGCTTTACTGCCGGATGACGCACCTGTATCCCCCAGAATTGAACTGCCGCCATTGCCGCAGCCTGCCAATACAACTGCCAGCAGAACCGCCAATATCCACCCGAGTGGATTGCTGATTGGTTCGAAAGATTTCTTCATTTTATTCACCTCGATATTTGATCTGGAGATAGAGTCACCACAAGCGACTCACACAAGTCGCTCCCGTGAGCTTTATGCGCCATTCATGAAAACCACTCGGTGCGCTACCGAACATTCATGCCGATGATTTCTCTAGAACGGTGCGCCAGAAGGAAAAAGAGCGTCTTGCGACGCTCCCTTGCCGGCTTTGCCATTCGAGCGAAGGCCCTTATGGTTGCGTGACCGCATTGCTATCCATCAATACGCCCGTCCTGCCGAACAGCCTGCCTTTGACTGACGCGCCCGCCAACAGTGAAATGTCGGTGGCTGACATGACGACACCCTCCATGTGCGCGCCGGCACCTATGGAAACTCCGTTGGAAACGATCCAGAACACGTTCTGCGGCAAAGCTCCACCTGCCAGCAGCACATTGGTCGCACCCGCCTGAGCCAATGTTCCCGTGATCTGGAACACCCAGACATCGGTCGCATTGCCATTGAGCGTGAAGTCGGTCGGGATGGTGACCCCGACACCACAGTTGTAGACCCCCGGTGCAAGCGGTGCGACTACCGTGCCGTCAAAAGCCCCCGTGCCCGGACATGCCGTCACCAGACCGCCGCCCGAGAGTGGCTTACCCAAAGCCGCGGTGTACGCAGTATTCTTGTCACTGATGGCGGCAGTCAAAATAGTTGCCGTATCTGTCGTTGCTGTTGCACAGCCGTTGACAGAACTGTAGTCGGCTGCATAAAGCTTGCCGGTGACGTGGGTGGAAGTGGAGAAACAGCTGGCAGAGTCCAGCGCCAGCGAAAAGCCGGTCAGGAAACTTGCTGCAGCCGGACTCACACCGATATTCCCGGTGATGGCGGGTGTGGTGGTGACCGTGGCGATAGGTGTGAAAGTGACAGTCGCCTCATCCAGGATGACGTAGTCGGCAGCCGACAGAAGATTCACACAGTTTGTGCCGCTAGCGCCTCCGCACTCAGTTCCTACATTGCCCAAGTTCGGCGCAACGTCCCCTCCCCCGCCTCCGCAGCCTGCCATGAATGCGGTGAGTAACACCGCCATGAACCGCGCCAGTGGTTTCGAGATGAATTGTCTACTGATCATTTGATTCTCCTTAGGGTTTGGTGATGAACGCGTCGTGCATCCAGCGGATACGACTATCGACGCATCTCCAGTACGAAACTTGCTTGACGGCTTATCACCGCTTTCACGCGACAGCACCGTACGCTGTCGCACATAGTTCCGTTTATCCGGAAATTCTGGCTTTGTGTGTGCGAACGCACAGTTCTCGCATGCAATGTGGAGTCAGATGGCGACTCCCTGAACTGAATGGATGAAAAAAATGAAGACCTCGACGAACTACAGAACAAAGTCTCTGCTTGCCAGGATCGGCATCGTGTTGGGCAGTGCGGCCATGCTTGCCGCGTGTGCGGGTGTGCAGCCACCACATGATCAGATGGCCACCTCAAAAGCCGCAGTGGATACAGCGATCAGTACTGGTGCAAATGAATTCGCACCGGCGCAGCTCAAGGCCGCCACGGAAAAGATGACGCTCGCAGAGAAGGCAATGTCCGACAAGAACTACGTGATCGCAACTCAACAGGCCGAACAGGCACTGGTGGATGCGCAACTGGCGACGGCGATGGCACGTGCTGCCAAAGCCAAAAAATCGGCGGATGCACTGCAAGAAGACAGCCGCATCCTGCGCCAAGAGATCGACCGCAAGACCAATTAAATACCAATGGAGTCATTCATGAAAAATTCTCACCATGTACCTTTGTCGCTCATCGTTCTGGCCATTCTGGCCGGTTGCAATACCACGACTCACAACGTACAACTGCAGGATGCCCACGAGCGCTACACGCGCGCCCGGGGAAATCCGCAGGTCACCACGCTGGCAGCCGCCGAACTGGAAGTTGCCGCAAACTCTCTCGAGCGGGCCGATAGCGCATTGAGCAAGGGAAAGGGCTCGGCCACGGTCGATCAGCTGGCTTATGTGGCGACCCAACAGGTCTCCATCGCCGAAGAAACGGCGAATCAAAAGACATACGAACTGGCTGTGACCAATGCGAGTGCGAATCGCAATCAGATCCGCCTTGAAGCCAGGACGGCCGAAGCCGATGCAGCCAAACGCGACGCAGTGATCGCCAACAAGACCGTCAGTCGCCAAGCCGAAGATCTGGCTGCCGCCGATGCGAATGCGCAAAGTGACCAGACCCTCATCGCTCTTCAGGAGATGAAGATCCGCGAACTGAACGCCAAGCATACCGAACGCGGACTGGTCGTCACGCTGGGCGATGTCTTGTTCAATACCGGCAAGTCAGAACTCAAGTCCGGCGGCACACGCAATGTGCAAAAGGTGGCCGACTTCCTCAGGCAATACCCGAAACGCAACGTGCTGATTGAAGGCCACGCCGACAGTGTCGGCAGTGTGAGTTTCAACCAATCACTGTCCGAACGTCGCGCCAACTCGGTACGGTCAACCTTGATCGATCTGGGCATCGCTGCCAATCGCATCTCTACACAAGGTTATGGGGAACAGCACCCGGTCGCCAAGAATGACACTGCCGCCCATCGCCAGGCCAATCGCCGCGTGGAGATCATCTTCTCGGAAGATGACGGCAGCATCCCTGCGATGTGATCGAACATCACCACCAAACATAACCTGTCACCCAAAGGAGTTAAGTCATGACCACCAATGCAATCGATTTGAAGCGCCTCACTGCTTCCAAAGACAAGTTCATGGATGAGATGCGCGCCGATGTCAAGGATGCAGAAGCAATACTCAAAGCCACCACCAACCACGCCGGCGAGGAAGCGGTCGCAGCGCGCGCCCGCATCGAGCAGAGTCTGCATATCGTAAAAGAGCGTCTGATCGAAGCGGAGGAGGCTGTGCTGCTTCACACCAAACAGGCGATGAAGGCCACCGACCAATATGTCTCTGACAATCCATGGAAGGCGATCAGTATCACGGCATGTGCCGGCGTCATCGTGGGAATGCTCATCGCCAGACGCTGAACATGTCCGACTCGACAGGACTGATGGAATCACTGAAACGGATGGTGGACACTCTGTTAGCCATCATCCGGACGCGTCTTGAATTGCTGTCAGCCGAGATCGAGGAGGAACGCGTGCGTGTCGGACAGCTATTGCTGTACGGCGCACTCGCGTTCTTTTTCTTTGCCATGTCCGTCCTGCTGCTCACTTTTCTGGTCGTGGCAGTTTTCTGGGATAAGCATCTGCTGCTGGTGTTAAGCGGACTGATCGCCATGTTCCTCATGGCAGGAGCAGTCGCGTGGTCCGCATTCCGCAAACTCTCGCGTAACAGACTTGTTTTATTTTCAAGCAGTCTGGACGCATTGGCAGAAGACCGCGACGGCCTGGACATAAGACCATGAGCAAAAAATTGACTGCGCTTGCGCTACGGCGCGGCAAGCTGGTGCAGAGGATCGCCGAACAGCGCACGGACTTGTCGGAATCGATGCGGCAATGGCAAAGACCCTTGGCGGCGGCCGATACCGGCCTGAAGGTGATCCGCGTCCTGCGCAGCCATCCCGCATGGCTGGCTGGCGGCTTGACTGCCTTGCTGGCCTGGCGCATCAAGAAAGTCGCTGGATCGACCCGGCGCAACTGGACGCTCGCTTTCCTATACCCGTCCGCGCTACTCGCCGGTCCCAAGCTCCTTGACGCGCTCACTTCTGCCCGAAACACAAAAGACGACCCTGCCGAAGGCGATTCATAGCGCAGGTCATTGCGGCAAAACAGGCCGCTTTGTCGCGCGCAGCCTTCCTCGTCATTGAAGCCACCGCCCGATGTCGGTATAGTCGCCGGAACTTACTCAGGGCATGCACATGGGCGCACAAGACGTTCCTAACCACAAACTCAAACTGACCGAGCTGCTCGACATGCTGGTCACCGACGGCATGCTGGACAAGGCGGAGGCGGATGTTCTGGTCGCCGAGCGCCGCGCCCAACGCAACGACCATCACCCGCTGGTCGTCATCGCGGAAAAGAGCTGGAAATCGTTGCTGCCGCCCAATCGCATCCTGACAGTAGAAACGCTGACTGAATGGCTGGCCGGCAAAGCGGGGCTGGAATATTTCCACATAGACCCGCTCAAGATCGACTTTTCCAATCTGACCGAGTTGATGTCCATCGATTACGCGAACCGCTTCTCCATCATGCCCATCCGCATCGACGGCGGCGATCTGGTGGTGGCGACGGCGGAACCGTGGCTGCGCGACTGGGAGACCGTGCTGCGCCAGACCTCGCGCAAGAGCATCCGCCGCGTGGTCGCAAACCCGCTGGACATCAAGCGCTATCTGGTCGAGTTCTACAATCTGGCGCGCTCGGTGAAGAGCGCGACGCACAGCAACGCCCCATCCGGCAATCTCGCTTCGTTCGAGCAACTGGTCGAGCTGGGCAAGAGCAACAAGCAATTCGATGCCAACGACCAGCACATCGTGCATATCGTCGACTGGCTGTGGCAATACGCCTTCGAACAGCGCGCTTCCGACATCCATATCGAACCGCGCCGCGAAGCGGGCATCGTGCGTTTCCGCATCGACGGCGTGCTGCATCAGGTGCACCAGTTGCCGATGTCGGTGGTGGCCGCGATGACCAGCCGCATCAAGCTGCTGGGCCGTATGGATCTGATGGAAAAACGCCGCCCGCAGGACGGCCGCATCAAGACGCGCACCGAGGAAGGCGAGGAGATCGAGCTGCGCCTGTCCACCCTGCCCACCGCGTTCGGTGAGAAGCTGGTGATGCGTATCTTCGATCCGGAAGTGCTGGTGCGCGACTTCGCCGAACTGGGCTTCTCGGAAGACGACCGCACGCGCTGGGAAAATATGACCGGCCGGCCGAACGGCATCATCCTGGTCACCGGCCCCACCGGCTCGGGCAAGACCACCACGCTGTATTCGACCCTGAAGCATCTGTCCACGCCGGAAGTGAACGTGTGCACGCTGGAAGACCCGATCGAGATGGTCGAGCCAACCTTCAACCAGATGCAGGTGCAGCCGGACATCGGCCTGAACTTCGCCGACGGGGTGCGCGCCCTGATGCGCCAGGATCCGGACATCATCATGGTCGGCGAGATCCGCGATCTGGAAACGGCCGACATGGCGATCCAGGCGGCGCTGACCGGCCACCTGGTGCTCTCCACCCTGCATACCAACGACGCACCATCCGCCATCACGCGTTTGCTCGACCTTGGTGTGCCGCCCTACCTGCTCAACGCCACCTTGCTCGGCATCATGGCGCAACGTCTGGTGCGCACGCTGTGCCCGCATTGCAAACAACCGCACCCGGCCAGCGATGCCGACCATGTGCTGTGGGACAACCTGGTCTCGCCGTGGAAAGCGGCGCGACCCGCCAAGCTGCACCGCCCGCAGGGCTGCCTGGCATGCCGCATGACCGGCTACTCGGGGCGCATCGGCATCTACGAGATCCTGCTCATGTCGCCCGAGCTGCGAAAACTCATCACCGCCGACACGGATATCGCCGCCTTGCGCGACCAGGCCGGACGCGAAGGCATGAAGCCGCTGCGTATCTCGGGCGCGCAAAAGATCGCCAACGGCACGACCACACTGGAAGAAGTGCTCAAGAGCGCACCGCCAGCCGAACAGAATAGATAACCAAGGGAGTAGAAAAATGAGTATTTTGCAAAACCTAAACCAGCAACACGCCATCGAGAACCACGTACAGCTGCGCGAGATCGCCGACGGCGTGATCATCGCCGAAGTCGCCAACCAGCACGCATTGGCCAACATTGCGCTGCAGGGTGCGCATATCGCCACTTTCCAGCCGCGCGGCGAAGAACCCGTGCTGTGGCTGTCACCCAACGCCAAGTTCGCCCCGGGCAAATCCATACGCGGCGGTGTGCCGCTGTGCTGGCCGTGGTTCGGCCCGCACAAGACCGACAGCAACCTGCCCGGCCACGGCTTTGCCCGCACCGTGCCGTGGGAACTTCTGGAAACCAAGGCCTACACCGACGGCTCCACCAGTCTGCGCTTCGGCCTGATCGAGAACGACACCACGCGCATGCAGTGGCCGCATGCCAGCACCGCACAGCTCGAAGTGACCGTGGGCAAAGCGCTCAAAGTCGAACTGGTCACCACCAACACCGGTGACGCGCCGTTCGAACTGGGCGAAGCGCTGCACACCTACTTCCAGATCAGCGATGTCGGCAACATGACCGTAACCGGACTGGAAGGCTGCGAATATCTGGACAAGGTGCAGGATTTCACACGCTGCACCCAGCAGGGCGGCATCAAGATCGAGAGCGAAGTGGACCGCGTGTATGTGAACACCGAAGCCGATTGCGTGATCGAGGACAAAGGCCTGAAGCGCGCCATCCGCATCGCCAAACAAGGCAGCCGCTCCACCGTGGTGTGGAACCCGTGGCAAGAAAAAGCCGAGAAGATGGGCGACTTCGGCCCGAAACTGCACCGCGACATGGTATGTGTGGAGAGCGGCAATGCACTGGAGAACGTCATCACCCTGCAGCCCGGCGAGATGCATCGTCTGGTCGCGGTGTACAGCGTGGAAAAGCTGTAACGCTCAGCCAGCACCAAACAAAAGAGCCGCTTCGCAGCGGCTCTTTTTCATTGCATCAACGAAGCAGGCTTAGTTCGCGCGGCGCTTGAACTCGTTGGTGCGGGTGTCGATCTCGATCTTGTCGCCGATCTCGATGAACGCGGCCACCGGCAATTCGAAACCGGAACCGACCAGCTTGGCGGGCTTCATCACCTTGCCGGACGTGTCGCCGCGCACTGCGGGCTCAGTGTATTCGACTTCGCGCACGATGGTGTTGGGCAGTTCGACGGAGATGGCCTTGCCTTCGTAGAAGGTCACTTCGCACTTGTCTTCCATGCCGTCGGTCAGATAGTTCACCGCGTCGCCGACGTTCTCAGCTTCGACTTCGTACTGGTTGTATTCTTCGTCCATGAACACGTACATCGGGTCGGCATAGTAAGAGTAGGTGCAATCTTTCTTGTTGAGAATGATCTGTTCGAACTTGTCGTCGGCCGCGTACACCGTTTCTTTGCCGGAACCGCTCAGCAGTCCCTTCATCTTCATCTTCACCACGGAACCGTTACGACCGGAACGGCTATATTCGGCCTTCAGGATGACCATCGGCTCGCCGCCGACACTGATCACGTTACCGGCGCGGAGTTCTTGTGCTGTTTTCATGTTTGCTGCCCTAAAATTTTGAGGCGCGGATTCTATGCAACTTGGCGCGAAAAATCCAGCAGATTCAATGCAAGGTCATTCCCCGACAGACGCTTTGCCCATGCCGGGCCATGTTCCGCCAGTTGCTTGCGCCGCGCGCTGAACCGCGCCCAGGCAGCCGCGACATCCGTTCCCCCGTTCCATGCCTGCCATAGTTCCCTTACCGCCGGCGCGGCATCTGCCGGCAGTCCCTCGACATAGCGCGCCCGCAAGGCATCCAGTTTGTCCAGATGCACCCCGTCCTGCTGCGGATATATCTGCCAGATGAACGGTTTAGCCGCCCATTGCGCCCGCACGCAGGAATCCTCGCCGCGCACAAAATTGACATCGCAAGCCCACAGCAGGCGGTCGTATTCCGGCTGTTCGACGAAAGGCAACACATGCACGGCCAGGCTACCGCGTTGCCAGACATCACCGGCCCGCCCGCCCGCAAGACCGAAGAAAGCTGCCACCTGCGGCAGGGCGCGCCCTTCCGGCAGCAGGCAAGTCACGGGCTGCGCGCCCCGCTCCCATGCACGAAGCAATTCCGGTATCGCTTCGTTCTCGTAACTGAATAGCGAGACGCGCAGCTCGTTCGCGGTTCGCGGCGGCACATGCAGTGATCGCCAATAACGCGACTGCGCGTCCTCGTCCCGCTGAAAAGCGTCCCGACGCTGCAACAGATCGCGCTCCAGCAACAAGCCACCCGTCCTGGGCGTGAATCCCGGAAAGAAGAAATACTTGGTCAAAGGCAGTTGCGGATGCGGCGACGGCAGCTTGTGGTGCGACTCCACCCACTCTTCCGCGCTGAGATATTCCAGGTTGAGCCAGACAGGTTTGGCTTCACTTGCAACCATTGCCGCGATATAGCTATCCGGCAACTTGCAGGCGAAAGCACCGATCACCAGGTCGACAGACGCTTCCCTCTCCCACCGGGGGAGGGACTGAGGGTGGGGGAACCCACGTTGAATAGCTTTTTCACTAGAATCCCACCAGCGTATCTCGACACCGCGACACGTCTGCTGTGACAGTGAGACATCCAGTTCCGGCAGCATTTTGCCAAAGCCGTGCAGGTCATCCACCCATAGCCGAACCGACAAACCATACTCGTTGGCCAGCTGCCGCGCCAGCCGCCAGCACACGCCGATGTCGCCGTAGTTGTCCACCACGGCGCAAAAGATGTCGCAACTGCGCGGGAAGTCCTTCTCCATCGCTATGCCGCCTGCTGCTCCAGCACGAAGCGCGCCCCCGCGTCCTGCCCCAGCAACGCCACCAGCTTGGGCATCACTTCCAGCAAGGTGGCGTGCAAGGTCCATGGCGGGTTGAGCACGAACATGCCGCTGCCGTGCATGCCGAAGCCGTCTGCGGACGGTGTCTGCACATGCAGCGCGACATGCAGCCAGCTCTTCACCGGCAGCCGTTTCAGTTTGTCGGGCAGGCGCTCGGCTTCTTCCCGTTGCAAGCAGGGATACCACACGGCATAGGTGCCGTTGGCGAAACGCTTCAAGCCTTCCTGCAAGGCCTCGACCACGCGCTTGTAATCCTGCTTCTCTTCGTAGGGCGGGTCGATCAGCACCAGCGCGCGGCGCGGCGGCGGCGGCAGCAGCGCTTTGAGCGCGGCGAATCCGTCCGACTTCTGCACCATCACCTGTTTGTCGTGCGCGATGAAGTTCTCCGTCAGTATCTCGTAATCAGAGGGATGCAACTCAAACAGGCGCAGCCGGTCCTGCTCACGCAGCAGCATCTGCGACACCAGCGGCGAACCGGGATAGAGTTTCAGCTTGCCCTCTGGATTGAGTCGTTTCACCAGCGCAACATACTCCGCCAGCGCGGGTGGCAAACCCTTGGCATCCCACAAGCGCGCGATACCGCTTTCGTATTCCGCATTCTTCGCGGCGTAGCCGCTGAGCAGCTCGTAACAGCCCGCTCCCGCATGCGTGTCGATGACCCAATAGGGTTTGTCTTTCTGCGCCAGATACTGCAGCAACTGCATCTGCACAAAGTGTTTCAGCACGTCGGCATGGTTGCCGGCGTGAAAGGCGTGGCGATAACTCAGCATAAGAATTCTCTCAAAGATCCAACAACGGCAATTTGTCCACGGAAGACACGAAATTCACGAAAGAAATCGCATTTGAATTTGTTCGTGCTTTTCGTGGACAGGTTTTTATTCTGCATGCAAAGCTTCAACCGGGTCGAGCTTTGCGGCACGCATGGCCGGGATGACACCGGCAGCAAGCCCGATGGTGACGGCGGTGAGTTCGGCCAGCGCGGCGAACATCCACGGGGTATGCACCGGCAGCGCGGGCACCAGCAGATGCAGGCCTTGCGCGATGCCGATGCCCAACAGCAAGCCCAGGCCGCCGCCCAATGCGGAGAGCAGCATGGCTTCGCACAGGAACAATACCAGCACCTGCTGCGCGCGCGCGCCGAGTGCGCGCAGCAGGCCGATCTCGGCGGTGCGCTCGGTGACGGCCATGGTCATGATGGTGAGAATGCCGACCGCGCCGACCAGCAGCGAGATGGCCCCCAACGCGCCGACGGAGAAAGTGAGGATATCCAGCACCGAACTCAGCACTTCCAGCGCCTGTTCTTGCGAAATGATGGTGAAGTCCTCGCGGCCATGCACTTCGATCAATCGGTTCTTGATCAAACGGATCAGTACATCCGCTTCGACATCGGCACGATAGCTGACATTGATCTCCATCAGTCCGGGACGGTTGAGCAGTTCCATCGCGCGCGCAGCGGGAATGAACACCGCGTCGTCCATATCCATGCCCAGCATCTGTCCCTTGGCTTCCATCACGCCGACCACGCGATAGCGCTGTCCGCCGACGCGCAGATACTGCCCCAGCGGATTGGTGTCGCCGAACAGTTCCTGCCGGATCTTCAAACCGATCACCGCTTGGGCGCGCGCCTGCTCGTCATCCGCATCTGTCCAGAAGCTGCCGCCCTGCACTTTCATGGTGAAGGCTTTGCCAAAATCTCGCCCCTCGCCCAGCACCATGGTGCGGCGCGTCTTGCCCTCGAAACGCACTTCCGCGTTGCCCATCAGTCCGGGGATGACGTATTCCACATAGGGCAGGCGGCGCAAGGCATCGGCATCTTCCAGCGTGATCGGCCGGGCAGAGCCGAAGATGCCGACGTTGCCGCCCTGCGTCTGGGTTTTGCCCGGCTGCACGCTGATGATGTTGGTGCCGAACTGGGAGAACTCGCCAAGCACGAACTGGTGCAGCCCTTCGCCGATAGAGGTGAGCAGGATCACGGCGGCGATGCCGATGGCGATGCCCAGCCCGGTGAGGAAGCTGCGCATCCGGTAGGTGAGGAAGCTGGAAGAAGTGATCGTGATCAGGTCGCGGATGTACATGACTATTTCCCCGCCAATGCCGCGACCGGATCAAGCCGCGCCGCGCGTCGCGCCGGCCACACGCTGAACAGGATGCCAGTTCCCAGTGCGGTGGCGGTGGCGGCGATCACCGCCCACCACGGTGGCGACACCGGCAGACTGGGATAGAACTGTCCGATGATGAAGCTGCCCGCATGGCCCAATGCCAATCCGGCGACACTGCCGATAGCGGACAGCAGTGCGGCCTCGGCAAAGAACAGCTGCCGTATCTGCTTGCCAGGCGCACCCAATGCTTTCAGCAGACCGATTTCCTTGACGCGTTGCGCCACGGCGATGAGCATCACATTCATGATCAACACGCCCGCCACCACCAGACTGATGGCGGCGATGCCCCCGACGGCCATGGTCAGCGCGCCGAGGATGCGGTCGAAGGTCTGCAACACCGCGTCCTGGGTGATGACGGTCACATCGCGCTCGCCGCTGTGCCGTTCGACCAGAATAGACTCTGCATCTTTTGTAACCTGCCCGATGGCATCCCGGTGCTTGGCCTCGACCAAAATGCGGTACAAGCCGGATGTATTGAACAACTGGTGCGAAGATGCGACCGGGATGATGACCAGGTCATCGGTACGCATGCCCATGGATTCACCCTGCGATGACATCACGCCGATGACGCGGAAGCGGCGATCACCCAAACGCACCCATTGCCCCACGGCCTGTTCGTTGCCGAACAGCTCACGCTTCATCTGGTTGCCCAGCACGCATACCGAAGCCGTATCGTGAATGTCCCCCCCGGGCAGGAAGCGTCCGACCGCCATCTCCATATGGCGCACCGCCAACAACTCGGAAGTCGAACCCAGCACCACCACTTCACGGTTCAGCGCACCGCGCGACAGCGAAGCGGACCCCACCGTGAGCGGCGCGAAGCGCTTGATGGCGCGGCTGCGCAGCAGGGCCTGCGCGTCATCCAGCGTGATCTCGCGCGGCGTCTGGCCGGACATCAGACCGGGGCCGACCCCGGAAGTCTCGGTACGGCCAGGCAGCACGATGACCAGATTGGTGCCCAGCGAGGCGAACTGATCGACCACATAGCGGCGCGCACCCTCGCCCAAAGCGGTGAGCACCACCACGGCGGCAACACCGATGGCCATCGCCAGCATCATCAAAAGCGTACGGGTGGGGCTGCCGCGCAGGCTACCGGAAGCGAACTGCAATGTGTCGGACAGCCTCACTTTGCCTGCTGTTCGTCGGACAGGATGCGCCCGTCCAGCATGTGGATACGGCGGCGGGCGCGCGCGCCGATCTCGGCATCGTGCGTCACCAGCACCAGCGTGATGCCCTGTTCCAGCAAGCCTTCCAGCAGCTTGAGCACTTCCCAGCCGGTGGCCTGATCGAGGTTGCCGGTCGGCTCGTCCGCCAGCAACACGGCGGGATTCATCACGGTGGCGCGGGCGATGGCCACGCGTTGGCGCTGGCCGCCGGAGAGCTGATCCGGCTTGTGGCCGACGCGATCAGCCAAGCCGTAGCTCTGCATCAGCACCTGCACCCGTGCCTTGCGCTCCCCGGCGGGGATGCCCGCCAGGATCATCGGCAACTCGACGTTCTGCGTGGCGGTCAGGCGCGGCACCAGATGGAAAGACTGGAACACGAAACCGATCTTCTCGCGCCGCACGCGCGCCAGCTGCTCGTCGTTCAGGTCGGTGACGTTGCCGCCGTCCAGCAGATAAGTGCCCGAACTCGGCCGGTCAAGCAGGCCGAGCATATTGAGCATGGTGGATTTTCCGGAGCCGGACGGCCCCATGATGGAGATGTACTCGCCCGCCCCGAAACTCAGATCGATGTCGCGCAAAGCCGCGACCTGCTGGTCGCCGACCGTGAATGTACGGCAGACGTTCTGTAGTTCGATCATTTTGCCGCGGGTTGGACGACTTCCGGCTGGACAACTGCACCGGCTTCCACGCCATCGCGATCCAGCGATGACACGACCCGATCCCCATCGGCCAGACCGGAAAGCACTTCCACCTTTTCCCAGTTGCTCAGACCGGTGGTAATGACGCGCTCTTCCAGCACGCCTTGGTCGCCATAGCGCAGCACTCGGTTACCTTCCAGCAGGGTCGACGTTGGTATGCGCAACACATTCTGCCGTGTCTCATAGATGATCTCGACATCGGCGCTGTAACCGACCAGCAGATCATCTTTCTCTGCCAACTTGTCGAATTCCACCTCGACTTCGACCGTGCGCGCCTGCTTCTCCAGATCGAGCACATAGGGCGCGATGCGGCGCACCTTGCCGCTGAAAGTGCGGTCCTTGATCGCGTCCAGCGTGATGCGGCTGACCTGTCCGACCTTCAACTTGGCAGCATCCACCTCGTCGATGGGCGCGCTGACGTACATACAGCTATCGTCGATCAGATCAATGGCGGGAATCGTCAAAATGCCGGGCGGCGATGGTGTGGCGTATTCGCCCAACTCACCGCTGATGTCGGCCACCACGCCGTCGAACGGCGCGCGCAGCACCATGCGCTCCAGCGCGGCACGCGCGACCTTGATGCGCGAGCGGCTTTGCTCTACATCACCGTTGGCCGATGCACAGGCTGAGCGCTTCACCAAAGCGTCGGTCAACGCGCGGTCCAGTTGCTGGACGGATATGAAGCCCTTGGCGCGCAATTCCTGCGAACGCACCGCATCGCGCTGGGCCGCATCCGCCAGGGTGCAGACTTCCTGCACGCGCGACAACGCGACCTGGAGTTGCTCCTGCGCCAGACTCTCCTGCGCGTGCAGATCGTCGTCCCACAACTCAAGCAGGCTTTCCCCCGCCTTCACCCGCTCGCCCTTCTTGACTCGCAACTTGGCGATCTGCCCGCCCGCCGAAGGCGACATCTTGGCGCGGCGGCAGGCATTGACCGTACCCGCGCGCGTGTTGCTGACCGAGGCTTCCACGATGCCGCGCTCTACCGTCTGCAAGACCACGGGGATCGGCTTGGCATGCGGAAACAGCAGTGCCACAGCCGCAACGGCAGCAACCGCGATGACGACAATAATGATTTTGTTACGGCGGGAAGAAGGCGAACCGGAAGTCGGAAAGATCATTGATGCTCCTGACAGTTCGCTGCGGAATTACGAAAGATTTGGTGCCGATGAGGGGAATCGAACCTCTGACCTACGCGTTACGAGTGCGTTGCTCTACCAACTGAGCTACATCGGCATTCCGGCGCGGATTATATGCGGATAGCGCGCGGTCGGGCAACGACTAAACGGGCATGGACAGCGGGCACCCCTTACTGATGAAACTTGTTATGGCCGTTTCCCCCCAAAGGGAGAGGGAGCGAACGAATCGCTGCGCGAGTATTGTGTTAACGCCAGCGATACGGCGAAACATCGAGTGTCTGCGGCCTATCCAACACCTTGTTGAGCAGCACTTCGGCACTGGCCGGCGCCATGGTGACACCGTAGCGGAAATGGCCGCCGTTGATGTACAGGTTCTCCAGAGAGGGATGGCGGTCTATGGTGGGGATGTTGCCCGTCGAGCCGGGACGCAAGCCCGCCCAATGACGCACCACAGGCCTGCCCTGCAAGGCAGGCAGCAACACGACAGCGCGCTGCAACATGGATGCGCGCGCTGCCTCTGTCGTGGATTTATCGAAGCCAACATCTTCCAGCGTACTGCCGATCAGCAGATGACCATCCTTGCGGGGGATGAAGTACAGATCGCCCTGCAGCAGGATATGCGGCAGCGGCGGCACAGCGAACTTGAACAACAGCATCTGCCCGCGGATGGGTTTGATGTCCAGCTGCTGCGCGTGCTCACCCAGCAATGCCTTGCTCCAGGCCCCCGCCATCAACACGTAATCGTCTGCCTTGAAATCACCCTGACTGGTGCGCACATGCCGCACCCGGCCTTCTTGCGATTCAACTGCCAGCACCTCGCACTGCTCCACGATGCGCCCGCCAAGCTGCACCACCCGCTCCCGCATGGCGCGCAACAAGCGCGGATTGCGTACCTGGGCGATCTCCGGCAGAAAGATCGAATCGTCGGAAAGTTCATAACGCATACCGTGCGCCGCACACCAGTCGACCGCGACTTGCGGATCGAACGGCGGCAACACGCGCATACCGCAACGCAGGTACTCGGTATCCACTCCTGTCTCGGCAGTCAGCTCGGAAGTGAAACGCTCGAAACGCGCCATGCCTAGCAAAGCCAAGCGCGTGACTTCCTCCGGGTAGTCCCAAGGACACAACGGCGACATGATGCCGCCCCCCGCCCAGGATGCTTCCTGCCCCAGCTCACCGCGCTCCAGCACGGTCACTTGGCAGCCTGCCTGCAACAACGCCTGCGCGGTCGCCAAACCGACTGCGCCTGCACCTATCACTATGAATTGTTTTGACAAAGAAACTCCCTATGCCACGCCGTTAGTCTGGGGAAAATGCCACTCATCGGCAAATACTGGCTTCGCGCGAGCCGCTGCCTTATTTTTGCCACACCGAACAAATCTGGAGCACGGCATGAAACAGCAGAATGGCTTTACCTTGATCGAATTGATGATCGTTGTTGTCATCATAGGGATACTAACATCCGTGGCAGTGCCCGCCTATCAGGACTACGTCATTCGCAGCAGACTGACAGAAGCCACATCTAACCTTTCGGATGCTCGAATCAAGATGGAGCAGTTTTTTCAGGACAACCTGAGATATGGGGATGCTGGCGGCACTGTCTGCCCTGCGGCCATTCCGGCATCGAGTGCTTATTTTACTTACGGCTGCAGTACGCCGACCACAACCACATACACCATCACGGCCACTGGAATTGATTCTGTGTCCGGCTTTATCTACACAATTGATGAAAGCAATAATAAACGAACCACCGGATTCAGAACAGGCTGGGGCACCGCGCCTGCGAACTGCTGGATAACCAACAGGGGGGAAACGTGCTAAAACCATCCAGCAAATCAGTGCAGTTTGGATATTCGCTGATCGAATTATTGGTTGGTGTCGCCATCCTTGGGATTTTGGCTACTGTGGCAGTGCCAGAATTCAAAATCTGGATCCACAATACGCAAATTCGCAATGCTGCAGAATCCATTGTAAATGGCCTGCAGCTGGCACGCGCCGCCGCTGTAAATCACAATAGCTCAGCCATATTTGTCATATGTCCGGCACTCGATTCCTCTTGGGATATTTTGATCGCTTCACCCGGAGCAAACAGCCAGCCTTGTGCTGCTGATAATGCAGGCTTGCCGGGCTGGCAAAGAATCCAGAATCGCTCCAATTCGGATGGCGCAAAGAATGTAAATATCACCATGACAGCGCCCGGTACCAGCATCGCCGCATACAACAGCTTCGGAGTTTTACTCCCGACAAACCCTTACGACGGCACTGCATTTTTCACGCAAATCGACGTGGATTCCACCATTTTGACTCCGCAGGAAAGCGGTGACCTGCGCATCATACTCAATGCGGGCAGCAGCCGGATGTGCTCTCCGAATGCCCCGCCGAGCAGTACCAGCGCCTGCTAATTTATCCGGAACAATCATGAAGCCCGCTATCCAAGCCATCCACCATAAACAACAAGGCGTTGCCATCATTGAGGCGCTGATCGCCATCCTGATTTTCTCGGTCGGCGTGCTCGGTATCGTCGGCATGCAAGCCAATATGGTAAAAAACACCAGCGACTCGCAATACCGTTCCGAGGCCAACTACATTGCGCAACAGCGAATCGGGGCCATGTGGGTAGACACCGTGCCCATCGCAAACCTTAACAACCATGTCGGCTTATCCAGCCTCACCTCATTACCAGGCGGACAGGTGAATGTAGTGAAGTTAAGCAACATCACCAACGGTGCCGGCACCATCATCGGCGGCCAATTTTCGGTAACCGTCGGATGGACTGCGCCAGGGGAAGTGCCAGAAACAGATCCTTCGTTGCCGCCTTGTTTTATGACCGTGGCACATTGCTTCTCCACCATTTCAAATATCGTCGGGGGCTAAATCATCATGAAGCTGTGTAACCATCGCCCCCTCTCGCATTGCACTGGTTTTACTTTGGTTGAAATCATGATTGGACTGGCTATCGGTATGCTGGCAACGCTGGTAATCATTCAGGTATTTTCGGTATTTGAAACGCAAAAGCGCACGACAACCGGCTCCGGTGACGCACAAACCAACGGCAGCATTGCTCTGCATACCATCGGTAGTGACTTGAGTCAGGCGGGATACGGAATTATGCCCGGTGGGACATCACTGCTTAGATGCGCCCAACTAACGATTGATGGCGTCCCAGACGCGACAACCCCCAACCGCCTCACCCCTGTCGCCATTACAGACGGCGTCAGCGATAGCCTTACCGTCCGCTACGGCGACACAGCTTTTGGCGGCATCACCACTGCCATTCTGAACAACGTTGGGAACGTCGTAACCGTCAATGACAACTTCAGTTGCGCGCCCTCCAACACAGCGGTCGCCATCACCGGCACCGCCTGCAACATGGCCAGCGTTTCCGCAGTCGCCGCAACTGGTGTAGTACCGTCCACCATCACGCTATCCACCCCGGTTGCAGGCACTGATATCGCTTGTCTGGGCACATGGAACGAAATCACCTACACCGTCAATAATGCCACCAGCAAAGATGCGCACCTTGCGCGCGCAGGCGATGCTTTCATGGCAAACATTGTTAATCTTCAAGCTCAGTACGGGATCTCTGCCACAGCTTCTTCCAACCTTATCACTGGCTGGGTCGATGCTACCGGCACATGGGCCGCCCCCAGCACTCTCGATAGAAACAGGATCAAAGCGATACGCGTTGCCATCGTGGCGCGCAACCCCAAAATGGAAACCGGCAACGTGACTAATGCGGTGAACATCTGGCAAAACACCACTGCGGTCGACTTGAGTGCAGATTCCAACTGGCAGCGCTATCGTTACCGCGTCTTTGAAACCATCATTCCGCTCCGCAATGTCATCTGGGCTGTGAGCACACTACCATGAAGAATATGAGAAACCTTACCCACTTAAGTGCGGCACGACAGCGCGGCGTTGTACTGTTTTTTGCCCTTGTCGCCCTGGTGGCGATGTCGCTGGCAGCCGTTGCATTGATCCGCTCGGTAGATACCGCCACGCTTATCGCCGGCAATCTGGCACTCAAACAATCAGGCAACGAATCGGGAGATCGCGGCATCGAAGCGGCATCTACCTGGCTGTCCACCATACAGAACAATAATGCCGGATTGAATGTATTAAAGGACCCCACACATCCATTCAATGTCACCTGTCTTGCCACTCGTGCCGCCGCAACAGCCAACGCCACCGATCCCGGCTGCGCAGCCATTGTCCCGGGCTACCATTCCAGCATAAATCCGGCACTGAACCTTCTAGACAACGCAACATGGAACAGTGACAACAGCGTATCCGCCGGCACCGATGCCAGCGGCAACGAAGTCCGCTACATCATCCAGCGCGTGTGCCGCCTGCCCAACCTGCCGGTTGAAACCGCCGGCTGTCTTTTCGGCGGCATGCCCGCAGTCGACACCAGCGGCATGGAAGTCAAAACACCCCAGCAAATCTGCGAAGGTCCCGGATGTCCGCTTGTTGGACAAAGCCCGCAGAACCGCATCACCGCAAGAGCGGTCGGGCCAAAAAATACCGTCAGTTACGTGCAAGCATTCGCCTTTTAGGAGACAGCCATGAATCACATCCAGGAAAACTGCACTTCCCGCCGCCTCATAAATTTGCTGATCGCCGCCAGCCTTGCGCTGCCGCTGCCGTCGCTGGCGGCTTCAGTCGCTTTGGCAACTTCACCGCTAACAACTTCCAGCACCTCCTCGGTCAAGCCGAACCTGATGTTCATCATTGATGATTCAGGCAGTATGGGCTGGAACTACCTGCCAGACTGGGCGAATGATAATCACCCAACCGTTGGCACCAACTACACCAGCATGCCGGAACTTTTCAGCAACAGTGGTTTTAACAGCCTCGCCTACAACCCGGCAATCACCTATGCCCCGCCTGTTTTCTACGACCCCAACGGCACACAAAACACGACCGCCTACCCGAGTCAGACTGGCGTATCGGCAGCAACAGGTGCCAGCACGGCTGTGGGCACGCCAAACTGGCGTGCGGTGAAGAATGATGCCTACGGTGTCCAATCCACCAGCACCAGCAATCTGGAAAACAGCGCCTCATACTATGTCTTTGTGCCCGGAGAGTATTGTTCAACTGAGAAAATGGATCAATGCGTCACGGCCTCGGCCCCCACCACCGTGGCTGGTGTCTTGTATGACAAGCCCGCCGTCTTGCGCTGGTGCAATAGCGCTTCCTTGAACACTTGTCAGAGCATCAACAACTCGACCTACAAATATCCGCGCTATCCCGGTCCGAGTTCCCCTGCAAAAGCCACCCTCAAGGTGACCTTCTCCGACAACTCTCCCCTCAAGACGGTCGCGCAGATTACCGTCAACGGCAAGGACATCATGTCTGCCGCCGCCACCGGCAGCACCACTGAATCCACCACTGCAAAAAGTATCAGGGACAAGATCAATGCTTGTACTGCCGCAATAACAGGAAACTGTACCGTGGCGGGATTCAGTGCCACCGTATCTTCAACGACCGTCACCATCATTGCGCCGACCGGCATGGGCGCGATCAGCTACACCCCTTCTGTCACGGGTGCTGCAAGTACAACCGTTACTGCTTTCAGCGGTTACCAATCCCTTCCCGGATCCAATCTGCACACCAACATCGTTTCCACCGTCGATAGCTATCCGTACCCGGGCTCAGCCACAAAGGCCTCAACCCGTACCGACTGCGCCGGCACAACCTGCACCTATGAAGAAGAGATGACCAACTACGCCAACTGGTGGACGTACTATCACACCCGCTTGCAGGCGATGAAGACATCAGTCAGCCGCGCATTCAAGTCTCTTGATAGTCGCTTTCGTGTGGGTTACACAGCCATCAGCAGCACCAATGCCACCGACGGCCCAAAGTTCCTGAGCAATGGTACTTTCGAGTTGGCACACAAGAACAAGTGGTTCACTACGCTGTTCGCTACTGATACTTCCGGCTCCACTCCGCTACGCGGCGCTTTATCAAAAGCCGGTCGCTACTACGGCAATAAAATTTCAGGGCAAACAGACCCGGTACAGTATTCATGCCAGCAAAACTTCACCATTCTTTCAACTGATGGATATTGGAACACCGGCGATGAATCGGGCAGTTACACCGCCCTGGATTTGAAAGGGAATTTAGTGGGCGATCTGGATGGCGGCACTACACCACTACCCATGAAACAGGGAGTTGCCGCCTCCAACACCCTGGCTGACATCGCCAAGTATTACTACGACACCGATCTGCGTACCTCGGCACTAGGCAACTGTACCGGCGGAACAAGTCCGGACTTCCCTTCCGGGAACAGTGATGTTTGCACCAACGAGGTTTACACCAGCAGTACCGACAACAACATCCAGCAGCACATGACTACTTTTACCATGGGCTTGGGCATTGATGGCACGTTGAACTATACAGCCGATTACCTGACCGCCACTTCCGGCGACTATTACGACCTGAAGAACGCCTTGAACTCAGTCAGTTGGCCGGACCCCATCACAAATTCCACAGGCGCGCGTATTGACGATCTGTGGCATGCGGCCGTCAATGGTCACGGGATATATTTCAGCGCCAAAGACCCGGATCAGATCGTCACGGGTTTCAACGCTGCCCTCTCCTCCATTACAGCGAAACTCGGATCTGCAGCCGCAGCAGCCACCAGCACCCTGAACCCGGTCTCAGGCAACAATTTTGCCTATGTAGCCAGTTACACCACTGTTTCATGGAGGGGCAATCTGGAAGCGCGCACCATCAATACTTCAACCGGTGTGGTCAGTGCATCCGCCTCTTGGTGTGCCGAGAATGTCCCCGCGACAAGCTGCGCAGCACCTGGCATTGTCATGGTTGATACCAGCGGTTCCAGCACCGTGTACAACTGCGTTGAAACGGGTTCCACAGCCGCCACTTGCGCTGCCCCGGGCGTGTTTGACCCGCTCACATCGGAATGCAAAACGCAAATGCAGAATGCCTGCACAGGCACGATGTCTGCCAAGGTAGGCACAACCTCCGATACACGGAACATCTATACCGCCAATAGCGCGGGCAGTGCACTTGTGGCCTTCGATGCCGCCTATGCGACTGCCAATCCGGCCAACTTTTCCGCCGCACACATCAACGGCCTCAGTCAGTGGGGTTCGCTGACCGCTGCACAGCAAAGCGCAGCCGAAGGCGTCAATCTGATCAATTTCTTGCGGGGACAAACCGGCTTTGAAGACCGCGCATCCAATGCGGTCAGCAACCGTTTGTATCGTGCACGCGAAGCAACTCTGGGGGATGCGCTGGAATCACAACCCTCGTTTATAAGCAAGCCTACATTCAACTTTGCCTACCCTGGCTACAGCACCTTCAAAAGCACGCATGCGACTCGTGCCGGGACGGTATACATGGGGACAAACGACGGCATGATGCATGCCTTTGATGCGGTCACCGGTGTCGAGCGCTGGGCATATGTGCCAAGTATGGTGATACCCAACATGTGGAAACTGGCCAGCGCCAATTACAAGAACGAGCATAGCAATTACGTTAACGGCAGCCCGATCACCAGCGATATATGTGTGGCCAATTGCGCCAGTGATGCAACTGCGCAGTGGAAAACCATTCTCGTCGGAGGACTGAATGCTGGCGGACGCGGATACTATGCACTGGATATCACAGATCCGGCAGCTCCAAGTTTGCTATGGGAATTCACGCCAACAAAAGACAAAGATCTGGGTTACAGCTTTGGCACACCTGTCATCACCAAAAAAGATGATGGCACTTGGGTTGTATTGCTCACCTCCGGTTACGACAACGGATCACAGAGCAGTAACCCCCTAGTCAGCAACTCGCCCGCAGGAGACGGCCTCGGCTACTTGTATGTACTCAATGCAAGTTCTGGCAGCATCATCAGCAAGATATCTACGGGAGTAGGCTCTGCCGCCACCCCAAGCGGGCTGGCCAAGATTGCCGCATGGAACAATGAGCCAACAGGTATCGGCAACAGGGCAGGTTTTGTCTACGGCGGCGACTTGCAAGGTAACCTCTGGCG
>WOZO01000169.1 GCA_011620315.1 Sideroxydans sp. | reverse complement strand
CTCTTTAGGGCGGTCGAAATCTGGCTGGTTCAAGCCGCCCCGGCCCGACCCACCCGCTTTTGTCTTACGCGGTTTGAATGGATCGGGCAGGGAAGTGGCGTTGTCGTAAGCAAAAGGCTCATATGGCTTGATGTCCGGTGGAGGCTCAACTTTTCCACGCATATCTGCCCCAGCATTGCCCACAAAATCTCTCAGATCTTGAAACTCTTCTCCGCCACAGCCTGCAATAAATACAACCAATAGCGCTATAGATAGGCGGGGACTCATTTCTTCTTCCTCTTGGCATCTTGGGCGGCGCGCTTCTGCGCTGCCAGTTCAGCCTCATCCAGATAGCGATAGGTTTTAGCTGTAGACTCCATGCTCAACATCCCGCCTGTAGTGGGCGAAATCTTAATGTCGTTTAATGTCACAATGCGGGGCAATTGAGAGATGTCACTTGCGAAATTTCCCAAATCGTCATAGCTGCCAGTCACTTTCAGCGCAATCGGCTGCTCAGTAAATACCCCCGTAGCAATCTCCTCTCCCGGTCGAAAAAGTTCGAACTGCAACCCACGCCCCAACCCGGCTTGGTTTATATCTGTAAGCAAAGCGTCCATCTCTGATTTGCTTGGCAGCTGTTTTAGCAACGCTCCAAAAGACTGTTGCGTATCTATCAATTGCTTTTTGATAATGTCCAGATTAATTGCCTCCCGCTTCTTGACGAGATAGGCTTCTTTCAAATTTTCTTCTTCTTTTTTAATCTGCGTCAGGCTCTCATACTGAGCTTGCCAATCAAAGAACCCCCCTGCCACCACCACCACCAAAAACATGGATAAGAATGAGGCCAGCTTGACCAACCATGGCCAGTTTCCGGGCTTCTGGGGATCAATATTCTTTATCTCTTCCAAAAAGTTCATGGCCATCTCTTATTTCCTCTTGCTTGCGCCTGAAGCAACTGCGCTCGTGGAGTCCGCCTGCTTTGTCAGATTAAAGTTCAAAGAGAATTCGTTTAGACGTGATCCACTGACATTCGCCGCATGAATTTCCACCAAGGCTGGGGAGTTCAGCCATGGAGAGTCGTCTATGGCACGCATCAGGGTAGAGACGCGCGCGTTGGATTGTGCATAGCCCACAAGGCTGATTCTCTGCCCTGATTGCTGAAGCGATTTCAGGTAAACTCCTTCAGGCAAAATTCGCAGCATTTGATCCAGCAGATGCACCACATCCGAGCGGGTAGACTGCAGATTCTCCACTACATTTTTTCTGGCCAAAAGCGATTGCGTCTGCTGTCGCAGTTTTTTTATCTCTGCAATCTGCCTATCCAGCACCATAGTTTCCTGCTTCAGATATTCGTTCCGTCTCTCCTGATAGGAAATCTGTGTCCCGATTGCCACATGCACAAGCCCTACCAGAACCCCACCCAGCAGAACGGATAGCACGCTAAGTACGATGAATTGCAGCTGTTTGGCCCGCCGTTTTTCCGCGCGGTGCGGTAATAGATTTATTCGTATCATGATGGATCGAACCTCCGCATCGCCAGACCGCAGGCGATCATCAATGCAGGCGCGTCAGTTTGAAGCTGTCTCGGCTTGATTCTTGATGAAAGCGTCATCAGCTCAAATGGATTTGCCACCAATGTACTTACCTGGGTGCGAGTAGCTACCGCTTCATCCAAACCCAGCAGAGCTGCGCAGCCACCCGATAGCACAACATAGCTCACCTCGTTGTACTGGGTTGAGGTAAAGAAGAATTGCAAGGCGCGCGCCACTTCCATCGCCACATTTTCACGGAATGGGGCTAAAACATCGCTTTCATAGTTTTCCGGCAAACCACCATTCCTTTTGGCCGCCTCCGCCTCTTCCGCTGTTAGGCCAAACGCTGCTTGTATCTGCTGGGTAAGCTGGCTGCCACCTACCTGCTGGTCGCGCGTATATACCGACTGCCCATTCCGTAGTACGTTTACGTTCATCACAGTAGCGCCAATATCAACAACTGCGACGCATTGGTCTTCAGCACCGCCAGGCAACTGCGAACTGATTTGGTTGAAAGCTGCTTCTGCTGCATACGGCTCTACATCCATAACCACAGCCTTTAATCCCGCTGTCTGAGCTGCCGCCACCCTATCCTCTACGTTTGCTTTGCGTGATGCCGCCAGCAGAACCTCGATTTCGTCCGGGTTGTTAGGGGAGGGGCCGATTACCTGGAAATCTAGATTGACCTCATCCAGCGCAAAGGGAATATATTGGTTTGCTTCGGATTCAACCTGATACTCCAGATCGTCCTCACGCAATCCCGCTGGCAACATGATTTTTTTGCTGATGACTGCCGCAGCCGGTAGCGCGAGGCTCACATTCCTGATGCGCGTGCCCATGCGCTTCCACGCACGTTGCAGCGCCTCCGAAACTGCGTCCAGATTATTAATGTTGCCGTCACTTACCGCATCGGATGGCAGAGGTTCAATCGCATACCTCTCCACCACAAACCCGTTCTTTTTCGGAGCTTCGCTCAATTCAAGCATCTTGACTGAGGACGAACTGATATCCACGCCAATCATTGGTGGCGTGGAGGTTTGCAGAAAATCTAACGGGATGTCGAAATTTCCTTTAATCATAGGATAGTTAGCGCACTTCCGTATAAACTGGTTTAAATCCTAGCAATAACTCCCAAGTGTGTAAAGTTTTTTCTATGTTCGTCCTTTTCATATCCGGGGCGATATAATGGAATTCTAAACTTTAATCAAGAATAGACAGTTTATGACTTCACGCTGGTGGTTTTATCCTGCGGTAGGTATTTTGATGCTTCCGCTTCTGCCGCTCCTGCTTCTCATCTTTGCAGCGATTCTCACCTATCCGACGCTTCCTTCCCTTGAAGCGCTTACCGACTATCGCCCCAAATTGCCGCTGCGCATCTACAGCGCTGAGGGCGTACTCATCGGCGAATTCGGCGAGGAGAGACGCGAGCTGGTAAAGATTCAAGAAGTCCCTGAGCGAATGAAGCTTGCCATACTTGCTGCCGAGGATGATCGGTTCTATGAACACGGTGGTGTCGATTATGTCGGCGTCTTGCGCGCGGCATATTCCAATTTTTCTTCCGGCGGCGTCAAGCAGGGTGCCAGCACCATCACCATGCAAGTTGCCCGCAACTTTTTCCTATCAAAGGAAAAAACACTTAGTCGAAAATTCAATGAGATGCTCCTCGCCTTTAAGATTGAACACAATCTCACTAAGGACGAGATTTTAGAGCTCTACATTAATCACATATATCTTGGTCAACGGGCCTATGGTTTCGGGGCTGCTGCACAGGCTTACTATTCCAAGCCGCTCGGTCAGCTGACCACATCTGAAATGGCCATGCTTGCTGGATTGCCGAAAGCACCAGGTGCCTATAATCCTGTCGTCAACCCATCCAGAGCCAAACTCAGACAGGAATACATTCTTCGTCGCATGCGCGACCTGGGCTATATCAGTGGAGAGGAATTCGCTCTCGCACTTACTGAACCGGTTCAAACCAAGCAGTCTGCCTATCATCAGGAATTTCCCGTAAATGCCAGCTTCGTTTCCGAGCTGGTCCGGCAGGAAATGTATGACCGTTTTCAGGAAGACGTCTATACCCAAGGTTACAACGTCTTTACCTCCATTCGTGTCAAGGATCAGAGTGTCGCCTATTCATCTTTGCGCAAAGGGGTTATGGATTACGACCACAGGCATGAATATCGCGGCCCTGAGGGATTTGTTGATCTTCAGAAGAACAACACGGAAGCACAGCTCGACAAGGCCTTGCAGGATGTGTCAAACAGCGATGAACTCATTCCTGCCGTCGTTTTATCCGTAAGCCGCAAAGGAATTTCCGCCCGCACCAAAGAGGGGCAAACGGTTGAGATTTCCAGAGAAGGTCTGCGTTTTGCGCAGCAATTGGTTGCAGGTCACCTTGTTTTGCATCCGCGTATAAAAAAAGGGGCCTTGATTCGCATTATCAAGACGCCTGCGGACACTTGGGAGATCACCCAACTTCCAGAAGCAGAGGCCGCATTTGTATCGGCAGACCCTCGCACTGGTGCAATTTATGCATTAGTTGGCGGCTTCGACTTTAACCATAAGCAGTTCAACCATGTCACGCAGGCGTGGCGCCAGCCCGGATCCAGCTTCAAACCCTTCATCTATTCTGCTGCGCTTGAGAAAGGGTTCACGCCTGCTTCCATCGTCAATGATGCCCCGCTCGTTGTTAATTTGTCCGACACCGGCGGCGAGTTGTGGGAGCCCAAGAATTATGAAGGACGGTTCGAAGGCCCGATGCGCCTGCGTCAGGGTCTGATCAAATCAAAAAACCTGGTCTCTATTCGCGTGCTCCAGTCCATAGGTCTTGAATATGCACAGGACTATGTCACCAAATTCGGCTTTGATCGGGACAAGGTTGGCCCGTTTCTGACCATGGCACTGGGTGCTGTTTCTGCCACCCCCTGGCAAATGTTGGGCGGATATTCGGTTTTTGCCAATGGCGGCTATCGTGTCACGCCCTATTTGATTCAGCGCGTCGAAGATGCGCAAGGGAATGTCATCAGCCAGACAGTCCCGGTAGAAGCCGGGAAAGATGCCGAACAGATTCTGGATTTCCGCAACACATTCACCATGGTCAACATGATGCAGGATGTCGTCAAACACGGCACCGCGATCCGCGCCATGCAACTTGGCCGACAGGATCTCGCCGGCAAGACCGGCACGACTAGCGAGTCGATGGATGCCTGGTTCTGCGGATTCCACCCGACGCTCGTTGCTGTCACTTGGTTGGGCTATGACACTCCACACAGTCTGGGCGAAAAAGAAACAGGCGGCGGTGCCGCCCTGCCGATCTGGATGGACTACATGGGTGAAATGCTGAAGGACACGCCCGAAATCGAGTACACCGTGCCGCCCCACATGGTGACGGCGCGTATCAATGATGAAGGTTTGCGGGATCCGGACGGAACTCATATCGAGTATTTCTACGAGGAGAATGTACCTCCTGAGCAGAGCACCAGGCTGCTGGAAATGTTCAAACCGACCGAATCCGGATCCGATCAGCTGTTCTGATGCGCAAATCTCCCGCACCTCATCGCGACCTGATGCGCGCCCAGCTTGCGCATCAGGCTGCCAAGCTGATGGCCGATGGCAGCATCACAGACCACGCTTTCGCCAAACGCAAGGCCGCCCGTCAACTGGGGGCTGACGACACCCAACATCTGCCGAGCAATAAAGAAGTTGATTTGGCACTACAACAATATCGCGCGCTGTATCGGCATGAAGAACATCCTTCCATACTGCGAAGCCTGCGACTGGAAGCCTTGAACAACATGCAGCAACTCGCCCAGTTTCACCCCTACCTCACTGGATCGGTACTGAGCGGTTCGGCTGGTGTGAATTCCGATATCAATCTGATGCTTTTCTCAGACGATGCCAAAGCCGTCCTGCTTTATTTGCTTAAAAACAAGGTCGAATTCGAGAGCGGGGAATGGCGGGTGCGAATCAGTGGACGCGAGGAAGCTGTCCCCAGCTACACATTGACTGCCGAGTCCGGAATTCAGACTCACATCGTCGTGCTGCCGCTAAGCGCCCGCTTCAGTGGCAGTCGCCACCCTAAGACCCATGCTGACCTTGCGGCAGTCGAGGCGCTGTTAGCTGCCTGATTTCAGCCAGCGGGCCGCATCCAGCGCAAAGTAAGTCAGAATGCCGTCCGCACCGGCACGCTTGAACGACAGCAATGCCTCCAGCACACAAGCTTCCTCATTCAGCCAGCCGTTCTGCGCCGCAGCTTTCAGCATCGCGTATTCGCCGCTCACCTGATAGACAAAAGTCGGCGCTTTGAACTCATCCTTCACGCGCCGAACAATATCCAGATAAGGCATGCCGGGCTTGACCATCACCATGTCTGCACCTTCCTGCAGATCAAGACCGACTTCCCACAAGGCCTCATCCGAATTGGCCGGATCCATCTGGTAGGTGTATTTATTGCCCTTGCCCAAGTTGCCGCTTGAGCCCACTGCATCACGGAACGGGCCGTAGAAGCTGGAGGCATATTTGGCCGAATAGGCCATGATGCGGGTGTGGATGTGCTTATGGGCGTCCAGCGCGGTGCGGATCGCGCCGATGCGGCCGTCCATCATGTCGGAAGGCGCGACGATGTCGGTCCCTGCCGCCGCATGGGTCTGCGCCTGCCTTGTCAGCACCGCGATGGTCTCGTCGTTGAGCACATACCCGTTATCATCGATCAGACCATCCTGGCCGTGGCTGGTATACGGATCCAGTGCGACGTCGGTCATCACGCCCAATTCCGGGAAGTTCTTCTTCAGCTCGGCCACCACACGCGGCACCAGCCCGTCCGGGTTGTAGGCCTCTTCCGCCCCCAGACTCTTCTTCGCCGTTTCGATCACCGGGAATATCGCCATCACCGGCACGCTCAGCTTCATGCATTGCTCGGCATCCTTGAGCAGCAGATCCAGCGTCTTGCGCTGCACCCCCGGCATGGACTTCACATCCTCGGTCTTGTTGCTGCCTTCCAGCACAAACACCGGATAGATGAAATCCTCCGGTGTAAGCACATGCTCCCGCATCAAGTCCCGCGAAAACCGGTCTTTGCGCATCCGGCGCATTCTGGATTGAGGGTACTTTCCGAGTATCTGCATGACAATTCCCAACATTTTTGTAAAGTAATGGAACTATTTTCGCATAGCTCCGTCTGAGGCTACGAGTAGCGAGAGCTGCTTCCCGTTTCTCCTCCCTGAGCGGGCGTCTTTACCCTGTAAAGACCTTCTGCCCCTGAATCTTTCCCCTTTGGTTCAGGGGCATTTTTTTGCCTGTCAATCTTTCAGCCAACCAGCGATCACGGCTTCCGCTTCCTCGGTACCCGTCTTTTTCAGGCTGGAAAACAACTGCGCCGTACATTGCGGAAAGTGTTCGGCCAGAAATTCCTTCACCTCGCGCAGCGTTTTGGTCGACTCCTGGCGGCTCAGTTTATCCGACTTGGTCAGCAGAATATGCATCGGCTTTCCGGTCGGGGCGAACCAGTCCAGCATGCCTTGGTCCCGTTCTGTCAGCGGATGTCTGGCATCCATGATCACTACCAGTCCGGCCAGTTCCGAGCGCGTTTGCAAGTACTGACCCAGCAGATGTTCCCAATGTGCCTGAATATCCGAAGGCACTTGGGCATAGCCGTATCCGGGCAGGTCGACCAGAAAGCGGTTATCTCCGAGATCGAAATAGTTCAAGTGCTGCGTGCGGCCCGGTGTTTTACTTGTATAGGCAAGACGCACATGGTTTGCCAGCGTGTTGATCGCGCTGGACTTGCCCGCATTGGAACGTCCGACGAACGCGACTTCCTTGCCGCCATGCAGCGGCAGATCTTTCATATGGTTGACGGTGGTGAAGAATACCGCCCGCGAGAAGAGTCCCATTATTTCCAGGCCGCGAAGACTTTGTCCGCCGCCGCGATGGTCGCCGCAATGTCGGCATCGCTATGCGCTGCCGACACGAAGCCCGCTTCGAACGCGGATGGGGCGAGATACACGCCCTCGGCCAACATCGCGTGGAAGAAGCGGTTGAATGCTTCCTTGTCGCAGGCCATCACCTCGGCATAAGAAGTCGGGACTTTTTCGCTGAAATACAGGCCGAACATGCTGCCGATGGATTGGGAACTGAACGGGATGCCGTGCTTCTTCGCGCTGGCCGCGATGCCTTCGGTCATGTCCTTGGCGATCTTGGTCAACCGCTCGTAGAAGCCCGGTGCCTGCACCAGCTTCAATGTTGTCAGACCCGCCGCCACCGCCACCGGATTGCCGGACAGCGTACCCGCCTGATACACCGCGCCCAGCGGGGCTAAGCATTGCATGATGTCGCGGCGACCGCCGAACGCGGCGGCGGGCAGACCGCCGCCCATCACCTTGCCCAGCGTGATCAGGTCCGGCTTGATGCCGAAATAGCCGTGCGCGCCTTGCAGACCGACGCGGAAACCGGACATCACCTCGTCGAGGATCAGCACTGCGCCGTGCTTGGTGCACAGCTTGCGCATCGCATCGAGGAATTCGCGCCTGGGCAGGATCAGGTTCATGTTGCCGGCCACCGGCTCGACGATCAGTGCGGCGATCTCGTCGCCGTATTCGGCAAAGGCTTTTTCCAGACCGGCTGCATCGTTGTAATCCAGCACCGTGGTCAGTGCGGCGATCTCGGCCGGCACGCCGGAAGAACTCGGCTGGCCGAAGGTCAGCGCGCCGGAACCGGCTTTGACCAGCAGACCGTCGGAATGGCCGTGGTAGCAGCCTTCGAACTTGAGTATGCGCGAACGCCCGGTGAAACCGCGCGCCAGACGGATCGCGGTCATGGTCGCTTCGGTGCCGGAGCTGACCAGACGCACCATCTCCAGCGACGGCAATATCTTGCACAGCAGCTCGGCGATCTCCAGCTCGCTCGCGGTCGGCGCACCGAAACCCAAGCCTTCGGCCGCCGCATCCTGCACCGCCTTCACGACTTCCGGATGGCAGTGGCCGACGATCATCGGCCCCCAGGAATTCACGTAGTCGATGTAGCGCTTGTCGTCCGCGTCCCACACGCAAGCACCCTTGCCGCGCTTGAAGAACAGCGGCGTGCCGCCGACCGACTTGAACGCGCGCACCGGAGAGTTCACGCCGCCGGGGATGATCTTCTGGGATTCGTCGAACAGTTGTTGATTATGCGAAGTCATGCTGGATTACCTTGCTCAAATAATTGGGAAAATTCTTTTGCTGCTTGTTCGATATCCGCTGCTTGCCATAAGGCCGAGATCACCGCCAGCGCATCCGCGCCTGCCTTGACCAATTGCCCGCCGTTTACAACCGTGATGCCGCCGATCGCCACGACAGGCACCTTCAGCTCGTGACGCACGCCTTGCAACAGGGCAACTTCCGCCGCCACGGCCCCGGGTTTCACGCTCGACGGAAAGAACGCCCCGAACGCCACATAGTCTGCACCTTGCCGCACGGCTTCGACCGCCAGCGGCACGCGATTATAGCAAGAGGCACCAATCAACTTGTCGCGCCCCAATATCACCCGCGCCGCCGCGATATCGCCATCTTCCGCACCCAGATGCACACCATCGGCGGACACCTGCAAAGCCAGCCGCACATCGTCATTGACGATGAAGAGCGCGCCGGATTCGCGCGTCATATCGCGCAAATCCGATGCCTGCTTCAGCCGCAAGGACGCATCGGCAAGCTTGTTTCGATATTGCAGAACACCCGCACCGCCACGCAAAGCCTGTGCCACTTGTTGCATCAGTTTGGCCGTGTCCGGCTCGTCCGGAGTGATGGCGTATAAGCCGTGGATGATCTTCACGGCTTACCCCCTCCTCAATCCTCCCCCGCAAGCGGGAGAGGAAGCAAACGAGAAGCGGGGTAAGCAGGCAATCCGCGCAGCGGATGCTCGCATAGGCATTATTGAATCCCGGCCTTTAATGGCGCGTCTCCTCGCCTGCGTCATCTTCGTCGCGCGCCCAGAACAAACGATCCGGGATGTGTTGCCCCATGCCGGGACGGAAGCCATATTTCAGGGCTTCCCATGTGTATTCCTGCGCCTCGCGCACGGCATCTTCCATGCTCAAGCCGTTGGCGAGCAAAGCGGCGATGGCCGAGGCCAGCGTGCAGCCGGAACCGTGATAGATGCCCGGCAGGCGAGGCCAATCGTCACTTCTCATCTGACCTCGCTCGCCGTACAAGGTATTTATTACTTTGGGCGTATGTTCGTGCGTGCCGGTGATCAGCACGTATTCGCAACCCATCCCCAGAATGCGCTTGGCGCATTCCGACAGAGACGGATCATCTTCTTCGTTGTCTTCATCAACGACCAGCCTGCGCGCTTCCATGCTGTTCGGGGTCAGGATCGTCGTTTGTGGCAGCAGCAGTTCGCGCAACGCGTCCAGCATGTCCTCATTGGCCAGTTCATCGCCGCGCCCGGAGGCCAGCACAGGATCCAAGACCAGAGGAATATCCGGGTAGTCCGAGACTATTTCGGCGATGGCGGCAATGTTGTCCACACTGCCAAGCAGTCCGATCTTGAACGCCGCGACCGGCATGTCTTCCAGCAGCGTGCGCGCCTGGTCGATCACCAGATCGGCGTCCACCGGCTGAATCTCCTCCACGCCGCTGGTGTCCTGCACCGTGATGCCGGTGATCACCGACAAAGGATGGCAGCCCATGCTGGCGATGGTCAGGATGTCGGCCTGCATCCCGGCACCGCCGCTGGGATCGCTGGCAGCGAAGGTCAAAACGATAGGTGGAATGTCGGACATGAAGAAGCGCCGTCTGCAGGTGATGAATGAGGTGCGATTCTACCCGAAAGCCAGCCTTTCAGCGGCTCAAGGGGATGGGGCTGCCCGCTCAAGGAGGAAATTGGCGATGCGCGTATATTCCGCCACGCCCAGGTTCTCGGCGCGCAGCTGGGGGTTGATATCCAGCCGGGCGAAGTCGCTTTCCGCGAGATAGTCGCGCAGCGTGTTGCGCAGTGTCTTGCGGCGCTGGCCGAATGCAGAAGCCACAACCTTGGCGTACAAGGCTTCGTCCTTGACTGCAATCTGCTGTGCGGACATCGGGACCATGCGCACGATGGCCGAATCCACCTTGGGTGCGGGGCGGAACGACTGCGGCGGCACATCTAACAGCTTCTCCATGTGGAAACGGTACTGCAGCATCACCGACAAGCGTCCATAAGCCGCAGTGGAATGCGCCGCCACCATGCGCTCGACCACCTCGTTCTGCAGCATGAAGTGCATGTCGGTGATGCCCTCGGCATAGTTGGCGAAGTGAAAAAGCAGCGGTGAGGAGATGTTGTACGGCAGGTTGCCGGCGATGCGCAGCGGCACCCCCAGCGTGGCGAAGTCGAACTTCAGCGCATCGCCTTCATGGATGACGATCTTGTCCTGCGGATAGTCGGTTTTCAGGCGGGCGATGATGTCGCGGTCGATCTCCACCACATGCAGGGTGTTCAGCGTCTTCAGCAGCGGCCGCGTCAGCGCGCCCAGGCCGGGACCGATCTCCACCATGTTGTCATCCGGCATCGGGCGGATGCAACGCACGATGTCGGCGATGATGTTCTGATCGACGAGAAAATTTTGGCCAAAACGCTTTTTGGCTTCGTGATTCATTTGCAAATCTCCAGAAAGCGTTTCGGAGAAGGCTCATGCGCGTAGCGCGTACTGCCGTAACTAAATTGCTTTTCGGCTTTATGCATGGAAAAAACACCCACCGCGGAGACACGGAGACACGGAGGAAAGCCGGAAAAGGAGCGCGGGATTTATTTTCATATTGAGTTTGGATTTTGCTTTTCTCTGTGTCTCCGTGTCTCTGCGGTGAAAGCCTTTTCACACTTTGCCATCTCCACCGCGACCTTGATCGCTTCCAGCAAGCTGCCGGCATTGGCTCTGCCTGTTCCCGCCAGCTCCAGCGCCGTGCCGTGGTCGACCGAAGTGCGGATGATGGGCATACCCAGGGTGATGTTCACCCCCTCGCCGAAGCTGGCGTGCTTCAACACCGGCAGACCCTGATCGTGATACATCGCCAGCACGGCATCGCAATCGCGCAGGCGGTGCGCGGCGAACAGCGTGTCGGCCGGCAAAGGCTCGCTCACGCCCATCCCTTCCGCGCTCAGCTTGTCCAATACCGGGATCATCACCTCGATCTCTTCCCGCCCGAGATGACCGCCTTCACCGGCATGCGGGTTCAAACCTGCCACCAGGATGCGCGGCTGCGCGATGCCGAACCTGCTTTGCAGATCGCGGTGCAGGATGCGCAGGATGCTTTCCAGCAAGTCAGAGGTGATCGCATCCGCCACTTCGCGCAAAGGCAGGTGGGTCGTGGCCAGCGCCACGCGCATGCCGCCGCCGGCGAGCATCATCACCACCAGCGGTGTGTGCGTCTGTTCGGCGAGGAATTCGGTGTGGCCCGTGAATGGAATGCCGGCATCGTTGATGATGCCTTTGTGCACCGGGGCGGTGACCATGCCGGAGAACTCGCCGGACATGCATCCCTGTGCCGCACGGCGCAGCGTCTCCAGCACATAAGATGCGTTCGAGCTGTCGAGCTGGCCGGCTGTCGCGGGACGCGCAAGCGGCACATGCAACACACTCAGCTTGCCGCTCGCCAGGGGTTCGGCAGGAGAATAATCGCGCACACCGACTTCGATACCGAGTTGCACCGCGCGCTGCTGTAGCAGCGCTTTATCTGCGATCACCACCAGCGGCTGCGCTTCCTGGGCAAGTTGCAGGCACAGGTCGGGGCCGATACCTGCCGGTTCGCCGCTGGTGATGATTAGCGGAGTCGACACCTACCCTCTCCTCAATCCTCTCCCGAAAGCGGGAGAGGAGGCGAACGAAATCGCTCCGCGCCGATCACGTATCACTCGCGATATTCGATAAAGGCGCGATCGCGCAACTGGCGCAACCAGTCCTGGTAGGCATCGTCCGATTTGTATGCGCGGATAGCCTTGCGTGCCTGCTGTTTCTTTTGCTCGGTGCTGATGTCGGTGTTCCTGCGTTCCAGCACCTGGATCAGATGCCAGCCGAAACCGGATTGCACCAGACCGCTGACTTGTCCGACCTTGAGCGCATCCATCGCTTTTTCGAACTCGGGCACCGTCTCGCCGGGCGATATCCAGCTCAGGTCGCCGCCTTGGGCGGCACTGCCATCCTCGGAATGCAAACGGGCCTGTTCGGCAAAATCCGCCCCCTTGTCGATGCGGCGCTTGATCTCCTGCAAGCGTGCTCTGGCTTCGTTCTCGGATACCAGTTCGCTGGTTTTGATCAGGATGTGGCGTGCATGTGTCTGGGTGATAAACACCGGCGTGTCCGAACTGCGCCGGTCGAGCAGCTTGATGATATGAAAACCCGAAGGACTGCGCAGGATCGGACTGAGCTCGCCCGGCTTCATGCTCGCCAGCGGTTCGCTGAGCAATGCCGGCAACTGATTGGTCGGACGCCAGCCCAGTTCACCGCCCTGCAGCGCATCCCGTGCATCCGAATATCCCGCAGCCACTTGCGAAAAGGGCGCGCCACCTTTCAGCTTGGCCAGCGCATCTTCCGCCTTGCGCTGGAAATTGCGGATTCCGACAGCGGTCGCCTGTTCCGGCACCACCACCAGAATATGCGCCAGCTTCAACTCTTCGCCTTTGTTGCCTTGCGTCTCCTGTGTGGCCAGAAACGCTTCGATGTCGGCTTCACTGATGACCAGTTTGCTGTCCACCTCGCGCTCGCGCAGACGACCGGTGAGCATCTCGCCGCGGATCTCTTCACGGAACTTGGCAAAGTCTATCCCTTCCTTTTCCAGCTTGGCGCGGAAGGCCGGCAGTGAAGGGAATTTATTCTGCTGGGCGATACGCTGCAGCGCGCCTTCCAGCTGGACATCATCCACTTGCACCCCCGTCTCCTTGGCAAACTGCATCTGCAGCTTTTCCATGATCATGCGCTCCAGTACCTGCTTCTCGAGGATGTTCCTGTCCGGCAGCTTGGTACCTTGGCGCTGCAACTGGCTGATAACCACCCGCATGCGTTCATCGAGTTCCAGGCGGGTGATGACATCGTCATTCACCACAACGCGAATATCATCGAGGAGTTTTGGCGCCGTTGCGGTTTCGGCCGCGGCGACGGAACTGGCAAACAACATCGTGAGCGCGATTCGGATTATCAGCATGTACTTCTTTCGTAAAAGGGGATCAATGCAAGCCTTGTTCCGGCTTGGCGGATGTTAATTCATTCAGCTTGGTATAACCGGGGACGCTGATCTTTAATGCTTCCAGCGGATCCGAGCCGATCCGGAACAGATCGCTCAATTCGAGCTGGGCATATATGCCGGTAGAGCGCTCATTGGTCGCCGTTGTAAAGCTCTGCACCACCACCCGTATCGACCAGCACGCGGCATTATACTCAAGCCCGCCCAGCGCCTCCAGGACGCGGGCTTCGCGCAATGAATAGTTCAATCGCCCCACGCCATGCCAGCGGCCGAACAAAGGCCATTGGCCCGACACATCCATCTGGCGCAGCGAATCGCGGGTATAGCGATAACCGAGGTTCAGCAGCTTGCCCGCTTCCGAGTTGTAGCGCGCAGCGACATTGTAAGTCTGTGTATGCTTTTGGTTCGGGTTGTACTGCAACTGGCTGTCCAGATTCCAGGCGCGCGTCATCCTGCCACCCAGCATCAGCAGGATATCCGAGCGGCTGTTACTGTCTGCAACGGCACCAAGATTCACTTGCGGCGTTTTGAACGTGAATCGCTCAGCCACCGCCACACGCAGGCGCTCGGTGCCGTCATCACCGTCGATCACGCGCGAAGTCAACGCCAAAGTCATCATGTCCGCATCGCCGACGCGGTCGCTGCCGAGGAAGCGGTTCTCGGTGAAGATCTGGCTGAAGCTGAACGGTGCCAGCGCCGAGTCGAAATTTGGCAAGAAAGACTGGTCACGATACGGGATGCGCACATAGTAGGCGCGCGGCTCCAGTGTCTGCATGTAGGCATTGCCCAGAAATGAATCGTTGCGTTCAAAGATCAGTCCGCTGTCCAGACTGAACATCGGCACAGTGCGCTGCGTGTTCGGCACGTTGCTCGTGTTGTTGGCATCCAGCACATAGCTGGTGTAGTGCAGTCCCAGCTTCGGTATCAGGAAATAGCCCTGCTCGTTCAGCAGCGGATAGTTGATCGATGGATTGATGACCACGCGCTGTCCGCTCACCAGATCCGGATGACGGTAATCGACATACTCGCTTGTGAAATCCAGCGTGCTGTCCGCAAGCTGGCGGCTGGTATTCAGTGTCAGTTGCGGCTGGCGCCGATAGGGTATCGCCACCGGTGCCAGCGGGTCCTGCAAGGTCTGATAGCGCTGCACTCTGGCCGAGGCGCTCCAGCCGTATCCCGCGTAGGACACGACACCTTCGCGCAACAGGTTGGCTTGCGAGGTGCCGCTGAGCGCCCCCGCCAGATCACGGTAATAGGCATCGTCAGACACCACGTTCGCATCCACCGCGGCCGTGAAGCCGCCGCCAAGATCGTGCAGGTGCTTGATACCGAAATGAGATCGGTCCAGCTTGCTTATGCGATCACCGGACAGTACATCCGCATGGATCTCGCCGCTATATCGCGGCTGCAGGTAGCGCAACTCGTTGTTGAACTGCGTGCCGCGCTTGCTGATGTGGCGCGGCGAGAACGTCACATCCAGATTGGGCGCGATATTCCAGAAATAGGGCAGTGTGATCTCGCTACCGCCGGAGTTGGTGCTGCCAAATATCGGGCCGAGAAAACCGGAACGCTTGTCGTCGTTCAGTGCGAAATCCATCCACGGCGTGTATAGAAATGGCACGCCCTTGAATTCCACCCTGGCGTTGTATGCAACCCCAACCTGTCTGTCGCGATCAAGTTCCAGCGTGCTCATACGGACCAGCCAGTCATCATTTCCGGCAGGGCAGGTCGTATAGACCGCCGAACGGAAGGTCTGGTGGCTGCGCCCTTCCATGTTCATCACAGCCGCGGTACCGCGCGCGTTGTTCTCACCAAGGAAAAATTCCGGCTGCGCCATTTCGCCGACATCAAGGTCCAGATTCATCTTCAGTTTGGGACCGTTCATCACGTTCTCTCCCTGCACGACGCTCACATTTCCGTCGGCGTAAACATCCTGACTCTCCTGTTCATAAAGCAAGTGGTCGGCTTTCACCACCTGCCCTTCCTGGCGCAGTTCCACCTTGCCGGTCGCTTCAATCAGATCTCCCTGTCGTGCTTCCAAGCGGTCCGCACTGATGAAGGCCACGCCCGGCTCGGCCAAAGGGGGCAGGCGTTTGAAGGTGCGATCCAACTTGAGCGGCAAGGTCTCGGCAACCGCCAGGCAGGGCAGGGTGAACAACAGTAAAAGTGCGAACGTGCGCGAACGGAAAAGCATGGGCGGGTCGGTCAAATTAAGGTGCTAAAATCGCACAAAACCCTCATTAAGGCAATCAAATGCAGCGTCAACAACAGCTTACCGACTGGCTTTCATCCCTTTTCCCCGACCAAACGTTCACCCTCGCACCCGCTTCCGCCGACGCCAGCTTCCGCCGCTATTTCCGCGCCACCTTTGTCGATGGCACTACCCGGGTAGTGATGGACGCCCCGCCGCAGCACGAGAACTGCGAACCGTTCCTGCACATCGGCAAACTGTTCGAACAGGCCGGCACCCATGTGCCGCATGTGTACGCGCAAGACGTGACGCAGGGTTTCCTGTTGTTGTCCGACCTCGGCAACACCACCTATTTGCAAGCTTTGCAGACGGAAAGTCCCAAGCAGCTTTACGCTGCGGCGACCGATGCGCTGATCAAGATCCAGCTTGCCTCCAAGCCTGACGAACTACCGCCTTATAACGAAGCCTTGCTGCGCCGCGAGCTCGACCTGTTCCCCGAGTGGTATATCGGCAAGCATCTGGGCGTGACGCTCAGCGACAAACAGAAGTCCAAGCTGGAGGAAGTGTTCCAGCGCATCCTCGCCAACAACCTCGCCCAGCCCCGCGTGTATGTGCACCGCGACTACCATTCGCGCAATCTGATGTATATCGGCTCCCCTCTCCCCAACCCTCTCCCGCAAGCGGGCGGGGGAGCAAGCAAGAAAAGCAATTTTCTATCCTCGCCCGGCATCCTCGATTTCCAGGACGCCGTGTACGGCCCCATCACCTATGACCTCGCCTCGCTGTTCAAGGATGCCTATGTCAAATGGGAGGAGGCCGATGTCATGGACTGGCTGATCCCGTACTGGGAAAAGGCGCGCAAAGCCGGGCTGCCGGTACGCGAGGACTTCGGCGAGTTCTACCGCGACTACGAGATGATGGGCGTACAGCGCCACATCAAGGTGCTGGGCATCTTCGCCCGCCTGTATCACCGCGACGGCAAGGACGGCTACCTGAAGGACATGCCGCTGGTAATGGAATACCTGCACAAAGCCTGCGAGCGCTATATCGACCTCAAGCCGCTTCTGAACATCCTGCTCGAACTCAATATGCAGATCGAGAAGGCCTGACCCATGGTGCTGCGCAATCCCCCTATCCAACTTTCCCCCGCCAGCGGGAGAAAGCGCAAACATGAAAGTCATTTTTAAATGCTTGCCATGATCCTGGCCGCCGGTCGCGGCGAGCGCATGCGCCCGCTCACCGACCACACCCCCAAGCCGCTGCTGCAGGCGGGCGGAAAGCCGCTCATCGTGTGGCACATCGAGCGGCTGGTACGCGCGGGCATCACCGATCTGGTCATCAACCACGCCCACCTCGGCAAGCAGATCGAACAGGCACTGGGCGACGGCTCGCGCTACGGCGCACACATCGCATATTCGGATGAAGGCAGCGCGCTGGAAACGGCGGGCGGCATCGCGTTCGCCCTGCCTCTGCTGGGCGACGGTCCGTTCGCCGTGGTGAACGGCGACATCTGGTGTGACTACGACTTCGGCGCGCTGCTCGCCCGTGCCGCCACGCTCGCCGCCAGCGACGACATGGCGCATCTGGTGCTGGTGGATAACCCCGAGCACAATCCAAAAGGCGACTTCGGGCTGCATGCTGACCGCGTAACGAACTCAGCACTCAGCACGCAGCACGCAGCCCTGACCTTCTCCGGTGTCGGCCTCTACCAACCCGCCCTGTTTACCCACATCCCGCGCGGCAGCAAAGCCCCGCTGGCACCGCTGCTGCGCGAGCAGATCGCGCTGAACAGGATAAGCGGCGAACATCATCGCGGGCTGTGGATGGACATCGGCACCCCGCAACGGCTGGATGAACTCGACAAGCAATTGCATGCGTCGCAGAATGCGGGTCATGTCTGATCACGCCCATTTCCAGCTGCGTCGCCGCCGTCTTTTCGAAAAGATGGGGCAGGGCATCGCCGTCATCCCCACCGCGCCCGAAGTGGCACGCAATGCCGATGCGCACTATGACTACCGTCACGACAGCCACTTCTATTACCTGAGCGGCTTCGCCGAGCCCGAGGCCGTGCTGGTGCTGGTCGACGGCAAGGCGATGCAGTCCATCCTGTTCTGCCGCGAGAAGAACCCCGAGCGCGAGATCTGGGACGGTTTCCGCTACGGCCCGGCTGCCGCCGCGCGGCACTTCGGCTTCGATGCCGCCTACCCCATCGCGCAACTGGATGAGAAGCTGTCCGAGCTGATGGCCGACCAACCGACCCTGTATTACCCGATGGGCGCGGGCAGCGATTGGGACGCGCGTCTGCTCAAAGTACGCGAAGCGGTGAAAGCCAAAGCGCGCAGCGGCATCCAGGCTCCGTCCCATCTGCGCGACGTGCAGGAGTTGTTGAACGAGATGCGCCTGATCAAGGACTCTGTTGAGCAAGACATCATGCGCCGCGCCGCCGCCATCTCCTGCGAGGCCCATCGCCGCGCCATGCGCTTTACCCGCCCCGGCCAGTATGAATACGAGGTGGAAGCCGAACTGCTGCACGAATTCTGCTCTCACGGCGCGCGTCATCCGGCATACACCAGCATCGTCGCCGGCGGCGCCAACGCCTGCACGCTGCACTACGTGGGCAACGATGCGCGCTTGAACGATGGCGAGCTGCTGCTGATCGACGCGGGTTGCGAACTGGCAGGATATGCCTCCGACATCACCCGCACTTTCCCGATCAATGGCAAGTTCACCCCCGCACAAAAGGATGTGTACCAGATCGTGCTCGCCGCGCAGGAGGCCGCCATCGCCGCCGCCCGTCCCGGCAATTCGTGGGATGCACCCCATCAGGCAGCACTGCGCGTACTGGCGCAAGGCTTCATCGACCTCAAACTATGCCAGGGTTCGCTGGAATCGGTGCTGGAAACGGAAAGCTACAAGCAGTTCTACATGCACCGCACCGGCCACTGGCTGGGCATGGACGTGCATGATGTCGGCGAATACAAACTCGACGGCAGTTGGCGATCGCTGCAGAGCGGCATGACCCTTACGGTCGAGCCCGGCTGCTATATCCGTCCCGCCGACAACGTGCCGAAGGAACTGTGGCACATCGGCATCCGCATCGAGGACGATGTGCTGATCACCGCGCAGGGAAATGAAGTGCTCACGCGGGAAGCACCCAAGACTATCGAACAGATCGAGGAGGAGATGCGCCATGAATGAGCACTACGATGTCGCCGTCATCGGCGGCGGCCCGGTCGGCATCGCGCTGGCGCTGGCCCTGCGCGACAACGACCTGAAAGTGGCGTTGCTGGAAGCGCGCGAATCCGCGATCAACACCACCGACCCGCGCGCGCTGGCGCTGTCCTACGGCTCGCGCCTGTTGTTGCAGAGACTGGGGGCCTGGCAGACGCTGCAGAATGTCAGCGGCATCAAGGTGATCGAGGTCACACAGAAAGACAGCTCCGGTCACACCACTTTGCGCGCCGATGATCTGAACGTGCCGGACATGGGTTACGTATTGCCTTACACCGCGCTGCATGCCGCCTTGCAACAGGCTTTGCATCAGACCGATGTCGATTGCCTGTACGGCGCTGCCGTCAGCGACCTGTCCTGCAGCAATGAACAATCGACCATCGTCTATCAACAGCAAGGCATGCAACACACCCTCACCACAAAACTCGCTGTGGTCGCCGACGGCGGCCAGTTGCTTGAGCCAAAACATCCGCCGCAGATCACCGACTACGGCCAGAGCGGCATCATCGCCCACGTCAATACGGACAGACCGGACAACGGGGTCGCCTTCGAGCGTTTTACCTCGCAAGGCCCGATGGCGCTGCTGCCTTATTTGGATGGCTATGAGCTGGTGCTGACTGCCGCGCACGAACAAGTGCAGAGCATGCTGGGCTGGGACGTTGGGACCTTGCTGCGCTTTCTGCAAGGCCACTTCGGCGACCGTGTCGGCAACTTCACCGCCATCGGCAAGCGCAGCAGCTACCCCTTGCGCCTGAAGCGCGCGCCCGACATCACCTTCCCGCATACCGTGCTGATCGGAAATGCCGCGCAGACCCTGCATCCGGTCGCGGGACAGGGCTTCAACATGGGCATCCGCGACGCGTGGGAACTGGCGCAGACCATCCTCGACCACGCGCCGGACGGCATCGGCTCCGCCGCCATGTGCAAAGCCTACCGCGATTCGCGCCGTATCGACCGCAACGCGGGCATCCGCTTCACCGACGGCCTGGTGCGTCTGTTCTCCAATGATTTGCCGCTGCTGAGCCCCATGCGCTCCGCCGCGCTTAACCTGCTCGACCACATTCCGCCCGCCAAGGAATTCGTGGCCAGGCGCATGATGTTCGGTACCAACGGCTGATGGAACACGCGCAGCAGAATCTCGCCATTCTGTTCGCCGACATCAGCGGCAGCACCGCCCTGTACGACAAACTCGGCAACGAAGCCGCGCTGCGCATGGTCACCCGCACGCTGTCCATCTTCACCAGTGTTGCCTTCCAGCATCATGGCAAACTGATCAAGACCATGGGCGATGAAGTTATGTGCTCCTTCCCGGACGCGGTGAGCGCAGTCAATGCCGCGCGCGCCATGCAACAGGAAGTCGAGCAGCAGCGCCCCGGCGGCGGCCATCCGATCTGCGCGCGCATCGGCCTGCACTATGGCGATGTCCTGCTGGATCGCAACGATGCTTTCGGCGACACCGTCAATCTGGCGGCGCGCATCACCGCCATCACGCGCGCGCGGCAGATCCTCACCTCACAAGCGGTGATCGGCGAACTGCCGGACAAACTGCTCAAGTACACGCGCCCCCTGCATCGCACGGCATTTCGCGGCAAGCAAGAATCGTTCGATGTGTTCCAGGTGTTATGGGAGCAGGAAGACACGACCAGTACGCGCATCGGCACACAGCAATTCCGTAAACCCGCGCTGTCCCGCAACGAATTGATGCTGCGTTACGATACCCATGTTTGCACCCTCGGCGAGCAACACCGCAGTGCCCTGCTGGGCCGCGCGGAAGATTCGGATCTGGCGGTCCTCGACAACCTCGTCTCGCGCCAACACGCCCGTATCGAATTCAATTTCGGCAAATTCCTGCTCACCGACCACAGCGCGAACGGCACCTTCGTGCGTTTCAGCGACGGCCAGATGATCGAGCTGAACCACCAGCAGATCGTCCTGCACGGAGCCGGCGCCATCAGCCTGGGGCGGAATTTCGAGGAAGCGGACGGGGATGTGATCGAGTATCTGGTGCAGTAGGCAATCAGCCCTGCAGCCGAAGCAACAGCTTCTCGTGTATCCCGCCAAAACCGCCGTTGCTCATCACCAGTATCTGGTCGCCTGACTTCGCCGCGCTGGCGATGGCATCGATGAGTTCGTTGAGGTCGTCCTTCACCACCGCCTGATCCCCCAGCGGTGCCAGTGCACCGCGCGCATCCCAGTCCAGATTGCCGGCGTAGCAGAAAGTCATATCGGCATCTTTCAGGCTGGCTGGCAGTGCGTCTTTCATCACGCCCAGCTTCATGGTGTTGGAGCGCGGCTCCAGCACGGCGAGAATGCGCGCCTTGCCCACCTTGCGGCGCAGACCCGCAACGGTGGTGTCGATGGCCGTGGGGTGATGGGCGAAATCGTCGTACACGGTGATGCCGTTGACCGTGCCGCGCACTTCCATGCGGCGCTTCACGTTCTTGAATTCGGACAATGCCGCCAAGCCCTGCGCGACCAGCACACCGGCATGGCGCGCGGCGGCCAGCGCGGCCAGCGCGTTCATGCGGTTGTGATCGCCCATCAGTTCCCATTGCAGCGTGCCCTGCAGCTTGCCGTTGAAGAAAACATTGTCCTCAGCGTCGATTTGCCAGCCGTTCCCCCACCCCAGCCCTCCCCCGGAGGGAGAGGGAGTTGAAGCTGTGACTCCAAACAGCTCCACCGGCGTCCAGCATCCGCGCTGCATCACGCGCTGCAATGATTCCTCGCGACCGTTGCTCACCACCAGCCCGTTGCCCGGCACCGTGCGCACCAGATGATGGAACTGCGTCTCGATGGCAGTCAGGTCGGCAAAGATGTCGGCGTGATCAAACTCCAGGTTGTTGAGGATCGCGGTGCGCGGACGGTAGTGCACGAACTTGGAGCGCTTGTCGAAGAAGGCGGTGTCGTATTCGTCTGCCTCGATCACAAAGAAAGGTGATTCGGTGATGCGCGCCGAGATGCCGAAGTTCTGCGGCACGCCGCCGATCAGGAAGCCTGGATTCAGCCCCGCGTATTCCAGTATCCAGGCCAGCATCGAGGTGGTGGTGGTCTTGCCGTGCGTACCGGCCACACCCAGCACCCACTTGTCGCGCAACAAAGTATCCGCCAGCCACTGCGGGCCGGAGACATAGGGCAATCCGCGATTCAATATTTCTTCCATCAGCGGGTTGCCGCGCGACACCACGTTGCCGATGACGAACGCGTCCGGCTTGAGGTCGAGTTGTTCAACTCCGAAGCCTTCGATCAGCTCGATGCCTTGCGCTTCCAGTTGCGTGCTCATCGGCGGATAGACGTTGGCATCGCAACCGGTGACGCGATAGCCCGCTTGTTTGGCGATGGCGGCAATGCCGCCCATGAAGGTACCGCAGATACCGAGGATATGGATGTGTTTGCTCATGGATTACGTTCTGAAAATAAAATACACCGCGCCGATCAGGCACAGCCCCGCCCACAGATAATCCAGCTTCAGCGGCTGGTTCATATACATCACCGCGAACGGCACGAAGATGGCCAGCGTGATGACTTCCTGCAATATCTTCAACTGACCCAGACTGAGCTGAGTGTAGCCGATACGGTTGGCCGGCACCTGCACTATATATTCAAACAGTGCGATGCCCCAGCTCACCAGCGCCGCCACATACCAGGGCGAAGTCGCGAGGTTCTTCAGGTGGCCGTACCAGGCGAAAGTCATGAACAGATTGGACACGGCGAGCATCATCGCCGTGATGAGCAACGGATTGGAAAGATGATTCATAGTGGAGTCGGGTCAGATGTCTTCCGGCACCATCTTGATCGAACCGCACGGACACTCGGCCTCGCAGATGCCGCAGCCCTTGCAGTAGTCGTAGTTGAACTCGAAGCCCTTGCCGGGACCGAGCTTGATCACCGCGTTGTCCGGGCACACGCCGTAGCAGTTGTCGCACTCGAAACAGTTGCCGCATGACAGACATCGGCGCGCCTCGAACAATGCATTCGTCTCGTCCAGCCCGCCCTGCACCTCGTCGAAGCTGGTTTGGCGGCGGATCATGTCCAGCATCGGGCGCACCGTCTTGTCGGCGTCGGAGTAGTACCACGGGTTGAGTTTGTCGAAGGTGGCGATCTCGTGCTTGGGCTCGGGCGCGTAGGTGATGTCGCGCAACCAGGCGTCGATGTTGCGCGCCGCCTTCTTGCCGTGCCCCACGCCCACCGTGACCGTGCGCTCCGACGGCACCATGTCACCACCGGCGAAGATGCCGGCATGGCCGGTCATCATGTTGGGCGCGACCTGCACCGTGCCGTCCTTGATCTCCAGATCGGACACACCGTTGAGCAGCGACAGATCGACATCCTGCCCCAGCGCCAGCACCACCGAGTCCGCTTCCAGTTTCTCGAATTCGCCGGTCGGTTGCGGGAAGCCTTTCTCGTCCAGCTCCATCCTCTCCACCGTGATCTCGCCCACACCGGCCTGCTTGATGGTGGACAACCACTTGATCATCACGCCTTCCTGCAAGGCTTCCTCGATCTCGAAATCATGTGCAGGCGCCTTGTCGCGCGTGCGGCGATAGACGATGAGCGGCTCGCCGCCCATGCGTTTCACCGTGCGCGCCACGTCGATCGCCGTGTTGCCTCCGCCGTACACCACCACCTTGCGCCCCAGCATCGGCTTGTCCTCGCCCTCCATTGAGCGCAGCACCGACACCGCATCCACGATGTGCGAAGCATCACCCGCCGGGATCATGGCACGCTTGCCGATGTGCGCGCCGACCGCGAGGAAGGCCGCGTCGAAAGCGCCGTCCTGCATGCTCTGTTCGATGTGCTCCACTTTGGTGTTGAGCTTGAGCGTCACGCCCAAGTCGAGGATGCGCTGCACTTCGGCGTCCAGCACATCGCGCGGTAGCCGGTATTTCGGGATGCCGAAACGCATCATGCCGCCGGCCAGCGGGCCGGCCTCGTGGATCTCGACCTTGTGGCCCATGCGCGCCAGATGATAGGCGGCGGACAGGCCGGACGGGCCGGCACCGACCACCAGCACCTTCCTGCCCGTAGATTCGGCGGGCGCATCGAACTTCCAGCCGCGCTTGTTCGCCTCGTCGCCGAGGAAACGTTCCACCGAATTGATACCTACCGCCTCTTCCAGTTGCCCGCGATTACATGAGGTTTCGCAGGGGTGGTAACACACGCGTCCCATCACGGCCGGCAACGGATTGTCGCGCACCAGCACACGCCAAGCCTGCTCGTAGTCACCCGACTCGGCATGGAACAACCAGCCCTGGATGTTCTCACCGGCCGGACAGGCGTTGTTGCATGGCGGCAGGCGGTTGAGATACACCGGCCGCGCCGAACGCCAGGAGCCGGTCAGGTTAGCCAGCGAAGTGCCCGGCTTGAGGGTAATAGCAAAGGGTTTGTTAGCCATGGAACACCTCTATAAATCTGCTGCGCAGCCCGATTGCTGCGTCACGTGCTCGTTCATTCCTAGCCTACCTGCATGGTATGTTTCGTCATTCACTGCGCGGCTCCTTGCACTCAGACTGCTCGCTACGATTTCTAGAGGTATTCATGGAGTTTTAACCTCCTCCAGCAGACCGTACTTGCGAATGTTGCGGTCGGCGATGGCTTGCAGGTGCGCCACCATCTCCGGATGCGCGTGTTTGCCGAACAGATGCGCGAAACGCTTCTGCGGTTTGAGATATTCCTCGATGGGTTGCTTGTTGCGGATCTTCAGCACGCCGGTCACTTCGCCGTGTTCGGCCTCGAACACCGGGAACATGCCGGTCTCTTTCGCCAGCCGCGCCAGTTTGATGGTGTCGTGCGACGCCGAGCCCCAACCCAGCGGGCAGGGCACGAAGATATGGATGTAACGCGCGCCGTGCATCTTCATCGCACGGCGCACCTTGTATTCCAGATCGCGCAAGTCGGCCACGGTCGCCGTCGCCACGTAGGGGATGCCGTGCGCCATGGCGATCTCGGGCACGTTCTTGCCCTGGCCGAACACGTTGCCCGGCTCCTTGCCCACCGGCATGGTGGTCGCGGTGCGCGCAGTCGGCGGCGTGGCGGACGAACGCTGCACGCCGGTATTCATGTAAGCCTGATTGTCGTAACAGATGTACAGCACATCGTCGTTGCGCTCGAACATGCCGGACAGGCAACCGAAGCCGATGTCGGTGGTACCGCCGTCGCCGCCCTGCGCCACCACGCGCACCTCGGTCTTGCCCTTCACCTTCATCGCAGCAGCCACACCGGTCGCCACCGCGGGTGCGTTGCCGAACAGCGAGTGTATCCACGGCACCTGCCAGGACGATTCTGGATAGGGTGTAGAGAACACTTCCAGACAGCCGGTCGCGTTCACCGCGATCAGTTGGTTATTACTCTCGGCCATTGCCGCATCGATGGCATAACGCGCACCGAGCGCCTCGCCGCAGCCTTGGCAGGCACGGTGGCCGGAGTTGATCGAGTTGCTGCGTAGCTCACCGGCCTGCACGCTGCGCGCGTCCGGCGCCAGCAAACGGTTGCCCACGGTGTAGGTGCCGGTCTGGTAGAACTTCACAGGTTGAAAGCTCATCGTGTTCTCCTCAACCAAACTTGGCAGACGAAGACATCCCCTTGTCGTACAGGATGTTCTCTGCGATGGGGCCGGAGTGGCGGTTCTGCCGCTCGCGCTCCAGTTGTTTGTTGACCACGTCCCAGTCCAGGTCGACGAAGGTCACCGGCTCCAGCTTCTCCTGCTCCGCTTCGAGGAACAGCTTGTGCAGCGACGCCTTGGTGATGTTGCGTCCGCCCAGTCCGGCGATGGCGGTGAATCCCTTCAAGCCAGTGCCGGTCACCGCCATGCGTACATCGGTAGCGACGATGCCGCCCATGCCGACCGCGAGGCTCTTCTCCAGCACCACGAAACGTTTGCAGTTCACCAGCGCGGCGCGCACTTCTTTCAAGGGGAAGGGGCGATAGCTGATGATGCCCAGCACACCGATCTTGTGACCCTGTTCACGCAGCTCGTCCACTGTGTCCTTCACCGTGCCCAGCACCGAACCCATAGCCACGATCATCGTCTCGGCATCTTCTGCACGATAGGTACGCACCAGTCCGCCGCTCTCTCGCCCGAACTGCTGTTTGAATTCGGCCGCCAGTTGCGGGATCAGTTCCAGCGCCTGCATCTGCTTGGCATGCGCCAGATACTTCACTTCCATGAACGCTTCGGGGCCGACCATCGCGCCGATGGAGATCGGCTCTTTCGGATCGAGCGACTGGCGCGGATCGAACGGTGGCAGATAACCATCCACCTGTTCTTGCGTTGGAATATCCACGCGCTCAAAGGCGTGGGTGAGGATGAAGCCGTCCATACACACCATGATGGGCATGGAGAGTTCTTCGGCCAGCTTAAACGCCTGGATGTGCAGGTCGACCGCTTCCTGATTGGTCTCGGCGAACAGTTGCATCCAGCCGGAGTCGCGCTGCGAGAGTGAATCGGAATGGTCGTTCCAGATGTTGATGGGGGCGCCGATGGCGCGGTTAGCCACGGTCATCACGATGGGCAGACCGAGCCCGGCGGCGTTGTAGACCGCTTCCACCATGAACAGCAGTCCCTGCGAAGCGGTCGCCGTATAGGAGCGCGCACCGGCTGCGGAAGAACCGATGGCCACCGACATCGCGGCAAACTCGCTCTCCACGTTGATGAACTCACAGGGGGATAATTCTTCGGACTTCACCATCTCGCCCAGTGCTTCGACGATATGCGTCTGCGGCGAGATCGGATAGGCACAGATCACTTCGGGACGGCACAAAGCGATGGCTTCGGCGACGGCTTTGCTGCCTTCTATCTGCTTAAGCATGGGCGCGATCCTCCATCTGTTGCTTCACCAGCTCGTAGGCTTCCGTGGCGGCAGCGATGTTGCCCTCGGCCACTTTGCCCGAGAACTTCTCGTTGATCGCCTTGATGACGGATTCCAGTTTGAACATACCTGAGAGTGCGGCGAAACCCGCGATGAGCGGCACGTTGGGAATAGGGCGGCCGACATGTTTCAGACCCAGTTCGGTCGCGGGCAATGTGGACATCTTGGAATGTCCGCGCTGTTTCACCAATTCACCCAGCCCGATCTGCTCGAAGCTGTGCGCCGAATTGAGCAGCACATAACCATCCGCCTTCAATCCTGCGAACACATCGACCTGATGCAGCAGGGTAGGGTCTTGGATGATGAGCGCATCCGGTTCCATGATCGGCTCACGCAGACGTATCTCTTTATCGTCGAGGCGGCAGAACGCCACCACCGGCGCACCCGTGCGCTCCGAACCGAAACTGGGGAAAGCCTGTGCATGGCGGCCTTCCTCGAACGCCGCGACCGACAACATCTCCGTGGCAGTCACTACGCCTTGACCGCCACGTCCGTGAACTCGAATCTGGAACATCTGCCGCTCCTTTACTTGCGTACTCTCACATCTAAATGTTACGCCAGTTTAGCCGGCATGTTCATTTGACTGCGAGCAACTCCACGTCGAACACCAGCGTCGCGTTGGGTGGAATCACACCGCCCGCGCCATGCGCGCCGTAGCCCATTTGGGGCGGGATCACCAACTTGCGCTGAGCGCCCACCTTCATGCCCTGCACGCCCATGTCCCAACCCTGGATCACATGGCCCATGCCCAGCGGAAATTCGAACGGCTCGTCGCGGTCACGCGAACTGTCGAACTTCGCGCCCTTGTTGCCTTCCGCATGCTTGTCGAACAGCCAGCCGGTGTAATGCACGGTCACATGCTGTCCAGCCTGCGCCTCGTCGCCCTCGCCGACCTTGGTATCCACCATCTCGGTACGGATCACCTTCAACAGCTTCACATCGAACACCAGCGTCGCATTCGGCGGAATCACGCCACCCGCACCGCGCGGGCCGTAACCCATTTCGGGCGGGATCACCAAGGTGCGCGATCCGCCTTCCTTCATGCCTGCCACGCCCTCGTCCCAACCCTTGATGACGCGCCCGCCGCCGAGCGGAAAGTCGAACGGCTCGTTACGGTCCAGCGAACTGTCGAACTTCGTACCCTTGTTGTCTGCTGCGTTCTCGTCGAACAGCCAGCCGGTGTAATGCACGATGACGGTTTGTCCGGCTTGGGCTTCTGCGCCTTCGCCGAGTTTGGTGTCGGTTTTGATGAGGGTGGTCATGTTTCTCTTTCTGGTTGGTTATCTATGTTTGTTAAAGGTCAGCAGGCTGGGTGGAGCGTTGCGATACCCAACAAGTCGGGCAAGCTACTCCAAGCCAATCAGCGTCGGAGTAAGCAATCTTCTTCCATGTATCACAGCAACAATCAGCACTTGTTCCGAGGCCACCCGGTATATCACTCGGTAGCTATAAACAAAACGCTCGCGAAATGCAGGCTCACCAATTTCTGGGACCATCGGCCCGATGTTGGGAAAATCACCCAGACTCCGGGCAACATCCAAAATCTTTTGCACCACAGCAGATGCATAAAATGGCGAGTCCTTGGCGATATAAGCCGCGATGGAATCTACATCCTCCAGCGCCTCGGGCGACCAACTTACTCGCGTATCCATTTGGCTAATTTCTTTTCTGCGTCCTGTTGCGGGATGGCACCTTCAATTTCCACCCGCGCTACGCCATTCTTGATTTTTTCAATCACATAAAGATGATATTGAATATCCTCCAGCGAACAATCCTCCGGCAAATTCTGAAGCATCGAAGCAACTTGCTGTTTTGCGATTTGCATCATTTACCTCCTTGATGATTTTGTGGCATTGCGCCGAAATCCATTATGACGCTGAGCCCGCTCATTTGTGAACATACGGCGCAATGCCCGTTGGTTATTGCGCCCGCGGACTTCATGGCTGTTGACTTGGATAACAGTATCTACGCAGGCTCGACCCTGCGAACCATTAGCCACCCTTTGTCATAGTTTGTAGAAATGATTCTCGATTCATGAACTCGTTACGAAAAACAACCACGCCCCCAATAGGTTTCCAGCCATCACGCAACATACTCTTGACCTCCAACTCCAACAAAGTAATTGTGTCTTTTGAAATAATTTTGTATTCCATATTTGCCCCTCCTAGTTAGTGATAAATAAGTACCGGCATCAACCACCGTTCAGCCCCTTCCGTCGACCAGCCTTCGCGCTGCAAGAGTCCGCAACCAATTCTTGTCTACCTTGCCGTTAGCGAAGTACGCTAATTAGGGAATTTGGCGATGCCTAGCATTTCAAGCGATGAGCTTCATCGTTGCTCAATTTACCCTACTCCGGTTTATATATATGTCTGACGCGATCTCTTCTTTGTCCAGCCAACCAAAAATGCAGCTTCACCCATCGCAATTACCGCATATAGAAAAAAGACTACACCGCCCTTTCCGTTAAACCCACTCCAGTCTGCCGCTGCCCATGTAATTACAAATCCAATTAACACCCCGCTTATTAGCCGTAAGAGACTAACTACACTCGCTGCCAATTCATGTGATGTCTCGCAAATCCATTTCCAATACTTTTCAGCCGCATCAGACGGTTTGAAGTACCAGTAATTTATTTCTATAAGTGCAAGACCAATATATCCAATTGTCACTGTCCAGTAAAAAACCAAATCGGTTGGAATCGCTGAAGAAAGAGTTTTCTCTAGCAGCCTGTCGGACTACCCCACCAAAACTATCATAAAGACAGCAGCAAAC
>WOZO01000038.1 GCA_011620315.1 Sideroxydans sp. | reverse complement strand
TGCCGCCCTGGTTCACCGCCACGGCGGTGTCGTTGACCACCTTGAGGAACGGCACCACGCCCTGCGACTTGCCGTTGGTGCCTTTGATGTGAGAACCCAGCGCACGCACATTGCTCCAGTCGTTGCCCAGACCACCAGCGAACTTGGACAGCAATGCGTTTTCTTTCAAGCCTTCATAGATGCCGTCCAGATCGTCGGCCACCGTGGTCAGATAGCAGGAAGACAGTTGCGAACGGCGCGTCCCGGAATTGAACAGGGTCGGCGTCGAGCTCATGAAATCGAAGCTGGACAGCAGGCGGTAGAACTCAATGGCGCGCGCTTCGCGATCCACTTCGTTCAAGGACAGACCCATCGCCACGCGCATGAAGAACGCTTGCGGCAATTCGATGCGCTTTTCTTCGACATGCAGGAAATAACGGTCGTACAAGGTTTGCAGACCAAGGTAGTTGAACTGCAGGTCGCGATCCGAATCCAGCGCGACCGCCAGACGTGCCAGATCGAATCGGCCCAGTTCCTCGTCCAGCAGTTCGGCCTCGATGCCTCGCTTGATGAACTTTGGGAAATATTCGGCATAACGCGTCGCCATGTCGGCTTGCGTCACCGGCTCACCGAGGATCTCGCAGCAGATGTTGTTCAGCAGCAGGCGCGCCGTCACAAAGCTGTAAGCCGGGTCTTGCTCGATCAAGGCACGCGCAGACAGGATGGTGCACTTGCGCACTTCTTCCATGGCCACACCATCGTACAGATCTTTCAGCGTGCTCTTGAGTATCTTGGCTGCGTCGACCGCATCCCCCAGACCCGCGCATGCCGCCTCGATGCTGGCAGACAGGGCCTGCACATCCAGCGGACGTTTCATTCCGCCTTCGGTCACGGTCAATGACGGTGCTGTCGGCGCTGCGTCCGCCTTGCTCTTGGCGCGCTCCTGATTGCGGCGCTCGCGGTACAACACATAGGCGCGCGCCACATCATGCTCGCCGGAACGCATCAAGGACAATTCAACTTGATCCTGAATGTCTTCGATATGGAACGTGCCGCCATGCGGCTGGCGGCGTGCCAGCGCACTCACCACTCCGCCGGTCAATTGCTCGACCATCTCGCGCACGCGCGCGGAAGCGGCGCCTTGTCCGCCGTTCACAGCGATAAAGGCCTTGGTCATGGCAATGGAAATCTTGGACGGCTCGAAAGAGACGACGGAACCATTGCGGCGAATGATCTTGTACTGATCCAGTGTCACACCGGAGGGGCCGCCTGTCGGCTCGGACTCACGAGAAGCGAACACGTTGGCGGATGCGGATGGCGATGCGGTTTCAGAAGGTTGCAACATGTATCTCCCCTTTATATTTGCAGATATCGTCCGGCCTTGCACCGGAGCGGTTTTACGCAGAAAACACTATATCTAGTGGTCTAGCCTGCGAATTGTGGCTAATTCTAGTAGCTGAGGAAATTAATGCAAGCGGAAATTTGGTCTATATATTTTGAAATATGCCCGCCTCCCGCCGTTACGCGGATGAGCGGCCTAGCAGGCTGAAATATTGTTCCCAATCGAAGGTCGGACCGGGGTCGGTTTTGCGTCCCGGCGCGATTTCGGCGTGACCGGCGATATGGCGGATCGGGTATCGTCGCTGCAAGCGGCGCGTCAGGCGAGACAAGACCGCATATTGCGCAGGCTCAAAAGGCATGGTGTCGCAACCCTCCAGCTCGATGCCAATCGAATAATCGTTGCAGCGCTCGCGTCCCTGCCATACCGAAACGCCCGCATGCCATGCACGACTTCTGCAGGAGACAAACTGGGTGATGCCGCCGTCACGTCCAATCAGAAAATGCGCCGAGACGCGCACCCCCTTAAGTTGCTCGTAATATGGATGCGCGCTGCAGTCCAGCGTGTTGGTAAACAACTGCCGCACGCCCGAACCGCCGAATTCGTTCGGCGGCAGACTGATGCTGTGAATGACCAGCAGGCTGATCGGCGTCCGCGCCGGTCGTGCATCGTAATTGGGCGACGCGATACGCCCGACCCCGCTCAACCACCCGCTCGAATCGAACTTCACAGCTTTTCCTTGCCGGTAATGGACAGCCTGTCCATGCGGTAGCGCAGGGCGCGGAATGTCACGCCGAGTATTTTGGCGGCAGCGGTGCGGTTGAAATGTGTCTGATGCAGGGCTTCCAGTATCGCCTCGCGTTCCACACGATCCAGATAGTCCGTCAGCGGGTACTTGCCCCCGCCCACCGTCGCCTGCTGCGGTTCGCCGACCATGGGTTTCAATTGCAGATCGTCCGGCTGTATAAGCCCGTCCGTACACAAGGCCAGCGCGCGCTCGATTACATTTTCCAGCTCGCGCACATTTCCCGGGAAGTCATATGCCGACAACACTTTCAGCGCAGCAGGCGAAAATCTTGCGGCCTGCGCGCCCCCCATCCTGGTCAACAGTTGCTGTGCGATCTGCGGAATATCCTCATGTATCTCGCGCAAAGCCGGCATACGCAGCGCGATCACGTTCAGCCGATAGTAAAGGTCCTGGCGAAAACTGCCCTCGCGCACGCATTCCGCCAAATCATGGTGTGTGGCGCTCAAGATGCGCACATCCACCGCCTCTTCTTCGGTCGCCCCCACGCGGCGCACCCGTTTTTCCTGGATAGCGCGCAGCAACTTGACCTGCATCGCCAGCGGCAACTCTGCCACCTCATCCAGCAAGAGCGTGCCCTGGTTCGCCGCCTGAAAGAATCCGTCCCGGTCCTTGTCGGCGCCGGTGAACGCGCCTTTGCGGTAGCCGAAGAACTCGCTCTCCATCAGATTCTCGGGGATCGCCCCGCAGTTGACCGCGATGAAAGGCTGGCCGCAGCGCGCGCTCTGCTCCACGATCAGGCGTGCCGCCATCTCCTTGCCGCTGCCCGACTCGCCGCTGATATGCACCGGCGCCTGACTGCGCGCGACGCGCGCGATCAAGTCGCGCGCCTGTTGCATGGCCGGCGCTTCGCCCAGCAGGGATGACAAAGATCTTTCCGTCTGTCCGGCACCGGCAGGCAAACGGAGCGCGGAAGTCACCAGGGCGCGCAATTGTTCCAGCGACACTGGTTTGGAAAGGTAATCGAAGGCACCCGCCTTGAGCGCTGCCACGGCATTCTCCATATTGCCGTGCGCCGTAATCACGGCGACGGGCAGGTCGAGATTGCTTTCCGAGATATGTTGCACCACATCCAGGCCCGTGCCATCGGCCATGCGCATGTCGGTCAGGCACATGGCATAGCGACGCTCGCCCAGCCGCGCTTTCGCTTCGGACAATCCGCTCGCCCGGGTCACATCCAGTCCCATGCGCGTCAACGCGAGCTCCAGCAGTTCCAGAATATCGGGCTCGTCGTCCACGATCAGCACGTTGGGTATCCCCGCTCCCATTCCTTTATCCTTTATGTATCGTCGGCGGTCGCAAAAGAGATGCTGAAACAAGCCCCTCCATGGTCGCCGCGCCGATAACCGATTACCGCATCGTTCGCCTCGCACAGCTCCCGTGCGATATAAAGTCCCAAGCCGGTACCGCCGCTATCGGTGGTGTAGAAAGGCTCGAACAGACTTTGCGCATCCGCTTCGGCCACGCCCGGCCCGTCATCTTCAACCTCAAGTATCTGTCGCCCCCGGGCATCTTGCAAACATCGCAGCTGCACACTGCCTTTTTGCTTGTGACTATATCGCAATGCGTTGCGGCACAAGTTCCATAGCACCTGTTCGAAATGCCCGCGATCAAAATGTACGGTGCAATCCGCAGGCAGATCCAGTTCGAACACATCGCGCGACACCTGCTCCACCTGCGCAAGACCGTCAACGAATGTCGGCAACGCCGCGCACAGCGCGATCCTTTCCGCCTGAGAGCGGTCGCGACGGTTGATCTGCATCACATCCTGCACGATGCGGTTCAGGCGCGCGGTGTTATCCAGAATGATCTGCAATAAACGCGTCTGCGTCGGATCGCTCTGCACTTCCTGCAAAAGTTCTGTGGCATAGCTGATCGACGACAACGGATTGCGCACCTCATGCGCAATGTTTGCCGTCAGTCGGCCCAAAGCTGCCAATTTCACCTGCTGCGCCTGTTCCTGCATGCGCTGCATGTCCTCCAGCACGATCACCGCCCCCCAAAAAGAACGGTCGCCGATCTCAAGGAATCGCACGCGCACCATGCGATTGCTGCGCGGCAATTGCAGCACCTCGCCGCCGAGCTCGTGGTTCTGCCGCCATGCGGCATACATCGCTTCCAGCAAGGTCGAACACTCGACCAGCGCAATCTCCTGCCCGGCGGAGAAGGTATATCCAAGCAAACGTCCGGCACTTGGGTTGAACTGGCGCACGCGGCCGCGTTCGTCCACCACCAGCATACCGTCCGGCATATCCTGGATCATCAAACGGTTGGCCTCGGCCATGTTGGACAGATCTTCCCCGCGCCGCGCCGCCAGGCGTTCGCTGTCCAATGCATATTTGGAAAGCGCATGCGCAAGCCAGGCCACCGCAAAATACGAGGTGCTCAGGATGCCGGTCTGGAAGAACAAGGACTCCGAAGCATCGCGCGTCAGCACCGCATAGGCATGGCTAAGCAGCAGCGTGATGCTCGCCAGTGCCGCATACAGCAGGGTGATGCGCCCATGACTAATCATGCCGACGAATGCCAGCGACACCAGCAACAGCATGGGCAGATTGCTTTGCACGCCGCCGATATAGCTCAACATGCTGATACATGCGATATCGACACATAGCTGGAATGCAAGCTGCCAGCCGGGTTGCGGCTTGCGCAAGACGACGGCCAGCACGGAAACCAGCACCAGCAAGGTGAATACGGCGCTGACCCAGAAGAATGCCGTCTGTTCATGCTGCGTCAGCGACAGCGCCGCACCGAACAACGCAGAGGTGAACACCAGCACACCGCCCAGGATCAGGCGGTACAGATTGAACAATGAAAGAGAACGCCACAGGCTATCCGGCGACAACGGAGCCGGCGGGCGCCAGGCAGCGAATAGCGAGACTTCGGGATTTGAGGCGTCCCGCATAGGCGTCATTCCGGCTTCGATTCGCGCCGGTGCGCCTCGCAACAATAATATTCGTCGCCCGAGGCAATCGCTTCGCTCTTGGGCAAGTTCAGGCCGCAACGGGCACAACTCACCATATCTTCAGTCTGCGGGACATCGCGGGATTCGGGCGGTGGCCGGCGAAAGCGGCGCAACAGCCAGTACACCAAAGCGACGGCCACCACCAGAAAGATCAGACGCGCCATGACTTCCCTTCGGGTTGCACTGCAACCGCAACAATTGACTTTGAAACCTAATTTGGCCCGGCGTCATTCACATTAAGCCATACATGCCGCATCACTACGGCATTTGCACTTTTCGATTTGGAAATGTGCCCCCAATTATGCCCCCAGCTAGTGGAGGCTTGAGGCTGGGTTATGTTCTAACGCAGCGGGCGAGACGCTGAATTTTTGCAAGGATGGCCTGTAGTTCCTGCCGCGCTTGCTCCAGCTCATGGCGTCTTTTACGTTGCCCGATAATAACATTTTGCGACGATGCCGCCTTGCCCTCTGGCGTCCTCGCCCCGGTTGAATACTTCCACGGTTGCCAGTTATGGATCGCTTGCGCCTGTTTTGCGCGCTGCTCGCTTGTCCAAGTCCTTGCGGCCATGCTGCACCTCTAATAGTTCGTTTGTGCCGATACTGCGTACTTATTGTTGCGTTATCGCGCTCGCACCGTCGCAACCTTTCCCGCCGTTGCTGGCTTTGGCTGTTCTTTACCCGTTCGGAAACTACGCACTTATTCCGCCCACTTGCTGCGCCCTATCCATAATCAAACACTCGCTAGCAGGCTGTCGGACTACCCCACCAAAACTATCATAAAGACAGCAGCAAACCG
>WOZO01000186.1:27918-30361 GCA_011620315.1 Sideroxydans sp. | reverse complement strand
TGTCACGGATACGGCCATCCGGACGATGGATGACGAGTTCGGACTGCTGGTTGCGTGCAATGTCCCTCGCTGCGTCGATCGCCTGTTGCTGCGTGTCGTGCACCGAGGTTGCCCGCTGATTGCCGGCGCCCTTGACGGCCCAGCCGTCCTGGTGAGGGACAACATGCTGATTCTTGCCTGCCATGATGGATCTCCTACAGTGGAACTGTCAAAGCCCCAGCTGCTAGGCTGGGTGGGTTGTCAAAGACCACCTGCTGTAGCACAATACGTTGCTCATGCAGACAACGGGAAGGTCGAGCCAATCCAATCTGGAGCAGTTATAAAACCTACGTCCGTTGTCTGGCTAGACAACAATGTATCAGAACACGGACACCGGTGCAACTAGCATGCGGCGCACGCCTTTGAACATCAACCAGATGCGGAGAGGTAGCAGATGACTTGGCTCTCTCCCCCCCCGTATTCGCGAGGATCAGAACTCATGCCGCAAACAGGCCTAGGCGTCGCCCTCAAGACGCTACGCGAACGCAGAACTCTTTCCCTGCGTGAAATCGGCCAGCTGTCGTCAGTTGATCATGCTTATATCCACCGTCTTGAGACCGGCGAGAAGACAAACCCATCCCAAGACTTGGTTGCGAAGCTGTTGAGGGTTCTCAAACCAGGAGAAAGAGATGCAGCGCTTTTGATGTGGCTGGTTGACCATGCCGACGCTGATCCAAACCTTGTTGAATTCGTGCTACATGACCCCTCAATCAGCATCGATATTTTTTCGACCGCAGCTGGAGTTAGGCATCGGGGAAATGCGAGGCCTGACCCCGCGACGCTGATCGCTCGAATCAAAAAAGCCTTCGACGACGAGGACGACTGAATATGGACGAGGCGGATGTCAGACAGAAAGCAAGAGCGTTTGTTGCGAATGTCGATGTTTCGAACATCCGGGAAGACTTGTCCCCCTATGTGACAGCAGCTAACGCCAAGGTCAAGAAGGATGAGCTTGGCGAAGGGGAGTCTGGCTATACGGTTACCAAACCAAACGGTAAGCACATCATCACAGTGAACTCCATAGAAACTGACGAGCGCCAGCGCTTCACTGTCTGCCACGAAATAGCGCATATCGTGCTCGGCTTGGACTCAAGTCACGAGGAAGTACCTTCGTGGTCCTATGCAAAACGACATCCGAATGAGATCGCCTGCGATACGTTTGCCGCTGAACTGCTGATGCCATATCAGCAGTGGCTGTCCGCTGCACCCAAAGAAGAGCCATCCCCCGAGCTTATCCAACACATGGCCGATATGTTCTGCGCATCATTCCCAGCAGCGGCGTCAAGGTTCGCCAGTCTCAGCGATATGCCTTGCGCATTCGTCACCATGGAGCGCGGGGCAGTGCGATATGCCGCACGCTCCACGGCGTTGCGGCAAGCAGGAGCATGGATACCTCCCAGGTCGGCGATTCCAGCGGGCTCCGTGGCTCACCGAATCCGCTCCTCAGGAAATAGTGTCACGGAGACGGGGGAGGTTTCACAGGACGTCTGGTTCGACAACTGGGAACAAGGCCTTGATCTCTGGGAACTTTCAAGGCATTACCAGCGCACCGACACCACCATCTCACTGCTATGGTTCGACAGTGACGAATTGCCAACGGTGGAGGTAAATCGCTTCGGCGCACGTGTCGAAGACGATGGGGGCTTGGCTGAACTAACGGGAGAACTGCCATGGCCGGGGCGAAGCAGGCGCCGCTAGTAAGCCGACACGGCCTCGACTGCAAAGAGATTGCCCTTTACGCCTGAACCACTCACTCAAAAGTCTGGCTTGAACGCCCCCAAACTCATAGGCACCTAACGGCCGCTGCCTAGCTTTGAGCGGCCGTATCGCGAAGTACACAAGGACGGCGGCTTTGCCGATATGCCGAATACCACTGAACTGTATCGAGCGGTAGTTAATATTTGAACAGAAACCTCGGTGCCCGTTACGCTCGAATCCGAAAATACACCTTCGGTTTTCTGTCCTCTGTCGTGAATCGATCAGGATCGATGCCCTTCAAGCCAAAAATTTGCGAGCGTGACGCCTTGATGCCGGCTTTCAGCACTGCCTCGGCATCCCGGACATTGATCAGCAGATAGCCGTTTTCGTGATCGGCAGCCAACGTCCCATCGTTCACCGCTTGCCGAAGCACGCGCACGACATCCTCAAGCAGCGCACGTTGGCGGGCAACCATCTTTTCTACGGCGCCCTCCTCCTTCGAGGAAACCATCGGGAGGACAGGATGAGTTACCGAAGGTAGAGGTTCTGTCGCGTCCTTTTCCGTCGTTTCGACCTTCGCTACAGGTTTGGATTCTGACTTGGGCACCGGTTTCGAAGCTTTTTTGGACGTACTCTTTGCCCTATTGATGTCCATCAATGCCGCCACGACCGGCTGGAGGCGGAGGATCTTCCAAGGGGCTCCAAT
>WOZO01000186.1:1379-27818 GCA_011620315.1 Sideroxydans sp. | reverse complement strand
CCATCAATGCCGCCACGACCGGCTGGAGGCGGAGGATCTTCCAAGGGGCTCCAATACCGACCTGAAGCTCGGCGACTTTTCTGAATGGTGCCATGGGATCGACCACCAGCCAGTTTCTTCGCCCAAGTTCGTCGAGGATCGTCTTGTTCTCCAGTCCGTACCCCTTGAACGCATCAGGCCACTTCAGACACAGGATTCCTTCCGAATCGACATGAGTGAGCTTGCTGCCGTCTCTGCGGCCGTGCTCGATATCCTCCACCAGCGCTTTAAGCGCTTCGCCAACCGGACCATCCAGTTGATCAGGCGGTTGATCAGGCGGTTGATCAGCGGGCGGTGCAGCCGGTGTGGCCGAAGTGACGACGGCGGCTGGAACCACTTCGACGGTCGGCTCCGCGGGTTTTGTCGGCGCGACAACCGATGCGTTGCTCAACGACTTGGTGGGCGGATCGTCGTTACCAACCAGCCTTCCAGCTACCGATGCAGGCAGTGAATCCAACAGTGCGCCCGGGTTGTTGAGGCGTATCGCCTTCAGTTGTATGTTGGGAATTTTTTCCGCAAGGATGGCCGGCGCGATCAACCAGTAGCGGTTGCCATCGAGCTGCCCGACTTTGAATTCAGCCAATTTGCGCTCGACCAGCATGTCGAGAATGCTGTTCGGTGTCCTCGGCAGTCCGGGCATTTTTTCCTGGTTGATGATCGCAGCGATCTCCTCGCCCCCTGCTGGCCAGACCAGGTAGAGATGTCCGTCCATGTGCCATAGCCTCGATCCCGGTTCGTTGACAATCCAGACCCCGTCCCGAACCAGTCGACGCATGATATCGAGAAGAATCCGCTCAACGGGGATTCCTATTTCGTAGCCAGCAAAGTTGGCGCCCATGCTCTCGATGTCACGCGTCACGCTGACCTGATCAGATCGTACGATCAGGTTGTGGATCATGTTTTCCTGACTGGGATGGCCACTGATCGCTTCCATCATCCAGGTCACCAGATTGGGATCGCCCTGCGATATCCAGCCCAATCCGGTTCTACCGACGATGCGTTCAACCAGCAGCAGCGAGACCGAGGTGTGGGATGTTCCGCGGTTCTTGCGCCAGCGCAGGAAATAGCGGTCTACCTGATTGCGGATCGCCCAAGCGTAAAGATCTTCGCAAAATGGATCCCATATTTTCCCTCCATCCTGGTTGGTCACCATCAGATCGGTGATGGGCTTACCCAGGTCATGACACAGTGCCGCGAGAAAAACCGCCGAATGCCAACGCGGTTCGAGTTCCCGCCGCCGTCGCGGAGTTTGATCGCCCGGCAGAAGTACCCTATCCCCGGACTGTAATGACCACAAGGCAACCTCGATGGCATGCCGGAACAAGCCCCCGGCGCCACGATGATGGTGAGTCTCGCTGGCGGGCAGCAAATGGGCGTAGGAGGCAAAGCGGCGCAAGGGCCCCAGATAAAATTCCTCATAGACATCTTTCGACGCCAACCCGGACTCTCGAATCTGCCCAATCAGTTCTTGCTGGGTTTCGATCAGCCGATCGGGATGGGATGCCGGCAACCCTTTGACAAAGGGCGGGTAACGCGGGATTTCATCGTCAGGCAAGGATTTGGCGATGGGCGGTATCTCGATTACTTGCTGCGGCAAAGAAATCTCTCCCTTGCCCATCACTTTCTTCAGCAAGTGCAACATGCGAATTTCCTTGCGGAGACGTTGACGGCACACCCGCAAAATTCGAGCGGCATCTTTAATCCGCTCATATCAGCCGAAACGCACGGCCGATAACTTGATCGCGTTTTACCCATCCCGTCAGTTGGTAGCGGGAATCGAGACTGTCGGGGTGCCCGCCCGCGACGTAATAGCTACCTTCCGGAATCACCCCCACGGGTCCTGGAATCAGCGGTTCGCCAGTTCTTGCCCGTTCCTTGGCTTGCCCCACCGCCCGGCCATCCACGTAGAAATCCCGTCCTTGCGTCGTCACACGCGATCCAGGCAGGCCAACCAGGCGCTTAACGAAGATGCTTCCTTTCGGATACGGCCAGTTTCGCTCCCACCGAAAAGCCACGAACTCACCACTATCGGGGAAGGTGTCCTTGCAGATGACAAATACCGTTCCCGGCAGGCTTTCCGTCAGGTTGAAAGCGAGCATGTAGCTTCCGCTCACCGCCAAGTAGGCGGCCATCAGCCAGAGGATGAGCGGAAATCGGATTTCTTGCCATGTCGAGTATCGGAATCGCATGGCCTGACTCTATGGGATAGCCAGCGGTGCCGGTTTTTGAAATGCGCACTTCCTGGCCGCATTTCACCCACGCAAGCAAGAAGAGCCGTCTCAGGATCGGCCTTGACGACTGACTTTGCCCGTTGCAGTTTCGGGCGACTGTGAGAAGCTGAAACGAAATACAGCCTTTGGAGACTTTTCATGAGCCTGGCCGCAGCAACCCAGACGAGCAGTTTTTTCGGGTGGATGCCCATCGTAGCGTGCGTCCTTGCAGGACTCACGCTGTACCGCTGGAACCGGCGGAACAAAACAGTCGCTCATCGTCAGATGGATCGAATGCTTTCGGATCTGGAGGCGATCAAACACCAGGTTCTGCTGATCTCGACCGACCTGCCACCATCAAGGGCGGCGATCCGGACGATCGGCTACCTGGAGTCGGTATCCGCAGTCGAGGCCGCGTCGGATGCTGATTACCAACTCGCCGAATGCGATGCCCTTCTGACTCTGGCCCGAAACGCCTTGGCAAAGGGAGCGAACGCCATCGTCGGCCTGAGGAAAACCCATGCCCATTACGACCAACCAGGATCGCAATGGCGGGTTTCCCGAGTGATCTATTCCGGTACCGCCGTCGTGGTGACGTAAAACGCAACGCTCAAGAGTCGATTTCCCTTGACCGGAAGGCTGTGGCATACTTGCATGAAACGTCAGTGAGGTTTTTGAAACATGCTACACCGAAAAAACACTGTGAATGCCGCACTCGACCGGCGATGGAAGCAACTGGCCGGCAAGGTTTTTCGACGTAAAGACCTGGCCGATGAATTGCCCAGCGTTGATCGGGAGCTCGGTCTGGCAGTGAAGGCCGGAACCGTGCGAAAGGCTGCTCAGGGGCTTTATTACGTCCCCCGAAGAACGCCGTTTGGCGATGTACCGCCAAGCGAGGAAGCGCTCGTCGAAAAGTTTCTCGATGATCATCATTTCTTGATGTTCAACCCGAGCTGCTACAACGCATTGGGCCTGGGTACCACGCAGCTTTACGACAAGACCGTCGTCTACAACCACAAACGCCACGGCAAGTTCGCCCTGGCCGGGTTTGAATTCGACTTTCGAGACAAGCCGCGTTTCCCTTCGCGCAAGCAGGTCAATCGCGAATATCTGCTGGTCGATATGCTGAACAACCTGACCGACCTGGCAGAAGATCCGGAAACCGTGTTGTCCAATGTGCGCCGCAAGCTCGACACCTTTGACGAGGGCCGTCTCGAGAAGATGCTGGCCGATTTCGGATCGGCCAGGACGCGCCGCGTTTTTCGGCAAATGAAGTCGGCTGTCCATGCCTAAAGCCGCGACCCTTCTGCACGACCATCCCAACTTCACGGATCTGATCCGCCAGGTTGCCCAGGCTCAACACGTTGCCTCCTATCTGGTTGAGAAGGACTATTGGCTGATGCAAAGCCTGTGGGGATTGCAGCAGCAGGGTTGGACGTTTCAGCTCAAAGGCGGAACATCCCTCTCGAAAGGGCATCAGATTATCCAGCGCTTCTCCGAAGACATCGATCTTCGCATCGAGCCGCCGGCGGATCGCGATGTCAAAACAGGTAAGAACCAGGACAAACCCGCCCACGTCGAGACACGACGGCTGTATTTCGACTGGCTGGCCGAGGAGATCGCCAAAAAGGGGATCGCGGGTTTCGAGGCTGTCGAACGGGATACCGAATACGACGATGCTAAGTACCGCAGCGCCGGCATCCGGTTACGCTACCCGGTGCAAACCGAATTCCTCCCGGGAATCAAGGAAGGCATCCTGCTGGAAGTCGGTTTTGACGATACCGCACCCAACACGCCCTGTACCATCACCTCGTGGGCACTGGATGCGGCGCTCAAAAGCACGGTGAAGGTAATCGACAATCGTGCCCTCGCGGTACCTTGCTACAGCCCGGCCTACACCTTCGTGGAAAAGCTGCAAACGGTGTCGACCAAGTTTCGGCAGCAACAGGATGCCGAGGTTTTCCCGAAGAACTTCCTGCGCCATTACTACGATCTGTACTGCCTTCTGGACAATCCGGAGGTGCAGGCATTCCTTGGCACGACGGCCTACCATGCCCGCAAGAAAGAACGCTTTCGGGCCGGCGATAACCTGCACATCGCCAGCAACGAAGCCTTCTTGCTGACAGATTCCTCAGTTCGCGCGCTCTACGACAGCAAGTACCGTGAAACCGCCTCGCTTTACTACGCCGGACAAGTGCCGTTTCAGAGCATTCTTGAACGTCTAGCGCAGTACCTGGACCGGATGTGATCATTTCTTTCCGGCAAGCGTGTCGGTCAAATATTTGCCCGGATTGTCTCCGGTAAGACCGTCTGCAATCCGGCCCGCCGCTTCTCCGACCTGTTCGACCGTTTCAGCCGTCTTGCCTGCCACCGAGGTCGGCTTGAGCTTCCGGAACGTCGAAGGTGTCGCGTTTTCCTGATGGGTTTGCCCCGCCCCAGCCTGCCGGTCACGAACCTCGAAGCTGTTTCGGGAGAACTCCTGCATCGCCGTATGCATGGCCTGATCCGTCGGAGTAGCCTGAGGAGACACGCCAGAGCGTCTGGCGGCACCCTTCACCTGTCCCAGATAACCCGCGCCTGCTGCCTCGACCGTCTGTCCGTCCGGCACTCCCGCGCGATTCGCCTCATGGCGCGCCCGCACTGCCTCGGCGCCAGATACTTGCCCCGCCATTTCTCCCAGCATCCGGTCGTAGTTCTGGGTGGTGTATTCCTCGATGTAGGGTCGCAGGCGATGCGGATCGCCCATGACGCCCTGGAACTTCTCGTAGTTGTATTCAAGCTTCGGCAGCAGGAAGTCCTTGATGAAGTGATCCTGAAGCTGGAGGTTGGAGCCAAGCTGCCCGGAATGGGACAGCTCCCACATCTGGCGATGCCCCTCGGTTTCCTGAAACGAGGAACTGAGCGCATCACGGGACTGCCGTGCCCGATCAAGAGACGCTCGCTGTCCTTCCGATCCCGACGTCTTTCCTTCGTCGGAAGTTCGATAGTTTCGCTCCCAGCCATTGTCGATGACGGTGCCGACTTTCTTGCCAAAGCTCGACTCACGGGCAAACTGAGCCATTTCCTCCAGGGAGCGCATCGAGTCGGCCGAGTTTCGCATTTTGGCTGACATTTCCACACCACCACGCAGGCCGGTAATTTCGAGCAGCTTCGGCGTACTCATGCCCATCGAAGCCCCAACCATGAGTTCCATGGCCACCTTTTCGCTGACGCCGAGTTTTCGGGCCCATTGATCGACCTGCCGCAGGGTGTCATTTGCTTCCTGATTCCGGCTCGACCCCATGCCGTGCCGGTAGCCTGTAGTGTCACTGGCGCCCTTCGCATGTGATCTTTCGAATCCGGCTTCCTGCTTGATCGCCGCCAGAGCACTTTCAGCGTACTCCGAGGATCGTTGCTGCGACGCCTGCTGCGAGCGCTCATAGTTCTCCTTGGCCGCAGCGCCGAGCGAATCGTTGAGTGCCATGTCGGCGCGCACATCGCTCTTGGCCTGTTTCACCACAAAGCCACCGCCGGAAAAGTGGCTGTAGTCGAAGCCGCCCCGCGCCTGATACTGGGTTGCCCCTTGGCGCAGGCTCGGGTTCATATCGACGGCCAGACCCTTCATGGTGTCGTGGCTGGCGTTGTTGAGCGAGGCATTACCCATCTGCATGTTGCCCATAGCCAGGCTGCTGGCGATCTTCTCGGGGTCGCGGGGTGGCGCAACCAGACCTGCCACGGCCTGCATGCCGACCTCACCGCCCTTCACGACAGCGGCGGCAATGGCGGGAATGGAGATGACCAGCATGCCGGCAATGGCCTGGTCGCTGACAATCGCGGTGTTCAAGAAGCTCATCTGTTCGATCGACAGGCCGCTCGATGCGCTGCCGCTGATGTACTGGCTTCTCGAATACATGGTGATGATGAAGTTCATCACGGCGTACAGCGGCGCCCAAAGCTGTATCCAGAAGAGACTCGCCGCATAGGACTTGATGACCCCGGTCGCCTGGTGACCGCTCAACACCACGAAAAGGAGGAACACCGGAAAGATCGCGTATTGCACCATCTCGATGGCGTTCCTCACCTTCGGCATGGTCGACTCGGCGACCCGCGCCATCAGTTTGTAGGAATCACTGGTCGAGCGCAGCGATTGCGCCATCGCCAGATTGGTCTGGGCGCTGGCCGCATCGCCCAGTTGCGCCGGCAACATGTACTGGGCATCGATCATGAAATTGGCGACGATGGCCTGCTTCACCGTGTCCTGTGCCGACGACGAAATCCCGAGAAGATAGTTGGTCGAGGTCGCCAGCGATCCGGCAATGGCGAGGCCGGCATCAGCTGTCGTCATGCGGGGATAGAGCCTGGAACCAAGCAATGTCACTTGCCGGCTCGTCTCGGCGGTGATCTGGGTTGTCAGCGTCTGATAGCCCGCGTCACATCCCACAGTGCTCATCAGCGTCGGATCGGCGAGATCGCGGATCGTCACCAACCTCGATGGATTGGTTTTGCCGTTCAGGCTGTCCCAGATGTTATTGACCTGGAGAATGTCTTCCTTCATGCGGATATAGCCGGTCGCAATGTCGGGCGCAACACACTCCCGGTAGAACTCCAGCAGATTACTGGTCAATACCGGATTCCCGCTCTTGATCGCCTGCCGTTCCGAAAGGACGCGATGCCCGAAGAGCGTCCCGTTCCTGCGGAACTTCACATCGTCAGGCAGCGAAAAAACCGTCTCGAAAGAACCGGTGAGCCAATCCCCTACCTTGCTCATCGTGTGCGCGAATGCCCCGAGACCAATCGGCACATTGGCCACGGCCCGCGGTGGCTCGTTGCCCGTGCGATCAATGATCATGACCGTCACTTTGGGAATAAGCAGCATCGACTGGAAAATGGCGAGGAAGAAAAGCCACTTCCACATGCCGTCAAGCCGCTCCCTCCCGGTCAAAGTGGCGATGACGACGACGATCATGCCGACGATGGCGATGGTTTGAAGCAGGCCACGGTAATCGCCACTGCCCATGAGCGAGGCAACCGCATTGAACATCGCCTCCAGCTCGACGACATTCCAGTAGGCATAGACCTCGTACATGGCTTACCGGTTGAAGACAGCCATCGACTGGAAGATGTTGGTCGGCATCCCGGAATTGAGACTCTGGTGCATCAATTGCAGCGAACGGCTGAGTTCGGCGACCTGCATCCCTTTCTGATATTCGGCACGAAGCATGTCACGCGCTTCCTGCTCGACCTCGGTCAGCCGAACAAGGATTTTTTCTGCAGCCATCACGGCATCCGGTCCGCTTTTTCCGGCATCGTTCTGCAAGGCATTGCGCAGAGTCTTTGAAAGGTTCGTGAAGTACGCGTAGGCGACATCCACGGCGATCAGTTGGGCGTAATCCTCGGTGATGCGGTCACCGCCAGGGATACTGCTGGATACCGCGAGCATCTTCCAGACAGGCAACGAGGAACTACCAATCAGAGCCGCATCCATGGAGGACTGTCCACCCGTGTCACGATTGACGATCTTGTCGCGCATGGTGGCAATCCGGGTACGGACCTGGCGGGAAAACGGCGCAACCGTGAATGCCGTCTCCGAAAAACTCGGCGTCATACATTCAGCCAGATCCGTTCCACATTTGAGGCCTGGGAGATTGACGGTGGCCGACGCGCCGTCACCAACAAACTGGCGAAACGTCAGCTTGCCCCCGGGCAGGTAGGTCCATCTGGCTTTTTCATCGGCGTTTTCACCAGGTGGCGTGACGATGATGGTGCCGGTCAGACTCATCAACAATTCTCGTGTTTCGTCGGTGATGCCGGAAATGCGGTTGAGTGAGCGCCAGACCACGTTGCCGGGATCGAAGATTTCCCGCGCGCCCTGCGAGGTGGCTTTTGCGGCATTGCGAATGTTCTTCGCCGTGGTGCGACTCTTCTTCCATTCATCCCAGGACTCAAAGACGTCACCGAACATGTTGAGACTGGCCCCGGCCGTCTTGCCTTCCTTTTCCTGGACGCGATCCGTGACCATGCTGCCCACCGCGCTGACTATGCCCTCTGCCGCCTGGCAGGAGTTGATGTTCAGGTTGTTCATCTTGGTGGCCTGGTCCTGCAGGTACTTCAGCAGATCGCAAAGGTCGGGCGACATCGAGCACAGGGCCATGTTGAAGGCGGCGCCAATGGCGTTATTGCCGATGTTCCGCAGCAGCGAGACAAACTGTTCCTTGTTGATGAAGGAAAACGACCCAGCGAAGAGATCAATGCCGCCGCATCCGGCGCTGAAGGACGGCGGCGAGATGCTGGCCAGTTGATAGTTTCGGACAGGCGTTCGCATGTACAGGCTGCCGCCGGTGTACATGTTCATGGTCTGACCGCGGTAGGCATTGGGGCCGGTGACGTTGCCGTAGGCGCCGATCTCGTTGAACCAGTCCTGCATCGACTGGTTGACGGTGGCGTGCGCAGGAACGCAGGTCAGCGCAAGCACGAAGGATGCAAGTTGCGCACAGCGCCGTGATGAAAGTGCCATGCCGATCTCCATCAGTAAAGTTCGCCTGGTTTGGTCTGGGTCAGGATGTAGATGCGCTCGACGATTTCCTGCGCCGAGAGGACGCCGGAGCCAATGGGCAGCAGACGCCGATCCTTGACATTGCCGAGCACGACCAGCGGCACAACCGATACACCCAGCGCACCGGCCATCCCGTTATCTTTGGCCGGTCTTGGATAGTCGGGAAGACCGCCGCCATCGAGCGAAACGGGAAACACGGTGATGCCGTATTGCTCGGACAGCAGCTTGAGCGTGGGCGCCAGGCGATGGCAGTAAGGGCAATCCGAGCGGAAGATGAAGAACAGGCCCCATTCCTTCGCCAGCGCCGCCAGCGTGTCTGTCTCGCGCCGGTTGCGCTGACTGTCGCGCACCTGGATGGCCGCGTTGTTCGACGGATTACGCAGCTGATAGTTGATTTCGGGATTGGCCCAGACCACTCGCCGCCATACATCCGAAAACAACGATGCCCGGTCCATCAGGGCTTCCTGAGCAACGATGTAGGTCTTCAGGTTTTCCGAAGTCGGCTTGAGGATGGCGATCGCCCGTTTCTGCTCGACCTCCTCGCGCAGCTTCTTGAGCGCATCAACGGCTCGTTCGCCTTCGCTCTCTGCGCGGTCTGGAGTCTTCTTTGGACTGGCTGCGGCGGCTTCCTCTTCCGCCAGATCGCAATACCAGTGAAACCTGGCTTCATCGCACTGCCAGGAGGACGGATAGTCCAACGCCTCACGCGCCTGGGCGCTTGAACAAAGCAGGACGGCAAGTAGCGCCAACAAGCGTCTCATCGGCATGGATCACTTGGTCGTCGACGCCGGCAGGACAAGACCGGTCGCCTGCGCAACCTGCTCGGTCAGGTCTGGAATTCGCGAATCGGAGGTCTTGAGCAGTGCCGCCGTATTTACCAAAGCACAGGCACATCCCCGGCTGACCTGTTCGAGGGCAGCATCGAGCCTGGCGCCGAAGGCCTTGGCCTCCTCGAAGAGTTTTGCTTGCTCCTGGGCGTCCAGTCCCGGCTTGATCCGTTGCACCATGGATTGCTGCTGATGGGCGACCAAGCGGGCGATATCGACCCGCCCAAAACGGGGAATCTCCGGCGGATGGCGGTACATCCAGACGACCAGAAGCATGGCCCCCGCCAGCAAGGTGGCGATGCTGGTCAGGACGTAGGGCTTGATCGATGGCACGGCACGACTCTCAGGATCAGGTTGCACGTTGGGTTACCAGTTGTTCGATGGCATCCGCCACCGACAATCCTTGATCGCGCAGACGTTTGATCGCCTCGTAATCTTCGGCGCGCGTCGAATAAACCAACATGGAGAAGGGATCGAGCAGGAGGCGTCCCAGGCCCGACCCCATGGGCGAGTGAATATAGATTTCGGAGAAATTTCCATGCTCGGTACTGACGGAGCCAAGCTGGCGCTTCAGCCACTCGTCGAGGGAGAGTTTCCCTTCCTTGCCCAGGCGCTCGATGTTCTCCGCTTTCTGGCGCAGCAGGAACAGCCAGTCGGCGTTGTTGATGGCCGCCTTGGTCGCTTCGTTCTTGTAGTAGTCGTCGACCGACTGGGTGATCGTGCCGAAAGCCCCGCCATACTTGCGGGCGCGCCGATAGCCAGCCTCGATGAAGCTGCCGCTTGACCCCGAACCCATCAAATCCCAGCTTTCGTCGATGATGACCAGCTTGCGCCGGGAACGGTCGCGGTACATCTCCTGAGTGATGCGGTACATGATCAGTTGCATCACTACCGATTGCAGGTCTTTCTTGGATTTCAGTTCTTCCAGCTCGAGCACAACGAAGTCCTTGTCGAACTGGATGTTGGCATCGCCCTCGAAGTAACTCGCATACACGCCGTGGCGGGTATAGGGTTCCAGCGCCGTCGCCAGGCGACTCAGATCCCGCTCGTATTCACCTTCGCTGGATAGACGACCAGTCTGGAGCAACTCGTAGATATCGGTGATCGTGGCCGAGCGTCCCTTGGCGTCCCAGACACGCTTGATGGCGGACCCCAACGCCGTGTAGCTGTAGTTGTCGAGCGGTTCACGCGGGCTGGCCATCTGGGCCAGCAGCGGCAGGACCATCTCCATGTCGGCGTTGATATCGATGATCATGGAGAACGGGTTGAGGCAGATCGTGTTCTGACGCTCGTCGGAAAACTCGATGAACTCGCCGTCCAGCAATTCGCACAGGTTCTTGTAGGAACGACCGACGTCAATGATCCAAACCTTTGCGCCGGCGCCGAGGTAGCGATAAGTCATTTCATTGACGAACACCGACTTGCCGGAACCAGAAAGCGCCGCGACGGCAAAGTTGAAATTTCCGCCCGTGTTGTCGAACAGGTCGAAGCCGATGATCTGCCCGCGTCGCCCGAACAGCGTCATCACCGGCGTCTGCGTACCCTTCCACTCGGCGATCAGCGGTGATGTCATCACCGCGTTGTCGGCGGTCTTGGTATTGATCCGGCCGAACTGACGCAGGTCGTTTTGCAGGGCCGGGGTCAGTGTCATCGGCATGGTTGCGGTCAGCGCCTGATGCTGAAGGTAGAAATCCTTGGTCAGATCGAAGCCGCGGGCACGCCAGACGGCGCGTACGGAATGCTCGCAGCGCGAAGCCTCCCCCACCCGCGAAACCAGGCATACCTGGTGATACATCCCGACCACGGTGCGTCCGCTGTCGAATGCCTTCAGCACCATGTCCCAGTCGCGTTTGCGTTCTTGCAGATCGGGCTGAAAATGGGCGAGATAGGAACCGGCACTCTGGGTCGCCCGTGCGGCCTTCATCTGGGCCCGGGTACGCGCCGACTCGTAGTCAAGTGCCACCGCCCCCATGGTGATGATGAAAGGACAGGGCATCGCGAGGGCCAACTGATAGGGATCGCCGATCAGGTAGTTCATGCCGGACAGCCGGAAATATCTCGGATACTGACGCACCGAAAACAGCTGCAGGACGGACTCATCCCCGCCAGCCTTGCGAAAGCGGATGTCGCCATCACCCACTCGCGAAGCGATTTCCAGGTTGGAAATCTGCTTGCGCAGCGGCTGATCGGCATTCCAGTCGATCGGCGCCACTGCTCCCCCGGAAAACAACCGTGAGTGGTCGAAGAAATCTCCGACAAAGTTGAGCAGTTCATCCGGCCCCCAGTCATGGCCAGGCAAATGGGCGGACTTCAGGGTGGCATGAATGCTTTCCCGGATGCGCAAGGCTTCATCCACATCGGCCGGCAGTTCGGGATCGAGCGGCAATGTGACCGAGATGACCGAACGAAAATCTCGCAGCAGGTAGGTCTGGTGACCAAAGATCGATTCGCCGGTGCCTTTCAGGTAGTGATCGATCCGGCGGCGCGCCAGCAGGCGGAAGATGTTGCCGTGCCGACGCTGAATACCTTCGTCATCGGAATCAATCGCAGAAGCTGGCAGCAAGTTGGCCTGTTTTTTCAGCGTGGGCAGGATGTGCGGGCTGCCGTACAGCGAGACTTGAATACCAGTACCCGGTGGACAGGACACGAACAGACTGGCCAGGACCTTTTCCATTTCGTCGTTGGCACCGGTCTGCGGCAGCGTCTCGATACAAAAGCCGATGGCGTGTTCCTCGCGCTCCCCAAAGCCTCCTTGATCCAGTGCGAAGAGACGTGTGTCCTCCTGCCAGGCAAGATAGGGAAGAATTCCGCTCAGGCGAGGCATCCGTGAAATTTCCTGCAGCAGATGCCTGGGCAAACGATCGGCTTCCGCATTCCGTTCGGGCAAGAATGCCTCTCTCAAGATTTCAGCGAATCCCATCACTCCCCCTCGCCAGACACGGACGGCACCGAGCGCGCAGACGATCCGGGCGGTAGGGTCGGCAACATCGCGCCACTCGGTGGCGATGCACGCTCCATTTGCAGGGACTGTCCACCCGTTGGCGGCGATTGCGGCACGAACGTCTTCGGCGGCACGACCGGGCGGTAGCCTTCCGTCGCCTTGCGCCGAGAGTGCTCGATTTGCCAGCGGCCGGAGTCGACAACCATGTAGAAATAGGACTGATCGTGCAGCACCTCGTCGTCATCTTCCCAAGGGGCCAGCCACACGCGACGCACCTTCTGAGCACTTCTCAAGGGATCACCGGAGCGCGGGGCCAACGCATCGATCCTGGCCTGAGCATTCAAGGCATTGCCCGGTTTGACCGCAGGACGTTGCCCAGGCAGATTATTCTGCACCGCATTGGCATAGACGCCAGACAGCGAAGCGCAGGAAATCCCGTCCGGCGCCTTGCAGGAAAAGCCCCCCTGTCCATCCAGGCCGGTCATGCCGGCACAGCCAGCCAGCCCGAGCATGAGCGGGACGAGCAGCGTCTGGCCGATGCTCATCGCCCAGACTCCAGCAGCCACTGCTCGATGCGTTCCTTTGGTGCCGCGCCAGGCAGGATGCGGCCATCGGCAGACAGCAAGGTCGGCGTCCCCTGAATGCCCAGACGCTGGCCAAGCTGAATGTTCCGTTCGATTGGATGATCACACTTGCGGCTGGCCGGCGCCTTACCCGATTTCATCAACTCCGCCCACGCCTGCGCGCGATTCGCCGCGCACCAGACGGCGATCGACTTGTCCCTGGCCTCGGGGTGCAAACCTTCGAGCGGATAGGGGAAGGTATAGAGCGTGACGTTGTCGAGCTTGTCGAGTTCCGATTCCAGGCGTCGGCAATACGGGCAATCCGGATCGGAAAACACCGCCAGCACCCGCTCGCCCTTGCCACGCACGATTTTGATGGCATCCGCCAGCGGCAAGTCACCGAAGGCAACCCGTGCCGCCTTCTCCACCCGCTCGGCGGTCAGATCGCGCTGTTCCTTCATGTCGAACAGGTGCCCGAAAACGAAATAGCGGCCGGTTGCGTCGGTGTATGCCGCGTTCTTACCCATCACGACTTCAAACAACGACGGAATTTCAGAGCGCTGCACCCGCTCGATCTTGGTGGCCGGATACATCTCCTTGAGACGGACCGACAATGCCTCGGCAGACTCATCGGCCGCCACGGTGGTCGAGTTGGCGACGGCAAGAATGAGGCCGAGCACGGCCATGGGTAATTTGATGCTCATGTTGTCGTACTCCTGTTCGAGGTCAATTGGCTTGGTAGGGCTCAAGCGGCTTTTTCTGGATTTCCCTGCCGCGCCGCCAGATATCGGTGTAGGTATCGGGATCTCCGCCTGCCGCTTCGGTTTCAAGCGCGAATCCCTTGGTGAACACCACATCCACGGTGCGCCCGGCATCGACTTCGATGATTGGGAACATCTTTTCGGCCAACGTGATGTAGTACTGGGACAGGCGGTCCAAGGCCTTACCGACTCCGGTACCGATACCGGCCTGGAACTGCTTGCCCGGATCGATGGTGCCGACGGAACCCAGCGGATTGGTCGAGATCGTGGTTGCGCTTTGCTGAAAGGCTTGTCCGATGCCAGCGCCGATACCGGCAACCAGCGCGTTGGCTAGCACCTGTCCTTGTTTGCTCACCAGACGGCCGCGCATCCCGGCTTTGCCATCCTCGCCGACGACATAGCCCTTTACGGGCACATCGATGGCCTTGCCGTCATGGCGAACGCAGGAAAGTGATTCGAGCCGGATATAGGCACGCTCCGAGCTGATGTCGCCATGGCTTGCACCCAATGCCAAGCATTCCTTGATCTTGAAGCGGTAGCGATTGGGCAGGAATGCGTTGTCCTGAACCCGCATCAGAATCGGATGAGGATTGCTCTGCGCCTGCCCGCCGGTCGGCGCATCCAGTCCGCCGAGCAGTGCCGCCCGAAAGAATGATCCCGAAGGGACATAACTGCGGGCGTCGCGTTTGGCCTCCGCCTTGCCTGCTGTTTCCGGAGGCACCACGCGTGCATCGCTTACCTCAAAGGAGGCAATGCCTGGGGGCCGTGGCGGCGGTGGCGGTTCCGTGGTGCGGTCCTCCTTCGCGCCACTGAGTGAAGTCGGCATGGGCGGTGGCGGCAGCGGCGACATGGGTGTCTGCGCCGGCATCGGGGCTGGCGGAGGCGGCAACGTCAGTGCCAGCGGCGCAACGGTCGTGGGTTTCTTGTCGAGCGTATCGACCTGCTGGCGCAAGCCCTGGATCATGTCCTCCATTTGCCGCATCTGTTCCGCGCTCTTGCTCATCCAGATATCACGGGGATCGGCCTGAGCACCAGGAGTGGCAATCGGCATCGGTTGCGGTCGCGACTGGTTGTTTCCCTGAGGTAGCTGCACCGGTTTGTCCCAGATGGCCACGCCGCCAAATACCAACAACAGGAAAGCGCCGATTCCCAACCCGAGGATCAGGTATTGCCGATGCTTCGGCGACAGGCGTGAAATGGCCCCGGCGAACTTGGACGGCGGCGGATTAGCCATCGCGCCCCTCCAGCACCACCATGATCTGGGTCGATTCGCCAGGCTCCAGCTCCAGCGTCTCGACCATCACCGCGAGTACGCCACGGCGATAGAGTTCGCGCTCGTCGATCACCATCCGTTGCTTGGAAACATTGGTCAGCTGGTACTTCTCGCCGACGAGCGCGCCTTCCAGCGTGCGCACCAAGACAAAGCGGGCTTCGTTCCAGAGCGGAACGATGTCCAGGACATCCTTGGCGATCATGTCCTCCGGCTCTGCATCGCGCGCCAAGGCCAACATGACGCGACGGATGGCGGCATTGCGCGATTCGTCGGCGACAAACGCTTTGGGCTCCTGACGCAGCCGGCTGCGATCACGTATCACGATCGTCTCGGCTGGAACATCGGCCACTTTGATATTCAGCTTCCAGTGCCGTCCGGCATCGTCGGCGACAAACAGTGTCAGAAAGGACTTGTCCGCAGCAGGCTTCACGTAGGCCACTCCGCTGTCCTTGTCCGGCGTCACCTGGAATTCGCCCTCGACGCCCTGGATGCGTCGAATCTTCCGCCCCTCGATCCGGATCAGGTTGGGTTCGCTGCGCGACATCGTGGCGATGAGCCCATCGTCGGGGCTGCCGTCCAGGGTTTGACCCGCGAACGCCGCCAAGCTGGCGCTAGCGAGGCACAGTGCCAGTAGTAGCGGCTTGAGCATTGGTAACAGCGCCGGCGATCCCGAAGGGATCCTGGTCGCTGGTTTCCTTGAACTCGGATACATGGAGTCTCCCGTTGAGATAACGAAAGCCGACGACATAGGTCGTCTGCTTCTCGGCGGCTTTCTTGTCGCTAACCCAGGTTTGCAGCACGCCAGAGAGCGCCACCTTCATGGCCGACTCGTCGACCGTCATGGCCTGCGTAGAGAACTGGGTCGAGGTGTTGTTCTTGCGGATGAAGTCCACCCGTGCGCCAAACTCGGCCTGTAGCCTGCCGTAGTCGCTGGGCGCGGTGTATTTGAGGAACTGGTCCTTTTGGTACTCGGCGACATGGGGCGTGATATTCAGCGCGAGCCCGGCATACCAGTACGCCATTTCCTTCAGGTACTCCACGGAAACCTTCTGCCCGCTCACCCAGAAGGATTGGTGGATTTCAGGGGGGACGAGAATCGTCCGTTCCGAACCGGCCACGGTGAGCGAAGCCCCCGCGTTCGCCAGCAGCGCCAGAACCAGGCCGGCGAGCGCGATTCTCATGAACAATATTTCGTTGCGCTGGTTGTCCCGCTCGGCGGTGAATTTGCTGAACTTCATGGGTCAGCCCAGAAAGAACCGATAGTGCGAAGGCGGTGTCGCTCGAGCACGGATCACGATCCAGCTGGGCAGCCACCAATACAGGGCATGCAGCGCGAACTTCGGATGCTTGCCTGTCTTGATGCGCCCGTATTGCCAGGCGACCACGCCACCGAAGAGCATCCCGGCCACCATCGCCCCGGAAACGACGCCCATGCCCATAACCAGCAGGAACAGGATCGCCTGGTCGAAATCCCACCACAGGAAGCGCTCCTGCGCTTCCAGGGACTTTGGGATATAGCCGATCTCGTCCATGCCTGGGCCAGCCTCAGATCGTCGCGGTCAGGATGCCCGAGGCGATCGTCGGGGCGTATTGGAGGAATACCGCGAAACCGATGCCCGACAGGATGGCTATCGGATTCAGCCGCGCCAGAGAAAACAACGCGCCCAGGCCAATTGCGGCGACGGCGGCGGCCTTGCCAAAGTAGCCTTGGACGAGGCCGGTGAGCCAGGTATAGAGACTCTGGAATTCCGTACCGGTAGTGCCTGCTATGGCGCCTGTCGCGGCGACCAGCAACATGAGCGCGAGCGCGCCCTTCAACGCATTACGACTGCTTTGCATGACTTCCCCCTTGAAGATCGATAAAACACTTGATGAGCCAGCCCAGTCCCAGGCCAACCGAAATTCCACCCAGATGGGCTTCAAAACCGCTTTCGATGGGCGAGCCCGGGGCGAGGATGCCGATGGCGATGAATCCGCCGGCGATAGCGATGTCGCGGATGAATCCGCGGTTATGAGGTAACTTCACTTAATTGCACTCCCTTGCTGTTGCTGACCACACCCCGCTTTGCAACGAGATGCACCAAACGAATTTCCACGCGCCGGTTCTGGCGGCGAGCGACTTCGGTACGAGAACCGTCCACGTAACAACACATGCCCTCCGCATCCACCTTGATCGATGCCAAAACCCCCTGACGGACAAGCCAATCCCTGACGGTGTCGGCACGCTGCCTCGCCAGCCGATCATTGAAAGCCCTGGTACCGATGTCATCGGTTCGACCGATCACCTCGATGCGGATCGATTTCTTGGCTTCAGGCAGAAGTGCCTTCATCTTTCTTTCCCCGATCTCGGTCAGATGGCTTTTTCCGAAATCGAAATGAATGACATGCTCATTGATCTGCTCACTTGTCAGAGGCGACGAAGGTGCCGGATCAATTGGTGGCTGCGGCGCGACAGTGATCGCACTTCTGGATCGCTCGATGACGGCCAGGGTCTTTTGCGTAGTGCGAGGACAGTTCGCTTCCGCGCACGTCGAGAATTGACGATCTATCCAGCCGATGCCGTGGCGGATATGGTCCGATACCGGAAGCTCAGGTGCTGTGCTACAGCCCATCAGAGCGAATGCCGATCCGAGGCTCAGCATGCGCATCAGGATCGCCATGACTTGAGTCGGGCAGCTACGCGGTGGGCATAGGCATTCCGCTTGGCCGGTGAGCGTGCGTTATAGGCACCTACCGCCTCCCAGCCGTATCCATGCTGGCGAACGTTCTGCGCAAGTATCCAGGCGCCGACATGCGTGTTGAGACAGGGATCAAGCAGCTTCTGTCGATCAATTCCGTAGCTGGCAAGAATCCCCAGCCAACGACTGTTGATTTGCATGTGGCCAAGATCTTCGCTGCCATCCCGGTTCAAATTCCGCGCTTGCGGATTTCCTCCGGACTCGACGGTCGAGATGGCTTCCAGCAACACTGGAGCGATGCCATAGCGTGCCCCAGCCTGTTCAAAACAATGGGCGTGGCTCGAAAGCGAAAACAGCAGAAAGTGGGCTGCGACCAGAATGCGATTCATGGCCCGCATGGTAGGGAGCGAGCAGCTGCCTGCGCAGCCGAAATGTGACCTTTATGGACGCATTTCGAGAATCAACGAGAGTTGAATTGGTCGTAGTGCAGCGCAATGACATTGGATATGATGACGGGCGTACCGATCCAACACTGCCAACGGAATCGCCAATGATCATCAAGCACGCTGACGACAAATCGACGGACATCGACACCCTTCAATCGCTGCTGGCCCATCCATCAGCAACTCCCGAGGTCCGCAAGCGGATCGAGCAGGAGGTTCGCAATATCAAGGCAGGAGTTCGTGGCGAAAGCGAGGCAACGCAGGAAATGAAGGTCCGTTACGGAGAATCCCGTAACTGGGCGATCATCCATGATCTACGCGTCGAGTTCGGTGATCTGGTTGCTCAGATTGATCATCTGGTCATCAATCGTTGGCTGGACATCTGGGTGTGCGAGAGCAAGCATTTTTCCGAAGGAGTCGCGATCAATAACCATGGCGAATTCACTGCCTTCTTCAACCACAAGCCCTATGGTGTTCCGTCCCCGATTGAGCAAAACGAACGGCACATCCTGATTCTGAAGCGCATCCTTGATGCCGGAATGGTTGAACTTCCGAAGCGTTTGGGCTTCACCATCAAGCCTGACCTGAAAAGTCTCGTGCTGGTATCCAAGGGTGCCAGAATTAGCCGGCCTGAGGTCAAGATCGACGGCATTGAGTGCGTCATCAAGAACGATCAGTTTTTCAAGCACGTCGACAAGGCCGTCGACGAGAACGGCATTCTCGCGACAGCCAAAATCATCGGCAGTGACACATTGGAAAACGTGGCAACACAGATCGCCCGACTTCACAAACCGTTTCGGTTCGATTGGCTGGCAAAGTTTGGATTAAACAAATTGCCGCACCGACCCATCCCTACACCGGCAATCCCAGCCGAGTCACCGGTGACGACGGCCCCGAAAGTATCTGAACCAAAAGCACCAGTAGCCTTACCCACCCATATACCGGCGCCGACCACGCCGCAACCGATCGCGCTGACCAACGCAACCCCGGTCTGCCGCGCATGCGGAAGTGCGAAGATTTCCGCGCAATATGGAAAATTCGGCTATTACTTCAAGTGCGCCGATTGCGATGGAAACACGCCGATCAAGATTGGCTGTGGTGTCGCGGGACACAAGGAACGTATCCGCAAGGACAGCCTAAAGTTCTACCGTGAGTGCGCTGACTGCAAGAGCAGTTCGCTGTTTTTTGAAAATAGTCAGTAAACCGTCCGGATCTCCTATTCCGCTTATAGCCGCTTCTGAAGATTGCTGACCCAGAGCCATAGTGAATACGACAGAGACACCGTCAGCGCCGGGGCAATCAGGGCGGGGAGCGGAACCGGAATCAACAACCAACAGGAGAGCCCCACCAGCACCACCCACATGACACGAATCCCCAACTTGTGGCGGATTGGGCTTTGGGCAACAAAGGAGAACTTGCGTATCTCCCGAATGTAATGTCCATCCAGATAGGCAACGATGGCAAGTGGAATACCGGGAACAAGCCATCCGATCAACACATGCAGCCGGTACACCAATAGACCTACCCATAGCCAGGTCGCCTCGATACGCGAGCGCATCCATTGACTGAGGCTCGCGTTCCCCAAAGGTCCTTGCCCGATGGATTCCGCTTCGGTCAGAAAGCCCTGGAAGTCCTTCGACATCGAATCCTTAAGGCCACGGACAGCCTGACCATAGACCACGTGCTCACCTTCACCTGCAAGGGCATAGACCTCGCCACGCTCAGTCATCCAGGCTGATCGAATCACGGCGGGTGGTATGAAAACCCACGTCGCCACGACGGCAATGAAAACGCCAATAGCCAGTACCGTAGCAACCCCGGAGTCATTTCTCTGAGCCATTACCGCTCCGTAACCAGAATCGGGATACGCCCTTTCAAGGTTCGACCACCCGACAATCGAGCAATGAAATGCAAGGGCGGCAACTCCCCCAGCATGGCCGCGGGAAACAAGTCGGCCTCCTCTTCGAGAATCTGCTCCTGATACGACGCGCTGTATTCGTCGTGAATATGCGTGTCCACATTGTGACCGTAGCGTAGCGCCATCGACCGCACCTTGGTCTGTGGCATGCCTTCGGCGATGTACTTTTGTGTCTCTGAATCGAGTACCCGCAAGGCGATCTTGTTGTTGGTGTTGGCCAATACCTGGCGAGCCTTGTTCTCATCGCCGAGGCGGCTGGCAAAGTCGGCAAAGGTCTGCGTCGCTATCGTTACTCGGAAATCTGCGCCTCCGCCCTTGTTCATGAGCTGGATCGCCGGCTGATTGAGAACCTCGGCCGCCTCGTCGATGAAGAGATTCACCGGCGTCAGGGTATCAATCCCGTAGTTGTAGCGATCCCCCGCCACAGCGGCAAGATCAGCCAGCATGATGGAACCGATGGCGCTACCAACCGTCGAGTCCGCCAGAGAGTCGAGACCGATATAGACCACCTTGTTGCCGCGAATTATCTTGGACATGTCGGTCACAAGGCGTTCATGACCAGGCTCGAAGTCCGGCGACAGCAGCTCCTGCAGCGGATCACTGGTAAGCATTGAGAGAATCGGAATCAAGGATGCCACCATCTTTTGAAAGTGATCCCGATTGTGCTCGTAGGTCGAGATCAGGCCGTCCAGGTCAACCGACTGGGCTTCGTGGATGGCAACCTCTTGGTAGAAGGCCACATAAGCCTGGAGCAAGCGGTCCTTGTTCTTCCGAATGTAGGACGAGGCACGTGTCTCCCAGTCGCGAACATGCGCGACAAAGTGGACTTTCAGCGCTCGTTGCAGAAGACTTTCCGGTCCACCTTCCACGTAGCGCCGAAGCTGGACCAGATTGGGACGATGACCAGTGGCAATCATGCCATTGGTGATGTCGTTCAACACCTTCCAGCCAAATGCAGTGAAGGGATCGGCGCCGGTTTCGGAAGGAATCAGTGCGGCGACGCGGCTGGCCAGCTCAGTCTTGCGGTTCCAGTTGCGCAGCGGGTCAATGCACGCCGATCGGTCCGGGTGTGCCGGATGGAAATAGACGAAGCGATCACCCTCCCCGCTGGCATCACAGGCAGCACGTGCATTCTGGGCGAGACCATGATCCCCTTTGGGATCGATGATGATCACGGTTTCACCGCGAAAGATTGCCTGGGCGATCAAAATGTCGAACAGGCGAGTCTTGCCGACCCGAGTGCTACCAACGATCAGGCTATGGCCCACCAGGTTTGCCAACTCGGAATAAATATCCTTTTCGGGGGCAAGACCATGAACCCAGTAGGAACCTTCTGCGTGCTGAGCAGCCGTTCCAAGGGTGCGAACCACACCCATCGACATCAAGGTGTGCAGTTTGGTCGCTTCGATATCGGTCCAGGGAAAACCACGCCCCAACCAATACGACTTCGATGCGATGGCCTGCCGAGATTTGCACCGCAAGGCTTCCAGATCGATAAATTCCTTACCGAAGAATTTGAGACGTCGATCTTCGACATTCCGGCGATAGGCCTGAAAACTGCGCACCGCTGCACCGGCTACACAGCCGATTCCAAGCACGACACCAAAACCCCGGAAGATCGGCGCCACAGTGGTCAGGAGAAAAATCGAAACTGCGCCAACAGTCCAGACTACCGCCATGCGCGCTTCGAAGTTCGGACGCCATGGGACTTCAAACTGGTAGGGTGAGGATGCATTGGCCATTATTTTTGACCATTCCCGTTCAGCGCCATGCTCCCGCGCCGTCTTGGGACGCTTGGGAAAGTAGGTGCATGACCGCAATTCCCGACCAAATTGCTACCGGCCATTCTGCCGCCGGCATCCAGGTCGACAGGATCAATCCCATCTGGACCATGATCGAAAGGAGACCCAGTGCGAACGCCAAACGCCGGTTGATTGTGCCGGCTTGCCGCGACGACCAAAGGAGAATCACAAGCCAGGAAACGGTAACAACGACAGCGGTCAAGAGCTCATGTCCGCGCGCAAACTGCTCTGCCATCCCGCCAAGGAATACCAGGATCAACACAATGCCGAGAAAACTCCTGGAATCTGGCATCGACTTCCAGTCGCCGCGCAGTCGCAGAAGATTCCACCCATGCCAACACAGTGTTGCCATCAACCCCGGTTTCGTCAGACTCATCATGATCCCCTTGCTTAGAATTCGTTAAGCCCCGTATCGTGGGGCAAGCGATGCGATCAGACCCGATGGAGGCACCGTATAGCGTGCGGTCAAGTCCTCGCATTGCCGGTGTTGATTGCGAGGCACCGCCGGCCGACCTCGGGCGGATATCCCCGATGTCTGTCGAGGTGGAAACCTACCGCCTGAAATTCATCTTACGGATTTCCAAAAATATGCAACATCCGAAATCGATCCAAATCGGTCACATTTCGAATACCAGTTATCCACAGGTCGCCTGCCGATGGAGAAGTTATCCACGTGAAATCTGTCTCACCGCAGAATTCAGCTGGATCGTCGACAGACTGGGGGATCTCCGGCGCCACGAAATTTTGCCCACGTGACATCTGTCCCGCGACCATGTGACATCTGTCCCCGGATTACGTGACAACTGTCCCGGCCATCGGCGGGGATCCCTTATGGGACAAGGCATACAGCCTGCCTCAAGTAGTTGCTTGTAGGTTTACAAGTAGATTGCAAGTAGAGCCCCCCTTTTTCTGTGGAAAAATCATCAAAGACCGACACGGGGAAAAGGCCAACCGATCTCTCAGCAGGACTACACCGAAAACCCGTCGTCAGAGTCTGGATAGTTTGGCGGAACCGGTATGCCGGGTATGCAATCGGCTTGCACCCACAAACAGGCCAGCGTCCTGCGGCGTGGCATTGGCTTCTGGATAGAACAACTGAGCTTCTTTCAAGCGAAGAAGAAACCGCTTCTTGAAATCGATCAGGCCTCGTGGACTATCGCCGTAGTCGGCACCGAATTGAAGCTTCAAGGCTGCCCAAGGAATCATCACGCCAGGTCGGTTTTTCACCCGCAACAGAAATATTCGATAGACCAGCCAGGAATAGATATCCATTGCCAACGGTGATTTCGACAGCGCACGCAACACGCGCATGTCGATCGGTACGGGAGAGTCGGTAATGTTCTTGAAGAAGGTATTGGAAAGTCTGAGGCTGCTTTCCCAGAGCATCCGATCATCCGGCCGGTGAGGATCCCACAGCACAAAGGCCTCATCGGCAATAGGCATGTTCTTGAGCCCGTACCGTCCTTCGATTTGGTACGTGATGGACAGCATCGACGAAAACAGTTTCAGCGATTGTGTCCGCAGGCGCAGACAGTCCCTGCCGTCCGTGCGCATTCCGAGTTTTCTGAGGAATTCGTTCTGACTCCGGCCAAGCCCCAGTGTGGGCGACTTGGTACGTACTGCTTCGGTACATATCCATGCAAGCAATAGCCGCGGAACCGTGCCGAAAGGCAATCCGAATTTCGGATTGGCGATGATCGAGAGCGACACGGCCCCGCTGGAGCGTTCGAAGTACGGAACGCCAGGATCGCTATGCGGCAAGGTTGTCTGCACCAACGCCTGCCCCAGGAATCCGATGGACTCGGCATCGTTCTCGCCGGCGGCAATATCGGATGCAAGTCCGATCAATTTATGGACTCGTTCCGAGCCTGTCATGGCAAAGCTACGGCTCGCAACGGTTGGCGAATCCTCATGCAGCAGAAATCGAAAACGGCCGTGGGAAGAATTGCATCGAAAATCATTCCCACGCTTTTAGCAGGACGAAAAACTCACCGGCGGCCGAAATGCGCCCTTCCTGGCCGCAATTTGAAATAGGGTTGGAATCCGGTCAGCACCGGAGTCCAAGGAAATCTCAATCGACTATTTCCACCTGAACCCACTTCATGACGTCCCCCTGTGCTGTCGGTACTTGATTTGCTACCAGCAGGATTGGTCCGTTGGGTACCAACGCGGTGGCGAGCGGATGCTTGAGACCATCTGCCCAGCCGCCATGAAGGCCCATGCGTTGTTCCTGTTCCGCTCTCTCGATCAGATCGCAAACATCGCTCAGCGACAGCTCTTTCAGCGTGATGCCAACAGTCAACGATGCCAGCATGCGCAAGTCGAACGTGTCGGTCACGAGATACCGCGGCGGCATGTTCATGCTGCGTCCTCCTCTGGCAGCGACTCTCCGGCACAGTCGGCCAAATAGCGCTCCATTCGCCCAAGGATCACCAGCATCGAAGAACAGTAATGAGCCTGACGGCGGAAGGATGCAGCCTCGGTCTCGGCCTCCACAACCCGCTCACGGCTCCACTCAGGCGCGAACTTGAACAAGTCGCCCATGTCATAGCTATATACGAGATCGGTGCCGCGCTTGTTCTTGTTGCGCTTACGAATGTAATGATGCTCTGTGGTCCGATTGCCCTTGGCGTCGCGCTTCCATACCCGTTGATACCATTCCAGCATGAGCGTATTCTTCTCATGCCGAACGCGATATTTCAGGGTATTTTGGTCGTCCCAGCCCTTACGGAGGGAATTCCCCTCGACAGTAAAGAGCTCAAATCTGACCGCCGTGTTGGAGGCCTGATCGAACAGATCACCAATGTAGTTTTTGAGTATCGTTCGAACCTGCCCGAGTCGTTCATCCATACCATCTCTCCAAGCTTTAAGCTCCGGTTGCATCCCCCGCACAATCCACAGCGGGGCTTTCGACCTATTTCTCGGCCGCGCCGAGAATTGGATCGCCCGTTGAATCCCTCTGGAAGTACGCCCGACCCGGCATTCGGGGCAATCTGACGTTCGATTGCACCCGTCGTACCAGTGAAACCACAGCAAGCCCAGGCATGACGCTGGAACCCCTGTTGTTCCGGATTCAACGGACGCCATCGTAGAAAGCATCCGTGTCTCTGCGCGCTCGAAATGTGACCTTTTTGGGCGCATTTCAAAATCCACAGCCACAGGGCGCGCCATAGGATCAGGTGCTCTGGCGGTGCACTCGCGATATGCACTCGCGCAATCCCAGGCATTACGTCCTGTCTCGGGGTGCCCTGCAGTGCTACTGCCAGGTCTCATGACCCAATGTCGGGCATGACAGCCACTGAAGTGCTACGGGAGAGAACCTGAAATGAATGTGCTCGGAATCGATATTGGCTATTCCAATCTCAAGCTGGCGTTTGGCAAGGCGGGCCACAATCCACAAGTTCTGTTGCGCCCTGCCGGTGCGGCACCAGCAGACCGGTTGGGCGAGAAAGTTTCCGGCAAGGCAGAAGATGACTTTCTGCGCGTGATGGTCAACGGCAACCCGTTCGTTGCAGGACTATCGCCGGACCGTGCCGAATTGTGGAGTCGCGAACTCCATGAGGACTATCCATCGACAGAGTCGTATCGCGCACTCTTCCATGCCGGATTGCTGCTTTCGGAACTCGATCAGGTAGACGTGCTCGTCACTGGCCTGCCCGTCAATCAGTACTTGAGCCCGGACCTCCGCGAACGGCTTCAATCGCAGATGCAGGGAGAACACCAGGTCACCCCACGCCGACGGATCACTGTCCAACAAGTCAAAGTAGTGCCGCAGCCGGTCGGAGGATTTGTCGATCATGTCTGGAACTTGACTGACGCCTCCGAGTTTGAAGAGTCGCGAGTCCTGGTGGTCGATCCAGGTTTCTTCTCAGTTGACTGGGTGCTGATCAGCCATGGAGAGCTGCGTCGCCAATCCTGCGGCACCAGTCTCGAAGCATCTTCCGTCATCCTGGATGAAGCAGCGAAGCTGGTCGCCAATGACTTCGGGGGAAACATCGGACGCGAGCGGCTTGAAAACGCCATCAGGCAGAATCAGACTGAGGTTCGATTGTTTGGAGAGCGAATCGATTTCGCCTCCTACCTCAAAAAAGCTGCCGAAAAAGTGGGGCCGATTGTGGCCACACGGCTAAGAGAATCTCTGCGCAAAGAAAACGCCGGTGCCGACATCGTACTGTTGGTTGGAGGTGGCGCAGGATTCTTTGAGCCATCGGTGAAAGAAGCATTTCCGAACCTCAAGGTCTCAACATCCGATCTGCCAGTCTTTGCCAATGCTCGCGGTTTCTGGCGGATAGGAGCTTGAGATGTCCTCGATCAGGGTCGTCGTCAAAATCCCGATCAGCATTTACCCGGAACTCGTTGCGGATCTGTCAAAAGTTCAACTCCGAGACCGGGCCGAGCGACTTCGGATACTGGCTTTGCTTGGTCTCAGAGATGTACAAAGACTGCCGCCAC
>WOZO01000186.1:0-1279 GCA_011620315.1 Sideroxydans sp. | reverse complement strand
CGAAACTCGCCAGCTCTGCCGCCGAGAGGGCATCGACGATGAAAGGTCGAACCGACTCGGGGAGCCTGCCATTCGGCGGACTTTCGGCATGAATCACGCGCCAGCGAAGTCGGAGTGGCTTGATATGAATCTGGGTCAGATGATTCACGATCGGTAGCCTGAGCTTCAGTCTGACCAGCTCGTGGGCTATCCGATGATTTTCCAACTCCTCAGGGGAAAGTAGCGCCGCCACGACTATTGCCTGCCAGCGTTGCCTCGGCGTACGTACTTCGAGCATCTCGTGGCAGTTGCAATAACCGGGTGAATACCGAATCGGAGAACCGCAAGGTATAGAGCGAGACACCGACTGTCTCAGCCAACTCTTCGATCTCTTCCATATCCAGGGTGGCAATCTTGTCGATGACGGGCTTTGATAGACCTGTCATCAATTCGGCGGCATCGCTGTCGTTGGCCATTTGACGGGTCAGAAGGAGAAGCTGCCGGTTGATTTTGAGAATGTCGCGCTGTTCCATAATAAAAATTCCAATGAATGGTCACGAGTGCGCATTTTATATTACAATTATCACAAATGTAACTGCCGCGAGGAATAAATTATGACGACCACTATGGGAGCAACCTTCCTTGGACAAAACCCCGTTGCAGAGATTCTGGAAGCGCTGATGGACAAGCACAGCCTGAATCAGACTGACTTAGCGCACCGCTCTGGAGTCTCCCAGCCTGCGATCAATCGCATCCTCAAGGAACGCAACAAGGCCAAGAAACCTCGCCGCGAAACTTTGGAGAAAATTAGCGGCGTGCTGGGCGTCACACCCGAGCAACTCACGGGGCAAGACCCCATTTCAGTACGCTTATTTGACAAGGGTGCAGTACCCATCGGACGCTGGGAAACGCTGACCCACATCCCGTACTCGGGCGATATGCCGCCGGGCCAAGCTTTGATTTGCCCGATACCCCATAGCGATATGTGCTTCGCTCTGCCGGTAATTGGAGAAGCCATGGTGGGTGAAGACGGCTATCGGGAAGGGGAAGTGATTTTTGTTGATCCGGCCGTGAAACCCACGCACGGTTGCGATGTTGTCGCAGTCAGCCCGAAAGGCGGACTACTCAGGCGATTCGTAGAGACACCTGAAGGCCGGTTTCTCAAGACACTGAACCCGTGTTGGCCCAACCCAATCCTATCGCTCACATCGGACATCATCCTGATAGGAACGGTGATTTTTTCCGGCCGAATTCGTTAACCATTACGATAGCGTATCGTATATGTAATACACTATTACAA
>WOZO01000084.1 GCA_011620315.1 Sideroxydans sp. | reverse complement strand
GTGCCGGGCGGTACCGGGGAGTCGTTCGACTGGTCGCACATCCCGCGTGATTTGGCGTTGCCGGTGATCCTTTCCGGCGGGCTGAATCCCGGCAATGCGGGCGAGGCAGTACGCGCAGTCCGGCCATACGCCGTGGACGTATCGAGCGGCGTAGAGGCTGCAAAAGGGATTAAAGATGCAGCGAAGATCGCCGCATTCATCAAAGAGGTTAAGAACGTTGACATACAGTTATCCTGACCAGCAAGGTCACTTCGGCCAGTTCGGCGGCATCTATATGGCCGAAACGCTGATCCCGGCAGTGGAAGAGTTGCGCCAGCAATATCTGCGTTTCCGAGACGATCCGGAATTCAAGGCCGAATTCGAATACGAACTCAAGCACTACGTCGGCCGTCCCAGCCCCATCTATCACGCCAAGCGTCTTTCCGAAGACTTGGGCGGTGCGCAGATCTATCTGAAGCGCGAAGACCTGAACCACACCGGCGCGCACAAGATCAACAACGCCATCGGTCAGGCCTTGCTTGCCAAGCGCATGGGCAAGAAACGCGTCATCGCCGAGACCGGCGCGGGCATGCACGGCGTGGCGACCGCCACCGTGGCGGCACGCTTCGGTATGGAATGTATCGTGTACATGGGCGCGGAAGACATCCAGCGCCAGGCACCGAACGTGTTCCGCATGAAGTTGCTGGGCGCGACCGTGGTGCCGGTGGAGAGCGGTTCGCGCACGCTGAAAGACGCGTGCAATGAAGCGATCCGCGACTGGGTCGCCAACGTCGAATCCACCTTCTATATCTTCGGCACGGCAGCGGGTCCGCATCCGTATCCCATGATGGTGCGCGATTTCCAGTGCGTGATCGGCAACGAGGCCAAAGTGCAGATGCCGGAGATGATCGGTCGTCAACCGGATGCGGTGATCGCCTGCGTCGGCGGCGGATCCAATGCCATCGGCCTGTTCCATCCCTACATCGAAGTGCCGCACGTGCAGATCATCGGCGTGGAAGCGGGCGGTCACGGTATCGCCAGCGGCCATCATGCCGCACCGCTCACCGGCAACGCGAAGGTCGGCGTGCTGCACGGCAATAAAGTGTATTTGATGCAGGATGTGAACGGCCAGATCATCGAGACCCATTCCATCTCGGCCGGACTGGATTATCCCGGCGTTGGCCCCGAGCATTGCCTGCTGAAGGACATCGGTCGCGCGCAGTATGTCGCGATCAACGACGATGAAGCACTGGCCGCTTTTGACGCTTTGTGCCGTTTCGAAGGCATCATCCCCGCGCTGGAATCCAGCCATGCCTTGGCACACGCGATGAAGATCGCGCCGACGATGGGCAAAGACAAAGTCCTGCTGGTCAACCTGTCGGGTCGCGGTGACAAGGATATGAACACCGTCGCAAAGCTGAAAGGCATCACGCTATGAGCCGCATCGACACCACATTTGCAAAGCTCAAGCAGCAACAGCGCAAGGCGCTCATTCCTTTTATCACCGCCGGCGATCCGTCGCGGCAACTTACCGTGCCGCTGATGCACGGTCTGGTAAAAGCCGGAGCGGATGTGCTCGAACTCGGCGTGCCATTCTCCGATCCGATGGCCGACGGCCCGACCATCCAGCGCGCTTCCGAGCGTGCGCTCAAGAACGGCATGTCGCTGCGCGGTGTGCTGGACATGGTGGCCGAATTCCGCAAACAGGATACGACCACGCCGGTGGTGCTGATGGGATATGGCAATCCCATCGAGGCCATGGGCTGGGAAGCGTTCGGCCAGCGTTGCGCCGAGGTCGGCGTGGACGGTGCGTTGACCGTGGATTTCCCGCCGGAAGAGAGCCACGAGGCATTCGAGCATCTGCAGGCGCACGGCATCGCGCCCATCTTCCTGCTGGCACCGACCACCAAGGACGCGCGCATCGAACAGGTCGCCAAACTGGCGCGCGGCTATGTGTACTACGTCTCGCTGAAAGGCGTGACCGGCGCGGGCAATCTGGACCTGTCGGCCATTGAAGAGAAAATGCCGCAACTGCGCAAGCACATCAAATTGCCCATCGGTGTCGGTTTCGGCATCCGTGACGCGGCAACTGCCCGCGCGGTAGCGAAGCTGTGCGACGGTGTGGTGGTGGGCAGCCGCATCGTGCAGGAAGTCGAGCGTTCGGATGAAGCGAACGTGGTCACCAATGTGGGTAAGTTGGTGAAAGAATTGCGTCAGGCGATAGATAACGAGAAGGAGTAAATCATGGGATGGTTCCAAAAGCTGTTGCCGCCGAAGATCAAGCGCCGCGAAGGCGAAGATGCCAAGAAGAACGTGCCGGAAGGCTTGTGGTTCAAGTGTCCGGAATGTCAGGCTGTGCTGTATCACGCCGATCTGGAGAAGAACCACAGCGTCTGCCCAAAATGCAACCACCATCACCGCATCACTGCGCGTACGCGTCTGAACTGGCTGCTGGATAGCGAAGGCCGCTTCGAGATCGGATCCGAGGTGTTGTCGGTCGATACCCTGAAGTTCAAGGACCAGAAGAAATACAGCGACCGCCTGGTCGAGGCCAAGAAGAAGACCGACGAGGACGATGCGCTGATCGTGCTGCAGGGCAGCATCCATGCCTTGCCCGTGGTGGCCGCCTCGTTCGAGTTCAACTTCATGGGCGGTTCAATGGGCTCGGTCGTCGGCGAGCGTTTCGTGCGCGGTGTGCAAGTTGCGCTGGAACAGAAATGCCCCTTCATCTGCTTCTCCGCCAGCGGCGGCGCGCGCATGCAGGAAGGTCTGCTGTCCTTGATGCAGATGGCCAAGACCAGTGCGGCACTCACGCAACTGTCCGAAGCCAGGTTGCCGTTCATCTCCGTGCTGACCGACCCGACCATGGGCGGCGTGTCCGCCAGCTTCGCCTTCCTGGGCGACGTGGTCATCGCCGAACCCGGCGCATTGATCGGCTTTGCCGGCGCGCGCGTGATCCAGCAGACCGTGCGCGAGACCCTGCCTGAAGGCTTCCAGCGTGCCGAGTTCCTGCTTGAGCATGGTGCCATCGACATGATCGTCGACCGTCGTCAGATGCGCGACCAACTGGCAACGCTGATCACCCTGCTGACCAAACAGGATGCGGTGGCGAAGCTGGAAGCAGCGTAATCTTCAGTATCAACGGCCGACATCCCTGTCGGCCGTTTTTTGCCAGCAAAGAAATGCCTAAATCCCTAGCCGACTGGCTTTCCCACCTCGAATCCCTGCATCCAAAAACCATCGCGCTCGGTCTGGAGCGTGTCGCACAAGTCAAACAACGTCTCAATCTTGAACCTGATTTTCCCGTGATCATCGTCGGCGGTACCAACGGCAAGGGTTCCGTGTGCGCGATGCTGGAGGCCATACTGCATGCGGCGGGCTACAAAGTAGGCTGCTATACCTCGCCGCATCTGCTGCGATATAACGAGCGTGTGCGTATCGCCAAGCAGCAGGCGAGTGATGCCGAGTTGTGTGCGTCGTTCGAAGCGATAGAGGCGGCTCGCAAAGGGCAGCAGGACTCTGGCGATTCCTCCCTTACCCCAACCCTCCCCCGGGGGGAGAGGGGGCGATCAACAGAAGCAATCGATATTCCCTTGACCTATTTCGAATTCGGCACGCTGGCCGCGATGCAGTGTTTCATCGCGCACAAGGTGGATGTCGCCATCCTTGAAGTGGGGCTGGGCGGCAGGCTGGATGCGGTGAATGTGTTCGATGCGGATGTGGCGATCGTGACCAGCGTCGACATCGACCACATCGATTATCTGGGCGACACACGCGAACAGATCGCATTCGAAAAAGCCGGCATCTTCCGTGCTGGCAAAGTGGCGATCTGTGCCGACAGCGATGTGCCGCCCGCCTTGCGTGCGCATGCGCAGCGGATCGGAGCGGAACTATGGTGTATCGGCAGTGAGTTCGGGCTGCGTGCGCATCAGGGGCAGTGGGACTATTTCGGCAAGTCGGGCAGTCGCAGTGCCTTGCCGTATCCGGCCTTGCGCGGCGCTTTCCAGTTGCAGAACGCCAGTGCGGTACTGGCGGCACTGGATGTGCTGAAAGAGCGTATGCCGGTAAGCATGGAAGCGGTCAGACGCGGTCTGGTCGAAGTCGAGCTGGCGGGCCGCTTTCAGTTCATACCCGGCAAGCCGCAATGGATACTGGATGTGGCGCACAACCCGCATGCGGCCCGTTCGCTGGCGCAAAATCTGGACAATCTGCCGCCCGCAAAGACGTTCGCCTTGTTCGCCATGCTCAAGGACAAGGATATGGCCGGCGTGGTGCGGGCTCTGGAGGCGCAGATCGATGTGTGGCTGGTGGCGACTATCGATGCGCCGCGCGGTGCGCAGGCGGAAGAATTGGCTAAAGTGTTGAGGGAATTACCTGTCAGGGGCGATGTTGTGGTTTGCGGTTCCATCGGAAATGCACTGAATGAGGCAAGCAATCGGGCGGGGGGAAATGATAGAATCGCCGCCCTCGGTTCCTTCTACACAGTGGCGGAAGTGATGCATCTGCGCAAAGTGCGCGGTGTCTGAGATTTCCGGTATTCACATGGCAAAACAGATCAATACGGACGAAGAATTCAAGTTAAAAAGGCAGGCACGGCATCGCCTGATCGGTGCCGTGGCACTGATGCTGGGTATTGTTATCTTCCTGCCCATGGTGTTCGACAGCGAGCCGGATGTGAACGTGGGTAACATCGAGTTGCGTATTCCGGACAAGACTGAAGTACCTGAATTCCGACCTGAAGTTAAGCTCGGCCAGTCGGCGGAGTCTGTAGTCAGCTCCGTTCCCAGTGCCGTCCCGGCAGCAGCCGAAGCGCCTGTCCCTGCTAAAACCGCTTCCGTCGAACCCAAGGTGACGGCGACGGTTGCACCCAGGGTGGTGCAGCCGACTCCACCCGCCAGCAAGACCGTGGCGCCCAAGAAGACCGCGCCGCCGTCGGGTTGGGTGTTGCAGGTCGGTGCCTATTCCCGCGAGGATGCCGGACGCCAGATGCTCGACAATCTGAAGAAACGCGGCTTCCCAGCCTATACCGAGAAGGTTGCCGGCATGCTGCGTGTGCGCGTTGGGGGCTATCCTTCCCGCGAAGCGGCGGAGAAGGTGAAGCTCAAACTGGAAGCGATAGGCCTGCAACCCAACCTGATCAATCCGGAATAAGCTGCATGCCGTTTTTTGATATTGCCGTACTGGTGGTCATCGCCTTGTCGGCATTGCTGGGTTGGTGGCGCGGCTTCATGTATGAGCTGTTCTCATTACTGGGTTGGATCGCCGCCTATATCGCGGCGACGACCATGTCGGACCAGGCCTTGCCGTACATTCCCGAGGCGATCACGGCGGAAGCGATCCGCTCGGCCGCTGCCTTCGCGCTGGTATTCGTGGTGACGCTGATCGTGGCTGCAGTATGCGCATGGTTGCTGTCCAAACTGACCAAGTTCGCCGGACTGGGCGGACTGGACGGGAAATTCGGCATCATGTTCGGTGTGCTGCGCGGACTGCTGGTGGTGCTCGCACTGGTGTGGATAGGCGGTTTGACCAGTCTGCCGGAGAAACGCTGGTGGCAGGATGCGTGGACCAGCAAGCCACTGCATCAGGCCGCCATGTATGCACGCGACTATCTGCCGACGCAGACAGCGCAACGCTGAAAACAAACGATTAAATTCACAGGAAACGGAAAACGATATGTGCGGGATTCTGGGTGTGGTGGCGAATACGCCGGTGAACCAGGTGCTGTATGACGGTTTGCAGGTGTTGCAGCACAGAGGGCAGGACGCGGCGGGCATCGCCACGCTGGAGGAAAGAACGTTCCACCTGCATAAAGGTAACGGTCTGGTGCGCGACGTGTTCCGCACGCGCAACATGCGTGCGCTCAAGGGCAATTCCGGCATCGCCCACGTGCGTTATCCGACGGCGGGTTCGTCGGTCGACCACAACGAGGCGCAGCCGTTCTACGTCAACTCGCCGTTCGGTATCGTGCTGGCCCACAACGGCAACCTGACCAACACCGACGAGTTGCGCAGCGCCATGTACAAACAGGACCTGCGCCATATCAACACCGGCTCCGATTCTGAAGTGTTGCTCAATGTATTGGCGCACGAACTGCAAGCCAATGCCACCGGCTTCAAGCTCGACCCGCAGAAGATCTTCGCCGCCGTGTCCGGCGTGCACCGCCGCTGCAAGGGCGCGTATGCCGTGGTGGCGATGATCGCCGGTTACGGCCTGATCGCTTTCCGCGATCCGAACGGAATCCGTCCGCTGGTGGTGGGCTGCAACCAGCATGCGGAAGGCATCGAGTACCTGATCGCCTCCGAAAGCGTGGCGCTGGATACGCTGGGCTTTGAATTCCTGCGCGACATCGCGCCGGGCGAGGCAGTGTTCATCGACCTCGAAGCGAACTTTTTCAGCCAGCAATGCGCCGAGAATCCAAAACTCAATCCCTGCATCTTCGAGTACGTGTATTTCGCGCGTCCCGATTCGGTGATGGACGGTATCTCGGTGTATGCCTCGCGCCTGTTTATGGGCGAGTTCCTGGCAGACAAGATTCGCCGCCAGTGGCCGGAACACGACATCGACGTGGTCATCCCAATTCCCGATTCCAGCCGCCCCAGCGCACTGCAACTGGCCAACCACCTCGGCATCCCGTTCCGCGAAGGCTTCGTCAAGAACCGCTACATCGGCCGCACCTTCATCATGCCGGGCCAGGCCATGCGCAAGAAATCGGTGCGCCAGAAACTGAACGCTATCAGCATCGAGTTCAAGGACAAGAACGTGCTGCTGGTGGACGACTCCATCGTGCGCGGCACCACCAGCCGCGAGATCGTGCAGATGGCGCGCGACGCCGGCGCGCGCAAAGTGTATTTCGCCTCCGCCGCGCCGCCGGTCAAGTTCCCCAATGTGTACGGCATCGACATGCCCAGCCGCACCGAGCTGATCGCCACCGGCCGCACGGACGAACAGATCTGTCGCGAGATCAGCGCCGACCGCCTGTTCTATCAGGATCTGGACGACCTGCGTTCAGCCGTGCGCAAGGCCAGCCCCGCCGCGCATGATTTCGACACTTCCTGCTTCGACGGCTGCTACATCACTGGCGACATCACGCCGGAATATCTGGACGCCATCGAGGCCGCACGCGGATCAGGCAAAGCCAACAAGACACCGGACGACGATCAACTGGAGTTGGATCTGGCGATGTCGGCTTCGTCCATGTGAGAGTTGACGCAGCAAGGCGGGGAGTGCTACTTTCCGCCTGCGCCGATTTGAGGAACAGCTTGCGGGCGCTATACAAATTCAGCTAAAGCGGGGGAGCCCGGTTTAGCGTCAAGCTTTCCGGGTTTTTTGTTGCGCGAGCGCATGTCGCGCGGGAGGTGATGATGTCTGACAACGAATACCAGCTTGAGACTTTGGCCGTCAGGGCAGGGCACGTACAAACCCCGTTCATGGAGCATGGCGAGGCGATGTTCCTGACCTCCAGCTTCACTTTCGATAATGCCGCGCAGGCGGCGCGCCGCTTCATCGGCGAAGAGCCGGGCAACATCTACGCGCGCTTCACCAATCCCACGACCAGCATGTTCGAAGAACGACTGGCTGCGCTGGAAGGCGCGGAGCAGTGTGTGGCGACCTCCAGTGGCATGGCCGCCATCCTGTCGTGTGGCATGGGTCTGCTGAAAGCGGGAGACCACATCGTCGCCTCGCGCAGCCTGTTCGGCTCGACCATCAATCTGTTCAACAACTACTTCAAGAAATTCGGCGTGGAGACGACTTATGTCTCGGCAACGGATGTGGCCGAATGGCAGGCGGCGGTGCGACCGAACACCAAGCTGTTCTTCCTGGAGACGCCGTCCAACCCGCTCACCGAGATCTCCGACATCGCGGCCATCGCGGCGGTGGCCAAAGGATGCGGCGCGCTGCTGGCGGTGGACAACTGTTTCTGCACGCCTATCCTGCAACGCCCGCTGGATCTGGGTGCGGACATCGTGATCCATTCCGCCACCAAGTACATCGACGGACAGGGGCGCGTGCTGGGCGGTGCGGTGCTGGGCAGCAAGAAACTGATGGATCCGGTGTACGGCTTCCTGCGCACCGCTGGGCCGACCATGAGCGCGTTCAATTCATGGGTGTTCCTCAAAGGGCTGGAGACACTCAAGCTGCGTATGGATGCGCACAGCGCCAACGCCCTGCAACTGGCGCAATGGCTGGAGCAGCAGCCCAACGTGGCGCGCGTGCTTTATCCCGGCCTGCCGTCGCATCCGCAGCATGCGCTGGCGATGAAGCAGCAGAAAACCGGTGGCGGTATTGTGGCGTTCGAAGTGAAGGGCGGCAAGGAAGCGGCATGGAAAGTGATCGACAACACGAAACTGTTGTCCATCACCGCCAACCTGGGCGACACCAAGACCACCATCACCCATCCGGCCACCACCACCCACGCACGCATCACGCCCGAAGCGCGTGCGGCGGCCGGCATCACCGACGGCTTGATCCGCATCGCGGTCGGGCTGGAGGCGGTGGTCGACATCCAGAACGACCTCGCACGGGGACTGTGATGGATGCACTGGCCGCAAAGGTCGGCGCTGAGCTCAAGTCACACGGCATGATGCTGGCGACGGCGGAATCCTGCACCGGCGGCGGCATCGCGCAGGCGGTCACCAGCGTCTCCGGCAGCTCGGCCTGGTTCGAGCGCGGTTTCGTCACCTATTCCAATCTGTCAAAACAACAGATGCTGGGTGTGCAGGAAGCCACGCTGATCGCCTACGGCGCGGTGTCGGAAGCCGTTGTGCGCGAGATGGCAGAGGGCGCGCTGCGCAACAGTACGGCGCAAGTGTCGCTGGCGGTGAGCGGCATCGCCGGCCCTGACGGCGGTACGCCGGATAAGCCGGTCGGCACGGTGTGGTTCGCCTGGGCGCTCGCCGACGGTGCTACCACGGCGGCGCGACACCGCTTCTCCGGCAATCGGGGCGAGGTGAGAGGGCAGGCGGTGCGCGTGGCCCTGAACGGCATTCTTGAGCTTGTGGCCCGAAAAACCCTTTCCGCATAAAAAAGAACGAACGTTCTGTACAAGTCCAAAACCTTGTGCAACAATCCGCTCCGAAATTTTCCCAAGGAGATCGAACATGGATGACAACAAAAGCAAGGCTCTCGCCGCGGCACTGAGCCAGATCGAAAAACAATTCGGCAAGGGCTCCATCATGCGCCTCGGCGAGGGCGAGGTGATCAAGGACATCGAAGTGGTGTCCACCGGCTCCCTGGGACTGGACATCGCGCTGGGCGTCGGTGGTCTGCCGCGCGGCCGCGTGGTCGAGATCTACGGCCCGGAGTCTTCCGGCAAGACCACGCTGACGCTGCAAGTCATCGCCGAGATGCAGAAACTGGGCGGCACGGCAGCTTTCATCGACGCCGAGCATGCGCTCGATCCGCAGTATGCACAGAAGCTGGGTGTGCGCGTGGAAGACCTGCTGATCTCACAACCGGACAACGGTGAACAGGCATTGGAGATCGCCGATATGCTGGTGCGCTCTTCCTCAGTGGACGTGGTGGTGATCGACTCGGTCGCGGCCCTCACGCCGCGCGCCGAGATCGAAGGCGAGATGGGCGACGCGCAGATGGGGCTGCATGCGCGCCTGATGTCGCAAGCGCTGCGAAAACTCACCGCCAACATCAAACGTTCCAATACGCTGGTCATCTTCATCAACCAGATCCGCATGAAGATCGGCGTGATGTTCGGCAACCCGGAGACCACTACCGGCGGTAACGCGCTAAAGTTCTACGCCTCGGTACGTCTGGATATCCGCCGCACCGGTTCGATCAAGAAGGGCGACGAGGTCATCGGCAACGAGACCCGCGTCAAGGTGGTGAAGAACAAGGTCGCCCCGCCGTTCAAGGAAGCGCATTTCGACATCCTGTACGGGGAAGGTATCTCGCGCGAAGGCGAGGTGGTCGAGCTGGGGGTGCAGCAGAAGATCGTGGAAAAGTCTGGTGCCTGGTACTCCTACAACGGCGAGAAGATCGGACAGGGCAAGGACAATGCGCGCGAGTTCCTGCGCAACAATCCGCAGATTGCCATCGAGATCGAAAATCGCGTCCGCGAATCTCTGGGAGTCAATGCCTTATCAACGGCTGTGAGCGAAGAGTGATGACCGGTTCGGATGCGATTTCGGCGGAGGCTCATATGCGCGAAGCGCATGTGAAAGCCGCGCATGCGGCTGGCCGCAACCAAAATCGCGTCCGCGAATCGCTGGGCGTGAATGCGTTGAACGCCGGTGCAGAAGCCGAAGCCTGAACTCAGCCTGCGTGTCCGCGCCATGCAGTATCTGGCGCGGCGCGAGCATAGCCGGGGCGAACTGCGGCAAAAACTGCAGCCGCATGTGCAGGAAGATGAAGATCTCGATGCCGTGCTGGATGAACTGGAAAAGCGCAACTGGCTTTCCGATGCGCGCGCAGCCACGCAACTGGTGGAGGCAAAGCGCGGCCGATTCGGCAGCCAGCGTATCGCCCACGAATTGCGCCAGCGCGGTATCGGCGAAGATATGATCGCCGGGGCGCTGCCCGGGCTGAAAGCCTCCGAGCTGGAAACCGCGCGCGATGTGTGGCAAAAGAAGTTTGGTGTTCAGGCGGAGGATGCCAAAGAGAAAGCAAAGCAGGTGCGTTTTATGCTGTCTCGCGGGTTTCCCATGGATGTGATTTTCAAAATTTTGACTTTTTCGGAATCGGAAGATTGAGTGCAAATTTGCGATAAGGTTTCGCGGGCACAATAAGAGAGGGAATTCATGTCATTCGAGTCAATCGAAATATGTGCAGGCGCTGGTGGGCAGGCCTTGGGTCTGGAACTTGCTGGATTTGAACACACCAGCCTGGTTGAGATCGATCCGCACGCATGCAATACGCTCAGAATCAATCGCCCCAATTGGAATGTCGTTGAAGGTGATCTTCATCATTATTCGGCTGAGAAATGGTCCGGTGTAGAACTTCTTGCCGGGGGCGTTCCTTGTCCGCCATTTTCAAAAGCGGGCAAACAATTAGGCAACGATGATGAGCGCGATCTATTCCCGGAAGCATTGCGCTTGGTCTCGGAATGCAAGCCGCAAGCCGTGATGCTTGAGAATGTGCGAGGGCTTTTGGATTCTGTATTCGATGAATACCGGGCAAAGATAATCTCCGATCTCAAGATGCTTGGTTATGTTGCCGAATGGCGATTATTGAATGCCAGCGATTTCGGCGTACCCCAACTGCGCCCGCGAGTAGTATTTGTCGCGCTGAAAAGCAATGTGGCAAAGCATTTCAATTGGCCGACATCTGCGCCATTTCCGGCTCCGACCGTGGGTGAGGCTTTGTTCGATCTGATGAATGAGAATGGGTGGTTGGGGGCAGCACAATGGCGAGAGCGGGCTTGTGATATTGCGCCAACCTTGGTTGGGGGCAGCAAAAAACATGGTGGGCCGGACCTAGGTCCGACTAGAGCAAAAAAAGCTTGGGCGTCTATTGGTGTGGATGGTAAGGGTATTGCAGATACGGCACCCGAGCGGGATTTTGTTGGTATGCCCCGTTTAACTGCACGTATGGCTGCGAGAATTCAGGGGTTTCCGGATTACTGGCAATTTAGCGGAAAGAAGACTGCGGCATATAGGCAGATAGGCAATGCTTTTCCGCCGCCCGTAGCTAATGCGGTAGGTGAACGAATCAAGGCTGCGATGAATGAGGCAGCCAAGCCGAAATTGAAAAGGGCATAAATAAATATGGAGAAAGTTAAGTCACCGAAAGGTGGAGCCAAAAGGAAGTTGAGAGCGCACTTTTTGGCGAACATCGGGCGGGTGATGGATTCTGATGAGTTGCGTGCAGTGGCGGACAATCAATCAGAATGGGCTCGCCGCGTCAGAGAGTTGAGGACAGAAGAGGGTTATTTGATCCTGACTCACAATGACCGGAGTGATTTGAAACCGGGACAATATCTGCTTGAAACACCCAAGCCGCAACCCGCTTTTGCTCGTGCGATCTCTAAAGAGACCCGTGCCTTCGTACTCGACAGGAATGGATTTACCTGCCAAATGTGCGGGGCGGTTGCCGGTGAGCCTCATCCTTACGAGCCGTCCCGCAAGACCCGTCTGCATTTAGGTCATGTCATCGACAAAAGCATGGGCGGAACGGATGACCCATCCAATCTGCGTGCGATTTGCTCCGTGTGTAATGAAGGTGCTTCAAATGCAACCCTGACAAGGCCGGATTTGCAGAAACTCTTGATTCAGATACGCCGGGCAACATCTCAGGATCAATTAGAGGTGTTGCAATGGTTGCTCAAGAAATTTCCAAAGCAGTCCGCTGACTTTCTAAAACCGTAAATCAGCCTACCTTGGGATATGCCTTAACTGTCTGCCAAATGGTATGATTCGCGCCGTGATGCCGCCCGTGAGGCGGTGTATTTATTGAACGTGCGGCCAGCGGTGACCAGATGAAAAGCAGCGAGATTCGCCAGAAATTCCTAGATTATTTTGCTTCCAAAGGCCACGCCGTGGTCGCTTCCAGTTCGCTGGTGCCGCATGAAGACCCGACGCTGCTGTTCACCAACGCGGGCATGAACCAGTTCAAGGACGTATTCCTCGGCTTCGACAAGCGCCCGTACACCCGCGCTACTTCCTCGCAGAAATGCGTGCGCGCCGGCGGCAAGCACAACGACCTGGAAAACGTCGGCTATACCGCGCGCCACCACACCTTCTTCGAGATGCTGGGCAACTTCAGCTTCGGCGACTACTTCAAGCAGGATGCGATCAAGTACGCCTGGGAGCTGTTGACCGAAGTGTTCAAGCTGCCCAAGGACAAGCTCTACGTCACCGTGTATGCAGAGGACGACGAGGCCTATGACATCTGGACCAAGGAAGTCGGCGTGCCTGCCGAGCGCGTGATCCGCATTGGCGACAACAAGGGCGCGCGCTACGCCTCCGACAACTTCTGGATGATGGGCGACACCGGCCCCTGCGGCCCCTGCACCGAAATCTTCTACGACCACGGCGCGCATATCCCCGGCGGCCTGCCCGGCACCCACGAGGAAGACGGCGACCGCTACATCGAGATCTGGAACAACGTGTTCATGCAGTTCAACCGCGACGAGGCGGGCGTGATGCATCCGCTGCCCAAACCGTCGGTGGATACCGGCATGGGGCTGGAGCGCATCTCCGCCGTGCTGCAGGGCGTGCATGCGAACTATGAGATCGACCTGTTCCAGGCGCTGATCAAGGCAGCGGCGCGCGAAACCAACTGCAGCGACATGGATTCACCTTCACTGAAGGTGCTGGCCGACCACATTCGCGCCTGTTCCTTCCTCATCGCCGACGGCGTGATTCCTGGCAACGAAGGCCGCGGCTACGTGCTGCGCCGCATCATCCGCCGCGCTATCCGCCACGGCTACAAGTTGGGCGCGCGCGATGCGTTCTTCTACAAGATGGTGCCCGATCTGGTGGAGCAGATGGGCACCTCCTATCCCGAGTTGGTCGCGGAACAGGTGCGTGTGAAGGGTGTGCTCAAACTGGAAGAAGAGCGCTTCTTTGCCACCATTGAGCACGGCATGGCGATCCTCGAAGCTGAGCTGGCCGAAATGGACAAGGCTGGCAACAAGGTGTTCAACGGCGAGACCGCCTTCAAGCTGCACGACACTTACGGCTTCCCGTTGGACCTGACCGCCGACATCTGCCGCGAGCGCGACATGACGGTAGACGACAAGGCATTCAATGCCGCCATGGCACGCCAGAAGGAACAGGCGCGTGCGGCAGGCAAGTTCAAGATGGCCGCCAATCTCGAATACACAGGCCCCGCCACCACCTTCCACGGCTACGACACGCTGGAGCACAAGGGCAACATCCTGGCGCTCTACAAGGATGGCGCGTCGGTGAACGAGTTGAACGAGGGCGACATCGGTGTGGTGGTGCTGGACGACACCCCGTTCTATGCCGAGTCCGGCGGTCAGGTCGGCGACAGCGGCGAACTGCGCAGCGTACACGGCATCTTTGCGGTGGAAGACACGCAGAAGATCCAGGCCGCCGTATTCGGCCACCACGGTGTGGTGAAGACCGGCAAGCTTTCCGTGGGCAACGGCGTCAATGCGAGGGTGAATATGCAGGCGCGCGCGCGCACCGAGCGCAACCACTCGGTGACGCACCTGATGCATAAGGCCCTGCGCGAAGTGCTGGGCCCGCACGTGCAGCAGAAGGGCTCGCAGGTTGACCCCGACAAGACACGGTTCGACTTCGTGCAGAACCAGCCGCTGACCGATGCCGAGATCCACAAGGTGGAGGCGCTCGTCAATGCCGAGATCCTGACCAACAGCGCCACCGACGCCAGTGTGATGGGCATAGAGGATGCGCAGAAGACCGGCGCGATGATGCTGTTCGGCGAGAAGTACGGCGACGAAGTGCGCGTGCTGACCATCGGCAGTTCCAAGGAACTGTGTGGCGGTACGCACGTGAAGCGCACCGGCGACATCGGCCTGTTCAAGATCGTGGCCGAGAGCGGTGTGGCGGCAGGTGTGCGCCGCGTCGAGGCGGTGACCGGCGAGGGCGCGCTGGCGCTGGTGCAGCAGCAGGAATGGCAGTTGCAACAAGTGGCAGATGCCGTGAAGGCGCAACCGCAGGAAGCGGCCGCACGCATCGCGCAGATCCTCGACAACATGAAGTCGCTGGAGAAGGAACTGGCCGCGCTGAAATCGAAGCTGGCTTCCGCGCAGGGCGATGAACTGGTTGAGCAAGCGCAGGAGTTCAACGGCGTGAAGGTGCTGGCCGCCAAGCTGGACGGTGCGGATGCCACCACGCTGCGTGAGACCATGGACAAACTTAAAGACAAGCTGAAATCTGCCGTAATAGTTCTGGCAACTGAAGCAGATGGCAAGGTCAGTCTGATCGCGGGTGTGACGGCTGATGCAACATCCAAAGTGAAAGCCGGCGAGCTGGTCAATTTCGTCGCGCAACAGGTTGGCGGCAAAGGCGGTGGCCGTCCGGATATGGCGCAGGCCGGCGGCACGCAACCCGAGCATCTGGCCAAGGCACTGGCTTCCGTGGCGGATTGGGCAAGAGCCAAATTGTGATTCCACTGCCCGAAGTTTGGCTGGTCATTGCTGCAACGCTGGGCATCATTTGAGACGGGGAAGGTGATGTTGAAGCAGTCTGGGGACACGATCCTGCTGGTGGAGAACGAGGAAGCGGCGATCCTGCTGGTGCAGCAGGCGGTCGCCAGTTGCTCCGGCGAACTGTATCTGGCGGTGGTGCCGGACAGTGTCGCCGCGCTGGACTGGTTGTCTGCCGAGACCACCCATGGTCATCCCGTCCCGCGCCTGATCCTGATCGACCTCAAGTTGCCCAAGCTGCTCGGACTGGCCGTGCTGCGCACGCTGCGCATGGACAGTCGCCTGACACATGTGCCCATCGTGGTTTTTTCAGAAAGCCACGAACCTTCGGACGTGGTGCTTTCCTATCAGATCGGTGCCAACAGTTTTGTACACAAGCCGGAGAATCTGGCTGAGTTCAGCCAGTTGATGCGCGATCTAGTCGAGTTGGGTTGGCTGGATGAGCAAGGTATGGGCAAGGCGCTGCAGCAGACCATACATTCCTGAGCTGCATTCTCTTTAGAACGGCAGCATCAGTTCAGGCGCTGCAGCCAGTAACGCTTTCCTGAAATCTTCCTGGATGCGCTTGAGCGCAGCTTCGTTGTCTGCCTCGAATCTCAGTACGATGGTCGGCGTTGTATTGGAAGGGCGCATCAGGCCAAAACCGTCGGCATATTCCACGCGCAAACCGTCGATCATGATGATGTCCTGCGCATCGCAGAATCGGGCTTCATTCCGCAACCGGCCGATCAAAGTATGGTTCTCACCCTCTGCGGTGCGGATATGCAACTCGGGTGTGTTCACCGAATCGGGCAGGGCATTCAGCACTGCACTCGGATCATCGAATTTGCTCAATATCTCCAGCAGTCTGGCACCGGCATACAAACCGTCGTCGAAGCCGTACCAGCGTTCCTGAAAGAACACATGGCCGGTCATCTCGGCGGCCAGCATCGCGCCGGTCTCTTTCATTCGGGCTTTGATCAGCGAATGGCCGGTCTTCCACATCGAAGGTGTGCCGCCATGCTCGCGTATCCATGGGAATAATCTTCCCGAGCACTTGATGTCGAAGATCACCTCGGCGCCGGGTTGGCGCGCGAGCAGATCCGCAGCGAACAGCATCAACTGACGATCCGGAAAGATGATGCGACCGTCTTTGGTGACGACGCCCAGCCGGTCGGCATCGCCGTCGAAGGCCAGCCCCAACTCGCTGTCATTGCTGCGCAGACTGGCAATCAGAGCGGCAAGGTTGTCAGGCTCGGACGGGTCGGGATGATGGTTGGGGAAGTTGCCGTCCACGTCGCAAAACAACTCGCTCACCTCGCAACCCAGACCGCGATAGAGTTTGGCGGCGAAAGCGCCAGCCACCCCGTTGCCGCAATCCGCCGTGATTTTCATGGGGCGGGCCAGGCGGATGTCGCCGATGATGCGCGCCAGGTATTCCTGGACGATGTCATATCGGACATAAGCGCCGTCGCCGTTGATCAGCTTGCCGCTGTCGATGCGCGCGCGCAAACCCTGGATCGCGGCGCCCGACAGCGCCTCCCCGTCCAGCACGATCTTCAGGCCGTTGTACTCGCGCGGATTGTGGCTGCCGGTGATCATCACCGCGCAGCCGGTGTTGAGCTGGAACGCGGCGAAGTAGGCCATGGGGGTGGTGATGCAGCCGAGGTCGATCACGTCGACGCCGCTTTTCCGGATGCCGCACGCCAGCGCCAAAGAGAAAACCGGGCCGGACAAGCGACCGTCATAGCCGATGGCGATGGTGTGTTGCTGGCGTGTTTTGGCTTCGGAGCCGACTGCATGACCGATGAGGGTGACGATGTCGCCGGTCAGTGAGCGGTCGACGATGCCGCGTATGTCGTACGCCTTGAATATTTCGGCGGGTACGGCGGCCATGCTTTATCTGTCGGGAAGGTGTCGCGCCACTTCCTGCGGGGTCAGTTGCAGCATGCAGTTGAAATGCCCCAGCGGGCATTCACGTTTGAAGCAGGGGCTGCACGGCAGGTCGAGCTTGAGCACCCTTGCCTGATCGGACAGCGGCGGTGTGAATTGCGGGCTGCTGGAGCCGAAGATCGCCAGCATGGGCTTATCCAGCGCGGCTGCAATGTGCATCAAGCCGGAATCGTTGCTCACCACCAGCTTGGCGCAGGAAAGCAGTGCGATGGCTTCGGTGAGGTCTGTGGTGCCGCACAAATTGCGGCAGGGTTCGTTGCCCAGCGCCACGATCTTGTCGGCCACTTCCTTGTCCTTGGGAGAACCGATCAGCCACACCGCATAACCTTTGTTGCGCAGCCTCTGTGCCAATTCGGCGTAGTAGTGTGCGGGCCAGCGCTTGGCCGGGCCATATTCCGCGCCCGGGCAGAATACGGCGACCGGTTTATCCAGCGTCAGCCCCAACTTTTCCAGCGCGGCCTGACGCTGTTCATCGCTGGCATGCAGCGTGGGAGACGGGATGGGGCGAACGATGTCTGTGTCGCGTTCTTCAGCCAGCGCGGCGAAGCGCTCGACCATCAGCGGCAGTTTGCGCTTGTCCAGCTTGCGCGCGTCGTTGAGCAGTCCGTAGCGCATCTCGCCGGTGAAGCCGGTGCGCAATGGGATGTCGGCGAACCATGGCACCAGTGCGGATTTGAGCGAGTTGGGCAGCACGATGGCCTGATCGTAGCTGTTCTTGCGCAGTTGCTTGCCCAAAGCGCGCCGCGCACCGAGCTGCAGTGCGCCATGCGGGAAAGGATGGATGATGACCTCGCCGACTTCGGGTATCTGGCGCAGCAACTTCTCGGTCCACGGCGGTGCCAGCACGTCGATCTGCTCGCCGGGGTGGCCCTGTGTCAGTCGCTGCAGCATGGGCTGCATCAGCACACAGTCGCCCACCCAGCTGGGCGCGACGACGAGGATATTGTTCATCTTGAAGTGCTCAGTGATGACCGTGGGGCAACTCGCCCTTGAACTTGTAGTGGGTGCCGCAGTACGGACAGACTGCTTCGCCCAGTTTTTCGACCGGAATGGCAACCCGAGGATGGGCGCTCCACAGGCTCACCGAAGGCGTCGGGCAGAACAGTGGCAACGCCTCTGCGGTGACTTCTACGTAACGTTGCGAGATTTGATCGTTGGACATGCTTACCTCGGGATTTGTTATACGTGCGCCAGCCAATCGGCGTATTTGTCGTTCTTGCCCGCAACGATATCGAAAAATGCCACCTGCAGCTTGGCGGTCACCGGACCGCGGCTGCCGCTGCCGATGGTACGCGTGTCCAGTTCGCGGATGGGCGTCATTTCGGCGGCGGTGCCGGTGAAGAACGCTTCCTCGGCGCAATATACTTCGTCGCGCGTGATGCGCTTCTCGATCAGTTCCAGTCCCATGTCCTTGGCCAGCGTGACGATGGAGTCGCGCGTGATGCCTTCCAGGCAGGAGGTCAGGTCGGGTGTGTACAGCTTGCCTTTCTTCACGATGAAGATGTTCTCGCCCGCGCCCTCGGCCACGTAGCCGTCCACGTCCAGCAGCAGCGCTTCATCGTAGCCGTCACTGGCCACTTCCTGATGCGCCAGGATGGAGTTGGTATAAGAGCCGACCGACTTGGCGCGGCACATGTTGATGTTTACGTGATGACGGGTGAAGCTCGAAGTCTTCACGCGGATGCCCTTGGCCATGCCTTCCTCACCCAGGTACGCGCCCCAGGGCCATGCCGCGATGGCCACATGCACGCTCAGGGTCGTTGCCGCGATGCCCATCGCCTCCGAACCGTAGAACACGATGGGGCGGATGTAGCAGGACTCCAGCTTGTTGGCGCGCACCACTTCCTTTTGCGCTTCGATCAGGGTTTCCTTGTCGAATGGCATCTTCATTTTGAAGATGGACGCCGAGTTGAACAGGCGGTCGGTATGTTCCTGCAGACGGAAGATCGCCGTGCCCTTGGTTGTCTTGTACGCGCGAACGCCCTCGAATACGCCCATTCCATAGTGCAAAGTATGGGTCAGGACATGGGTGGTGGCATCGCGCCAGGGGACGAGCTTACCGTCGTGCCAGATGAAGCCGTCGCGGTTGGACATGGACATGGTGATTTCCTTGAATGCGTTGGGTTTGAATTCGGGGGTGGTGATTCTAGCAGTTCTCCCGGCGATAATGAAAGTGTGCACATCTCAAATCCTTCAAGTGGGGCATATCGTTACCGGGGGGCTTCGGGTAATATCGCCCCATTCTGTCGGGTATGGCCGGGGGCGCATGGTGCAGCACATCGATTCTCAACAAGTAGATCCAGAGATTCTTGACACGCAGGAAGACAAGCTGCGCAAAAGTCTGCTTATTTTTGCAGCATCCTTCATGACCTTTGCGGTCATGTTCTGGCTGGCTATCTACTGGATGATGGGGCTGAACTTCTCCAGCAACGTGCCGCTGGCTTACCAGATTATTTCCGTCGGTTCGCTGATCCACTACATGAAGAAGCGCAACTTTGAAGTGTTGCGTTTCGTGCAGTTGAGCCTGTTTCTGTTCGCGCCTTTCGTCATGCAATGGAGCATCGGCAGTTCCATCACTTCCAGCGGCGTGGCCTTGTGGGCATTGTTGGCCCCCATCGGCGCACTGGTGGTATCCAACTGGAAGGAATCCGTGCCCTGGTTCGTGGCTTATATGGTGCTGACCGGCGTGTCCGGTTTCTTCGATTTCTATCTGGGCACCGGCAGCACGACCGGGATCCCGCTCAATACCATCGGCTTCTTCTTTGCGCTCAACTTCGCCGCGATGTCCGCCATCCTGTACTTTCTGGTGCGCTACTTTGTGATCGAGACCGAGAAGATCAAGCATCAGCTGGATGAGCAGCATGCTTTGCTGGCGGAAGAGCAGAAAAAATCGGAGCGCGTGCTGTTCAATGTGCTGCCGTCATCTATCGCCGAACGGCTCAAGCGCAACGAGGGGCTGATTGCGGACGGCTATGCGGACGTGACGGTGATGTTTGCCGATCTGGTCAACTTCACCCAGCTCACCGAGCAGATGTCTCCGGAGCAGATGGTCGGATTGCTCAATACCGTATTCTCCGGTTTCGACGATCTGTCGGAGAAGTACGGCCTGGAGAAGATTAAGACCATCGGCGACGCCTACATGGTGGTGGGCGGCCTGACGCGCGAGCGTCCGGACTATGCTGCCGACGTGGTGAACATGGGCTTGGAGATGATCGAGTTCATCAACAAACATCCGCTGGCAGCCAAGCGCAATCTGGGTGTCCACATCGGTATCGCGACCGGTCCGGTGGTGGCGGGTGTGATCGGCACCAAGCGTTTCATCTATGATCTGTGGGGCGATACCGTGAATATCGCCAGCCGCCTGACCGACGATGCAAAATCCGGCCATATCCTGACCGACCGCCTGACCTTCAACCGTCTGCGTCACGAATACCTGTTCGAGCCGCCGAATGTCCTGAACGTCAAGGGCAAAGGAGAGATGACCTCTTATCGGCTCACCGGGCGGGTGGATGGCACGGGTGACATCGGCAAGAACAACATCTACCAATTGCCCCAGCAGGGCGGTGCCCCCGCGGTTGCCTGATCACTTCCCGAATAGCTTCATCCACAAGGACCTCACGGCTGAAGTATCCAGCTTCCCCTGCTCGATGCGGCACGGGGACTGGTTGTTCAGTCTCATCTGGTGCTGCAATCTGCGCAATTCGCGGTAGTGCGCCTGCAGAGCGGTGCTGATGTCCTGTTCGATTAGATGCAGTTCCGCCGCTGTCTGCAGCAATGCCAGATTGCCGCTGTTCTTTGTCAATTGCGGGTAGCGGGAGGCATGCGCCAGCACGATGAACTGCACCATGAATTCGATATCCACCATGCCGCCGCTGTCGTGCTTGATATCGAACAACTCCGTGGTGTTCGGATGCCCTTCATGCATCTTGCGGCGCATCTCGCGCACATCTTCCTTCAGCTTTTCGGTATCGCGCGGCAGGCACAATATCGATTTTCTTATCTGCTCGAACTTTTCACCCACGGCCGGATCGCCGGCGCAAAAGCGCGCCCGTGTCAGCGCCTGATGCTCCCACACCCAGGCATGCTCGCGCTGGTAAGATTCGAACGCTTCGGTCGAACTGACCAGCAGGCCGCTGTCGCCGTTCGGGCGCAGGCGCAGATCCACCTCGTATAAACGACCCGCCGCGGTGTAACTGGAGACCAGCGTGTTGATGCGCTGTCCCAGCCGGGCATAGATCTGGCCGGCATCGGGATCGTCGTCGTACAGGAACACCAGATCGAGGTCCGAGGCATAGCCCAGTTCCTTGCCGCCCAGTTTGCCGTACGCGATCACGGCGAACTTCGGCTGTTCGATGTGCTTTTTGCGCGCATCACGCCAGCACAGGCGCAATACATGACGCAGGATCATGTCGGCCAGGTCGCTCAGGTGGTCGCTCAGTTTTTCCAGCGGCAACACACCCTGCAGATCCATCGCCAGCAGGTGGAAGGTCTGCACCTGCCTGAACTGCCGCAGCACATCCATCTCGTGTTCGGTGTCGCCGTGATGGGCATCGAGTTGTTCCAGCAACTGCGCGTCCAGTGCTTGCCAATCCGGTGCCACATACAGTTCGCGCGTGTCCAGCAATTCATCCAGCAGGATGGGATGCTGCGCCAGATAGTCGCCGGCCCATGCGCTGGCACCCAGGATGCGCATCAACCGGGGCAGGGCTTGTGGATATTCGGCGAGGAATGCCAGATAGGCGGCGCGGCGGGCGATGGCTTCCAGCAGAGTGAGCGCGCGACGCAGCGCGGCGTCGGCATGTGATTCGGTCGCGCACAACTTGATGAAGCGCGGCACCAGGCTGTCCATACGCTGCCGGCTTATATCGGGTAGCTGGCGATAACGACCGCTGGCGCGCATCTGCATCAGGATGCCGGCGAGTTCGCTCGCCTCGGCATATCCCGCAGCGGTGAGTTGTGCCGCCAATGCATCGCGATCACCGTTCTCATGCCAAAGGCTGTCGTCGTGTTCTCCCTGTTTGCTGCCGAAGACCGCTTCGAATTGTGTGCTGACGAACTCGCGCAGCGGGTCTAATTCCGCCAATAGCGCGGCATAGTCTGCATAACCCATGGCGCGCGCGATGATGGCCCGTTGCTCCTCGCCCTCCGGCAACATCTGCGTCTGCTGGTCGTCCAGATATTGCAAACGGTGTTCCAGATTGCGCAGGAAGACATAACTCTCGTCCAGCTTTTGCACCACGTCTGCTTGCAGTTCGCCTTCCTGTGCCAGCAGTTGCAGGACTTTTCGTGTCGGTTTGATGCGCAGCCGTGCATCGCGTCCGCCGCGTATCAGCTGGAAAACCTGGGCGATGAATTCGATCTCGCGGATGCCGCCCGCGCCGAGTTTGATGTTGTCCTGCCGGTCGCGGCGCACGACTTCGGCGCGAATCTGCACATGCAGTTTGCGCATGGAATCGAATGCGCCGAAATCCAGATATTTGCGGAACACGAAAGGCTGCGCCAGTTGTTCCAGTTCGGCGATGCGTGCGTCGCCGAGGGGCGAGATGACGCGCGCCTTGATCCAGGCATAGCGCTCCCACTCCCGTCCCTGTGCCACCAGATATTCTTCCAGCGCGGTGAAGCTCATCGCCAGCGGGCCGCTGTCGCCGTAGGGGCGCAGACGCATGTCGACGCGGAACACATAACCGTCGGCGGTGAGGTCGTTCACCAGTGCGATCACCTTGCGCCCCAGCCGGCTGAAGAACTCGTGGTTGGAAAGACTGCGTGCGCCGTTCGTCTCGCCTTCTTCCGGGTAGACAAAGATGAGGTCGATGTCGGAGGAGACGTTCAGTTCGCCGCCGCCCAGCTTGCCCATGCCGATCACCAGCATCTGTTGTGCTGCGCCGCTGTCGGCACCGATGGGCTGACCGAACTGTGCGCTCAAGGTTTCCATCATCATGGCCTGTGCGCGCTGCACGGACAGTTCCGCCAGAGCGGTCATGGCGGTCATCACTTCTTGCAGGTCGCACAGTCCGCCCAGATCGCGCAGGATCAGATGCAGCATCACGCGCTTGCGCAGCATGCGCAGGGCGCGCGACAGTTGCGCCTCGTCGGCGGCGGGCAACTCGTCCAGCCAGCGGCGGATCAGATCCGCATCGGCGGCAGAGCGATGGTCGCCGCGCAGGATCTCCAGCCAAACCGGTTCCGCTTCCAGCAATCTGGAAAAGTAGCGGCTGCACTGGGCGGCATGTTTGGCGAGTTGATCGAAATCGTTGCTAGGTTCTGGATTTTTCATGGCTGGTTTCAGTTAAAATACGCGGCGTACATCCTGCATCCCATTATAGTCTTCATGCTACACAGCTTTTCATCTCGTCGCGAAATCAGGCGCGCCGCCGCGCGATGCTGAAACTCGCGCTCCGTTTTACCGCGATCAGCACATGGCGACTTTCACGCCTGTTTTTTTTGTTTGTCGTATTGCTCGGTGCGGGCGGCTTGCTTACGCTGCGCTATTGGATGTTGCCGGGCATCGAACGTTACCACTCCGTCATCGAGATTGCCGCCAGTTCCGTGATCGGCCGGCATGTTTCCATCGGCCATATCGAAGCGGACTGGTACGGATTCCGTCCGCGGCTGCTGATGTCGGATGTGCGCGTGCTGGACGAGCAGGGTGCCACTGCCCTGCAGTTCCCGCTGCTGAGGAACGTGGTGGCTTGGACCTCTTTCTTCTTCGGCGAGCTGCGCTTCCAGAGTCTTGAGCTGGAAAGTCCGCAACTGCTGGTGAGACGCGATGCGCAGGGGAACCGTTTCGTGGCCGGTATCTCATCCGGCGGGCAGGGCGGACTGAGTTCGGATGCCAAAAGCCTGGACTGGTTGCTGCATCAATCGCTCATCGTGGTGCGCAACGGTCGCATCATCTGGCAGGACGAGATGCGTAACGCGCCGCCAGTCGCATTCGAGAATTTCGATCTTATCATCCAGAATACCCGCGGACGGCATAGGCTGGCATTGAATGCCACCCCGCCGGCCGCATTGGCTACGCCCATCGATCTGCGCGCGGATCTGCGCGGCGATAGCTTTGCCGATGCGGGGAGCTGGGAGGGCGAGGTGTACGCCAGAATGGATCACACGGATGTGGGCGCATGGCGTACCTGGTTCGACCTGCCCGCAGCCATAAGGAAAGGGAGCGGTGGCGTGCGCTTCTGGCTTGGCATGTCCCGGGGCGTGCCGGTGAAGCTGGATGCCGATATCGATCTGCGTGCGGTCAACGCGCGGCTGGCGGAAGACCTGCCGGAACTGTTGCTGCAGCGCATGCAGGGCCGTATGGGCTGGCAGCAGTCGGATACCGGATTCGAAGTGTCCAGCGAAAAATTATCGTTGCGCACTTACGACGGTTTTGCCTTGCCGCCGACCGACTTCCTGCTCAACCTGTCAGCCAAGAGCGGATACCGTTCCGCCTCCGGCGAGATAAAGGTGAATGCACTGGAACTGTCCGATATCAACCGTCTGCTGGTTTACCTGCCGGTAGCGGAAGACATCAAAAGCAAGCTCGCTGAATTTTCCCCGCAGGGGAAGATACGCGACCTGCGTCTGGGCTGGCAGGGCGACCTCGAAAAATTGCAGCGCTATCAGGTGCATGCCGGGTTCGAACGGCTCGGCCTGCGGCAGGTCGGGGACATGCCGGGCGTTTCCGGCTTGAGCGGCACGGTGGACGGTAACGACAGCGACGGGATGCTGAGCATCGACAGTCGCAAATTACGGATGCAGGCACCCGGCTTCCTGTCCGAGCCGCTCACATTCGACCGACTCTACGGCCAGCTCGACTGGCAGCGCAACAGCCAGCATGGCTGGGATCTCAAGCTGAACAAGGTGCTGGTATCCAATGCGGATGCGCAAGGCACCGTGTACGGCAGTTACCAGATCAACGACGGCCCCGGCATCGCCGACCTGACGGTCAGCCTGACCCGCGTCGAGGTGAAGAACGCCGCACGCTACATTCCGATACATACCTTCAATGACAAGACCTATCGCTGGTTGCAGACGGGATTGCAGGGCGGCATCGCCGACACGTTCCGGATGCACGTGCGCGGAGATCTGAGAGACTTTCCCTTTGCGGATAGCAAACACGGATTGTTCCGTTTGACTGCCCAAGCAAAAGATGTCGCCATCGAATTCGTGCCCGGCTGGCCGCGCATTGAAAAAGCCAGGGCCAATCTGCTGATTCAGGGGCGCTTGTTGGAGGTGAAGGCGACCAAGGCCGAAACCGCAGGGGCCACCCTGCAGAACGTGCGGGTCGCTTTGCCCGATACCCTGTCGAAATCGCTGGTGATGGAAGTCGACGGCGAGGCCGCCGATCTCACCGAACATGCGCTCGACTATATCCGCAACAGTCCGGTGCGCGGCTACCTGAGCGGATACACCGACGATTTCCACGCCACGGGTCGCGGCCTGCTGAAACTGCACCTGGATATCCCGCTCAACGGTGACGGCGGTACGCGTGTAAACGGCAGCTATCGCGTCGACGGCAACGAGATCGGTTTGGGCGGGAATGTGCCGCTGTTACGTATGGCGAGCGGCACGCTGACTTTCACCGAACAGAGTATCAAAGCCGAAGGTGTGAACGCACAGATACTGGGCGGGCCGGCGCGTGTCTCATTGCGTAACGATGGCGACATGCTGTTCGTGCATGCGGACGGGACGCTGGATGCCGATAGTCTACACGACACCTACGGCTATCCCCTGCTGTGGCGACTGCACGGCAAGACCGGCTGGCAGGCCGATATCAGCGTCAAGGACAAGCTGGCCGATGTAAGTATCAGTTCCGATCTGCAGGGATTGAGCTCCAACCTGCCGCAACCTTTCGACAAGACGCCGGCGCAGATCCGGCCCCTGAAATTCGAGTTGGAAGGTGTCGACGCGCGCAACAATCGGCTGAGATTCCGTTACGGCGATGTCTTCAACGTCGAACTGCTCAGAACCAGGGGCGAAGCCGGCTACTGGGACATCAAGCGCGGCAACATCACGCTGGGTAAAGTGCCGGATGCGCCGCTCAAAGACGGCATCTGGATCAGCGGGCAGTTGCCGTATTTCGCCGTGCAGGGATGGAGCGGCTGGCCGGCATTGCCCGACAGCGAAGGTGTATTGCCCAATATCGCCGGTATAGACGTGAACATCGACACGGTGCAGGGCTACGGCAATGCACTGCATGATCTGCGCATACGCGGCAGCGGACGCAACGGGCTGATCAGCACGCGCGTGAATGCGCGCGAAGTGAGCGGCGATCTGATTTGGCAACCGCAGGATGAAGGCAGGTTGTATGTGCGCCTGAAACATCTCGTGTTGGGCGAGGCGGCGGATGTGGAGGTGGCAACGCCTCAGCATGATGCGCCGCCCGCTGTCGCGGAAGCGATCTCCATGCCGGAGATCGATCTGGTCGTCGATCAACTGTCATGGAAGGGCAGGCAGCTGGGCAAACTGGAGATGTTGCTGGATGACGATGCAGGCGATGCCGTCCTGAAAAGGATGCGCCTGACCAACCCGGACGGCGTGGTGAATGTCGGCGGCCGCTGGCGTCCCGTGCAGGGAGAGACCGAGCTTAGTGCGCGCATCGAGATCACGGATGCCGGTCGCATCCTGGCGCGCTCCGGGTATCCGGAAAGTCTGAGCGGCGGTGGCGGTCTGCTGGTGAGCGAACTGCGCTGGCACGGGTCACCCGATGCATTCGATTTCCCCAGCCTGAACGGCAGTCTGCAATTGACCACCGGCAAGGGCCGCTTCCTGCAGGTCGATCCCGGGGCGGCCAAACTGCTGGGCGTGCTCAGTCTGCAATCCATACCCAAGCGTATCTCGCTCGATTTCACCGACGTGTTCACACCCGGCTTCGAGTTCAGCAGCATCAAGGGCGAAGCGCTGATCCGGAACGGACTGCTCTCCACCGATGACTTCGTGATGACCGGCTCGGCCGCCAAAGTCACCCTGCAAGGAGAGGTCGATCTGGCGCGCGAGACGCAGGACCTCAAGGTGCGGGTGCTGCCGGCCATCGGCGACAACGTGTCGCTGCTGTCTTTTGCCGCCGGGCCGGCCATCGGCGTCGGCGTGTTGCTTACAAACAAACTCCTGCGCGATCCGCTCGATAAGCTGGTGTCGTTTGACTACAATGTCAGCGGCAGTTGGGCCGATCCGAAGGTGGAACGGATCGGCGCATCCCGTTCGCGGGACGACACGGATAATAAGAATTGATTCTCTCAACGTATACAACCTGAAAGCACTGACAACATGAGCTCTCTTGATTCAACCCAAGCCCGTATCGCCGCGCAGCAGAGCGCATTCAAGGTCGCCGCCATCCAGATGGCTTCCGGCCCCAATGTGGAAGGCAATCTGAGCGAAGCGCGGCGACTGGTGGCGGATGCGGCCGGACAGGGGGCGAAGCTGATCGTCCTGCCGGAGTTCTTCGCCATCATGGGCATGGACGAACAAGACAAGGTCAAAGTATGCGAACAACCGGGTCAAGGCCCGATCCAGCAGTTCATGAGCGAGACCGCACGCAAGCACAAGGTCTGGCTGCTGGGTTCCTTGCCGCTGGTTTCGAACTCGCCCAACAAAGTGCGCAACAGCCTGCTGGTGTTCGACGAGACCGGTGCGCCGGTGTCGCGCTACGACAAGATCCATCTGTTCAACCTGACGCTGGGCAACGAAAGCTACAACGAAGCGCAGACCATCGAAGCCGGCGACAAAGTCGTGGTGGTCGACAGCCCGTTCGGTCGCATCGGCCTGGCCATCTGTTACGACCTGCGCTTCCCCGAACTGTTCCGCGCCATGAAGGATGTCGACATCATCGTGCTGCCCTCCGCCTTCACCGCCACCACCGGCAAGGTGCACTGGGAGCCGCTGGTGCGCGCGCGCGCCATCGAGAACTTGGCCTACGTCGTTGCCGCCGCGCAGGGCGGTTACCACGTGAGCGGTCGCGAGACGCACGGCCACAGCATGATCGTCGACCCATGGGGGCGCATCATGGACGAGTTGCAGCGCGGTTCCGGCGTGGTCATCGCCGATGTGAACACCACTTACCAGAAGAGTCTGCGCAGCAGTCTGCCCGCCTTGACCCATCGCACCATCAGCTGCACCTGCTGCGACAAGTCATGAGCGCCAGCACCCTCAATATCGCCGAACAGACACTGCTCGATGCCCACGGCCTGAAAGCAGCCCAACTGCAGCAGGTGTTCGGCAGCATGCTGACGCACAAGGTCGACTATGCCGACCTGTATTTCCAGTACAGCCGCGCCGAGAGCTGGTCGCTGGAAGAGGGTATTGTCAAATCCGGCAGCTTTAACATCGACCAGGGCGTGGGCGTGCGCGCCGTCAGCGGCGACAAGACTGCCTTCGCCTATTCAGACGACATCACGCTCGATGCATTGCAACAAGCCGCGGTCGCGACACGTGCCATCGGCCGTCAAGGCGGAAATCAAACTGCTCCAATGTTGCGTCGCAGCAAAGCGCACGAACTCTATCTGCCGCAAGACCCCATCGCCTCGCTGCGCGCCGACGACAAGGTGGCATTGCTGGAAAGACTGGAACGCATCGCGCGCGCACTCGATCCGCGTGTGACGCAGGTGATGGCCAATCTGGCCGGTGAATATGACGTGGTGCTGGTGGCGCGCAACGACGGTTTGATGAGTGCCGACATCCGCCCGCTGGTGCGCCTCTCGCTGCAAGTTATCGTCGAAGGCAACGGCAAACGCGAACAGGGTTCGGCGGGCGGCGGCGGACGTTGCGGCTACGACTATTTTGATGAAGCGTTACTGCAACGCTATGCAAAAGAAGCCGTGCATCAGGCAGTGACCAACCTCGATGCGCGTCCCGCACCGGCGGGCAATATGACCGTGGTACTCGGCAACGGCTGGCCCGGCATCCTGCTGCATGAAGCGGTGGGACACGGACTGGAAGGCGACTTCAACCGCAAGGGCAGTTCGGCCTTCTCCGGTCGCGTCGGCAAGCGCGTGGCGGCCAAAGGCGTCACTGTGGTGGACGACGGCACCATCCAGGGCAGACGCGGTTCGCTCAACATCGACGACGAGGGAAACCTCACGCAGCGCACCGTGCTGATCGAGGATGGCATCCTGCGCGGTTATCTGCAAGACAGCATGAACGCGCGCCTGATGAAGGTGCCGGTCACCGGCAACGCGCGCCGCGAATCGTTCGCGCATCTGCCCATTCCGCGCATGACCAACACCATGATGATGAACGGTGACAAGACGCCGCAAGAGATCATCGCCTCGGTCAAGCACGGACTGTATGCCGCCAACTTCGGCGGCGGTCAGGTCGACATCACCAGCGGCAAGTTCGTGTTCTCCACCACCGAGGCCTACATGATCGAGGACGGCAAAGTCACCTATCCGGTGAAGGGCGCGACATTGATCGGCAACGGCCCGGATGCGCTGACGCGCATCAGCATGATCGGCAACGACATGGCGCTCGATAGCGGCGTCGGCACTTGCGGCAAAGAAGGGCAGAGTGTGCCAGTCGGAGTTGGACAACCGACCGTGCGCATCGACGGACTGACCGTCGGCGGTACTGCCTGACGCGGGATGATGACGCTCAATGCCTTCCTCGCCGTCGGACTGGGTGCTGCATGCGGGGCCTGGCTGCGCTGGGGGCTGGGCATCTGGCTTAATCCGAGCATGGCCGAACTGCCGCCGGGCACACTCGCCGCCAATCTGGTCGGCGGCTACCTGGTCGGTATTTCCATCGCCTTCTTCATGCAGCATCCCGGTCTGTCACTGGAATGGCGCTTGTTCATCATCACTGGTTTCCTCGGCGGCCTCACCACCTTCTCGACATTCTCGGCGGAGACGGTCGTCCTGCTGATGCGCGGGCAATACGCCTGGGCGTCCGGCATCGTCGCGGCGCATCTGGGCGGTTCGCTGCTGATGACGGTGCTGGGGATACAGACTTTCAAATGGTTCAATGCGGGAGCGTGATATGCAAAGCAATGTCTATCTCAAGTTCTACCTGACCGAGAAGCAACTGCACCAGGGCAAGGTGATGTCCGAGTGGCTGCTGGAGACGGCGCGCGCACTGGGCGCGCCGGGCGGCTCGGTGTTCCGCGCAGTCGCGGGTTTCGGCAAACACGGACGCCTGCACGAAGATACCTTCTTTGAATTGGGAGCGGATCTGCCGATACAGGTGGAATTCGTGCTCGAACCCACCCGTGCCAACCAGTTGCTGGGCGTCATTACGGCAGAGAATATCTCCCTGCCGTATGTGCGTTATGTCGTCGAATGCGGCAACACTTTGCCGCAAGCCTGAAGGATTATTTCCCGGACAGCAGCACTTCGATCTGGGCTTCAGCCGCGATCCAGTATTCCATCGCGCCACCCGCAAAACCGTTTTTCACGGCCAGGAAATACGC
>WOZO01000026.1 GCA_011620315.1 Sideroxydans sp. | reverse complement strand
GATCGAGCATCCGGGTGCCGCGCCTGCGCCCGATCACTTGAGGTAGCAAGCCACTGACAGATTGATGTTCCGCGTAACTACGCAGCAAGCGCCAGAACTGACGCACCGTGATACCCAACGCAGCCGCCTGTCGACAGGCCTCGGTGGACCGCCCAGTTTTGAGCCCCATTACCGTGCAGATGGCGGTGGCACGCTGTTTGGCTATCGCCCACGCATCGATGGAAATTTGCGCAAGGCCCGTATCCCCCAAAATTGCGGACGGCGAGAGGATGGGAAGCAATTCGCTGCGGCGTACCTGATGGAGATGATGATCGTCGCCCATGGCGATCACGGCTTGATCGTGCCCCACCAGTTCAGCGACCTTCACCAGCACACTCTTGTATAGAGCGGCTTGACCTACCTTGATGTCAGTAGCCATGGCGGATCTCCTGACGCATGCGCGGGAGATCGCACTCGGTAACCAGCACAATCGGACAGGCCATCGCCGCGCGCAGCACAGCGAACTGCTGACGCAATTTCGTTTCGAGTCGGAGAGCCCGCCACAACGGCTTGACCTCGATGAGGGTCTCCCGAGCGAAGCCGAAGGCGGCCAATTCGAGCGGGATCGAAGAAAACGACGCCCGGAAGTCCGGCGTGTAACGCACTCTCCGTCCGTCGTGCTCGTAGAACACCGTCACAGGCTGGCTTTGAACACTCGTGAATTCCGCGAACGCCACAAGCGCCGTGAGCACGCGGCATTCCAATTTGCTTTCAAACGGCACGGCACCGTGATCAGGCCGCACCGGATGCCAACCACGCACATGGTGGCCACGGGACAAGGGGATCACCCGGCGACCATGCTCGATACGATTGATCGGCGCCGCAGGGACGGAGTCATCGGCGGCAAGACGCTCTCGCAGAGATTGCGCTTGGGGATAACTGGATAACATTGACGTACTCCTCAGTGATTGCCGCTGAGCGGCGGAACTGAGGCCACGCTCTGAAGGATCCCGGCTGCATCTATCCGTCGCACGACCATTGCGGGCCGCACGGGAATATGCGAGGATCAAGCTGTCAGGTCACAAACCGACAACATCTGCAGAGATGACATAGGCCCGAAGTGTTGACGCACTTCGGGCTTTTGCCGTTCTGGGCCTCGTAAGGTCTCTTTACGATCAATATTCAGTCGATAGGGACTACCTCCGTCGTAGGCGACTCAGGCCACCAAGACTGCGGTCACGTGTTCGGCGCGTGCCTAATTTCTCTCGATGCCGGAACCGATCGGTACGCCGCACTGATCCACTCGGCCACATCGGAACTGCGCAAAAACCAGCCTCTGCGTCCTGGAAGCTGGAAGCAGGGCACCGGCACGAGTCCATGCGAAGCCGCTTTTCTGGCCGCCTCAGCACTTGGATACGACAATTGGCGCCAGATCTTTCGCAGCGGGACATATGGCCCAAACTCGTCAGCCAATTCGCGGCGAAGAACTGCACATTCCTTCGAGTCAAAAGTCATTTCAGGACTTCCGCATTCATCGAGTCGAGGTGGAATAAATCATTTCTCCAAGATCAACGCAAGTGATTAGGAATATTAACTTAGTTCATTTTCTGTCGTTCAATGTCTTTGGCAACGCACATCAACAAATCCACAAAAATGAATTTTCGCGATACGGCCATTTGTTACCCATTAGTGCTCTCTTCTACTAAAAGCCGAGAGATCGTGGATTTCAAAATAGCCGATTGATTTGTTTGGAAGGATGCTTAGTCGCAACTCGTGCGACAATCTCAAGAGAAGCTATGTCAGCACGGCTTCTGCGGGGATCGGCCATGACCATGCCAGATGAAAGAACCAGATCACTACTATGGGTAGGCGGCTTCCTGATTGAGCTTGCCCAGGATGGCGGCTTGCCACTCACTGTAAGGGGGCGAGCCCTGATTATTACGCGACACTTCCCAGCCATCGAGGATGCTTGGGCCATGGCGTCATTTAGACACCAACCTGAATTTGGTTTGGGGCTGACTTCACCGACCGCAATCCATTCAAGGAACGAGAGAGGCCGCTTAGGCCCCCTTCGTTGCTCCACCCGGTTTGCTTGGCCAGAAGAAGCCTGAGTTGCCAGTGCGATTGGCATCAATGTCCATCCTTTATCTTGACTTTGATGGCGTGCTACATCCGGATGAGGCATTCCAGGATGCCAAGGGGCGTGTTTACTTGCGCGGGGCTGGTCAGCTGCTGGAGCACGCACCGACCTTGGCAGATATCCTGAGTCCTTACCCAGACCTTCGCATTGTCCTATCGACCAGTTGGGTTCGGATGAAAAGCTTCGCCTGGGTGCGTCGTCGCCTTCCGCTTGATCTGCGGGAACGCGTGATCGGATCAACATGGCACAGCCACTATGGTCGTGATTCAATGGAGTTGGAGTGGTGGCGCGAGGCCACGCGCTACCGGCAGATTCTCCGGGATGTCCAGCGCCGTTCGCCATCGCAGTGGCTGGCGCTCGATGATGATCTGGAGGGCTGGCCAGAGGAGGAAATGGCGAGGGTGGTGCCGTGTGATCCACTATAGGGTTTGGCTTGCCTGGCGACGCGGGCAGAACTAGCGGAACGATTGGCCAGACTGGCCAACTGGCCGGAACCGACAACGTGACTGACCTCTTCCTCGACTGTGAATGGGCGGACGTGCTGACCAGCCAGCTGGTGTCGATTGGCCTGGTGTCGGCCGACCTACGCTATGCGTTCCACGCCGAGCGTGACCCTCTACCTGCCGACCCGATACCGTTTGTGCGCGTCGCCGTATACCCGCTACTAGAGCGCGGGGAGGCGGCCATGCCCGATGCCCTCCTCACCTGTCGCCTTCGGACGCTCCTCGCGGCGATCCCGAGCCCGTCGATCATCTACGACTCGCCGCACGATCGCGCGCTGTGTCAGTTCGTACTCGATGGCATGGACGAACCGGAACCCGAAGACCCGGAGCTATCGGGCATCCGGTGGCAACACCTCGAACTGGATGCTGCCCGCGAACGGTGGTGGCGAGATCACCCGGAACATCAACCGCGGCGACACCATGCCGGCGTAGACGCCCTGGCCTTGCGCGGCGCCTGGTTGAGCCAGCAATCGTGAACCGGATCTTCTTCTGCGGTGATCCCCACGGTCACCTCGAACATATCATCGAAGCGGTGCATGCCCATCGGCCTGCGGCCATCGTGTTGCTAGGCGACGTGCAGCCGCAGGAGCCGTTTGAGGTGGCCTTGCGGCCGATCATTGATCTCACGGAGGTCTGGTGGATCCACGGCAACCACGATACCGACAGCGATGCCGACTATGATCACCTTTTCAGCTCGGCTTTGGCTGATCGCAACTTGCATGGCCGAGTAGTCGAGGTCGCCGGTGCTCGCATCGCCGGGCTGGGCGGGATCTTCCGAGGGAATGTCTGGGGTCCACCTAGCCCACCACGCTACGCGTCGGCGGAGGAATTTCTCGCTCATTGCGGCAAGGGAAATCGCTGGCGCAATGGATTGCCGCGCAAGCACCGCAGCAGCATTTTCCCGAACGACTACAACGCCCTCTTGCGGGAGAAGGCGGACGTGCTGATCACCCATGAAGCTCCAAGCTGTCACCCCCATGGCTTCCACGCGATTGATGATCTGGCGGTCAGCCTTGGTGCGCGCATGGCCTATCACGGGCATCACCACGAGCACATCGATTACGGCGAGGAAGAAACCAAGAAGCTTGGCTTCCAGCCGCTTGGTGTCGCCTACTGCGGTATCCGCGACGAGCAGGGAAACATCGTGTCCCCTTAACGTCGTGCCGGCGAGCCAGTACAAGGATGCGCTCTCGCTGCGAGAGGTTCTGATCGGGTGCCGACAGATAGCGCAGCGCACTCGCTTTTGGGCATCTCCGGCAACGGTAGCGTTGCGGGAAAGTTACGCGATCAGGGAAGGTTTTTCGAGCTATCCATTACGTAGATCCAGTCTCTTGTGGTCATCACCCACTTCAGAGTTATTCGATTCGGCCGATATTCCAGGATCGGCAGATCGAATGAATGCCCTAACCATGAACGCCACGAGGGGAAGCCATGTGATTGCACTGATAAGAAGGCTTTGTGCGAGTCTGGCCTCTACGTTTGCAGATAGACGGCGAAAGTTTCTTGGATTAAAAACCGCTACGGGGGCGTGGGGCGCTAGGTATAGAGACGATAGACATCATGACGCGATTCGATTGGCAGATAGCGCCCATCAATATTTCGATGAAAAATCCGCTGCGCTGGGGAACGCGACAACAATTCAAGGGCAAAGAAGAAAAATTGCGTGTAAAGCCGGCTGCTTCCACTGTTGCAATCTCTATGTGAGCGCAACTTCCTCGGAGTTATTGTTGATCGAAGGCTTTATCTCCGGCCTACCAACGCAAACTGCCGAAGCTATCAAAGGGAGGGTTCAGGACGCGTACACAAAGGCAAAGGGGAAGAGTATGGCGGAGCGGGATAGAGTGCGCATCCGCTGCCCCTTGTTATCTCAGCATGGTACTTGCGACGCATATCCCGTGCGCCCGTTGACCTGTCGCTCCTACGTCTCATTCGATCTCCCGGCATGTAAAGTAGACGCTGAAAATCCAGGGGAGGGAACTCAGGTCAACCGGTCTGGTTCATTGGTTCAAATCCGGTCTGGGTTATTTGAGCAGCTCGTCGCTAAGGAGAGGCAGCGTGGATACGCGGCTGGAAGCTACGAGCTAATACAGGGGTTGCATGCCCTGCTGAAGGCAGGCGGTGTAGTTGAGGGTATCTGTCGCGGCGTTGACCCTCTGGTCAACGCCAGGAGCCGGTAGATCTACGCGACGGCGACGCAGCAAACGAATAGCCTTCGCCCCGCCTGGCGAAGAAGAGGATCATCCACAGGCAGGGATACTTACGGAAAAGCGGTCAGCATCAGCGGCACGTGGTAAACGGTGATGATTGCGCCGGCAGGCGGTGATTTTGCACCGCGCCTGTGCCGTGTCGAGACCGACGCATGCTTAGCAAAGTGTGTCGGTGGCGCCGCGAAGGCGTTCCCACCGGAGCCGTCCCACCCGTGAGCGCCGGCCTTTCCGGCCTCAGTGAACAGTTTTTTCAATCGCGCCACATAGGGAGCCTTTGCACCCTCGGCAAATCCCAGCATGAAGCCATGCGGTTCGTTGGGTGCGTAGCTGCCAGTGGCGAAGCGGTCGACGCCTTCGGCGAGATATGCCTTCTCATGCTTTTTGGCCATGCTTCCCGTTGCCGCAATCTTCTTGCATTCAAAAATCATCGAGACGGCATGGGCGTTGTCTCGAACGGTGCGGAACGTCAGGTCGATGCGTCGGGGATCGCTTTCGTCGGCGACATTTGTGCGGTCTTCGTAATGCCAATGGCCGACGACGGGACACTCGGACTGGGAGTTCTGCAGGCGCACGCCCAGCCGTTCGCTGAGTGGCACCTCACCCATGCCGAAGTGGTACTTCCGCGGGTTTTCCGAGCGCAACTCGTCGAAGGTGCGTACCACATAGGCCAGCACGTTTTCGGCGCTTGCCTTGGGAAGCAGACTCTTCCATGGGTCGGCAGATTTGCTCATGACACCATCCGTGTGACGTGGCGCACCAGGCGTAGGGCGTCGGTCATGGCCGCCGATGTCAGCCAGAGACGCTGCATGAGAGGTTTCGCAAAAATAAGGGTATTCCCGCTTCGTATCACCAGGTCGGCTGCCTGCGTGATGCCGCCGGTCGTGGCTGAAAGCAGCGCATGGCGATCGAGGGTGGCCATCACCTGCCGCACGGCCCGCTCTTGCATGCGTGGCGAGGGCGTTGAGCCGTCGCCGGCGGTTGCCATCACCACGCCGTAGGGCGCTTCGCGCCTCCAGGGCGCGACCTGCACGGTCAGCCGTCCGCTACCACCCTGGACGTTACGATATCGGCGCAGCTCCTGGGTAAGGACCTGCGCATATTGGTCAAGCTGACTTTCGCTCGCTGGGGTCTGCAGGCCGTTGGGGAAGTGCGCCGTGGTCG
>WOZO01000194.1 GCA_011620315.1 Sideroxydans sp. | reverse complement strand
AAATCATCAGCACAAATCGGCTGAACTGAATAGGTGGGGCGGCTGGACGCTTACGGCGGTGAGGGTTTTTCTTTGCAGCTCCGCTATAATCACAGCCTTGTTCGAGGCAAGGTGGAGATATGAAGACATTCCTGAAGTACGCGCTGTGGTCGCTGTTCGGCATCGTGGCCACCGTCTCTACGGTTCTCGCCTATGTAGCACTTACCTTCGATCCCAATGCCTACAAACCACAGATCATCCAGGCAGTGCAGGATAGTGCCCACCGCACTTTGAAGTTGGATGGCGATATCCAGCTTATGTTCTTCCCCAGCATTGGCGCGCGTCTGGGTAAAGTCTCGCTTTCAGAATTTCAGAGCGAACAAGTGTTTGCATCGGTTGCTGATGCAAGCGTATCCCTCGCCGTATGGCCGCTGTTGAAAAAGCAAATGGTGGTGAATCAGGTTAAAGTCAATGGAGTCAAGGTCAACGTCACTAAGTACGAGAGTGGCAAGACCAATCTGGATGACCTCTTGACGTCCAAACAGCAAGTGGAGCGTATTCCTCCGCCGGAACGGCAATCGACAGCGGTTGCGTTCGATGTGGCCAGTGTGGCTATCGAAAATTGTGAACTGCAATTCGAGGATCGGGCGACCGGTAATAAAGTCAGTATCACCCAACTCAACCTCAAGACTGGCCGACTGACCAATGCCTTGCCAACCCCCATTGCGTTTTCTGCACATATCCAGACAGCGCAACCCAAAACGGATGTCACTTTGCATATGGCGACAACCTTCAGTTTTGATCTGGAGAGCAATCGTTACAGCCTCAAAGGTATGGAGCTCAATGCTGAAGGTCGGGTGTTAGATATCTCCGGGCTTATGCTGAAACTGGCCGGTGACGCAAGCGCCGACTTGCAGGCCCATCAATACGAGCTAAAACTATTGGTATTCAATGCAAGTGGTAAAAAGGCTGGAGAGCCGTTTGAGGCGCACCTTACTGTCCCGACTGTCAGTCTGAAACGAGAGGACTTTTCTGGAGAAAATCTGCAATTCAACGCCAGCTTCGACGGTGCGTTCGGCAAGGCTAATGCCGCGCTGAATCTGCCTGTGTTCAATGGGAATATGGACAAGTTCAGCTTGCAGGGTATGTCCTTGCAAGCTGGACTGGTTCGGCCGGAGCAATCCTTCAGCGCCCGAATCGACTCGGTACTCATCGGTAGCATGAAGACCATGCAGTTCAATCTGAAGGACCTGAACATCGCCCTTAAGGCAAGCGGCGAAAAGTTGCCGGGTAAAGTGGTTGAAAGCTCGCTCAAAGGAAGTGTGCAGGCCGATCTGGAGCGCCAGAGTGTGCGCGCGAAATTCTCCGGTGGGGTGTTGCAAAGTCAGATCAAGGCAGAGGCTGCGATAAACAACTTCAAGGTGCCGGTTATTCGCTATGACGTTGAAATCGACAAGCTCGATCTGGACCCGTACCTGCCGCCTGGCACGGCAAAGCAAGATTCCACGAAGGAAACCGATCCTGAACAGCCATTCGATCTGGCTGCATTGAATGCATTCGATGTGAACGGGAGCTTGCGAATCGGGGCGTTAAAGGTGGCGAATGTGCAACTGTTAAAATTGCGTGTCGATCTAAAAGCCAAGGATGGCGTTGTAAATGTAGAGCCGTTGTCTGCCGTCCTGTATCAGGGAACCATCAACGGCAAGGTGAGCGTCGATGCGCATACATCAAGCTTCGCGATCACTCAAAAATTGAGCGGTGTGGAAATCGCCCCGCTGATGAAGGATGCTGCCGATTTGGCGCTGGCCGAGGGAAGGGGAAATGTCTCGCTGGCATTGACTGCGCAAGGGAATACCGTCAGCGCGCTGAAGAAAGCATTGAACGGTACTGCCTCGGTAGAGCTCGCTGATGGATCAATTCGCGGTATCGATCTCGGCAAGCTGGTGCAGGGTGTGCAGAATCTGAACAAGGACAGCAAAGCTGAGACACTTGGCGTCAATAAAGATGAAAAGACAGTCTTCAGCGAGTTCAAAGCCAGCTTCAAGTTCCGGAATGGCGTCGCGCACAACGATGACCTGTCAGTAAAATCTACTGTTCTGAGATTGGCCGGCAGTGGCGATGTGGATATCGGCCATGACAAGATGGATTACAACGCCAAGGTCATCATGGCCAAGACCGACCAAGGACGAACCGGGACGCTGCCGGTGCACGTTTATGGCCCCTTTGATGCGCTGAAATTCAACGTGGATTACGCCGAGTTGCTCGCCGACCTAGCGCGTCAACGAATAAATGAAGAAAAAGCCGCGCTGATGCAGAAGCTCGAAGCGGAAAAAGCTGCGGCCAGAGCCGCCGCCCAAGCGCGGCTCGATGCAGAGAAGGCGGCGGCCAAAGCGAAAGTGGAAGAGAAGCTGAAACAGGGCTTGAAGGGCTTGTTCAAGTGAGTATTGTCAATTCAGCGAAGCTCGCGTGAATTCCTTCGCCAACCGGCTGATACACTGGCAGAAAAAATATGGCCGCCACGACCTGCCATGGCAAGGCGAATCCGCCTATCGCGTCTGGTTGTCTGAGATCATGCTGCAGCAGACGCGGGTGGCGACTGTAATTCCCTATTACCTGCGTTTCATCGAATCCTTCCCGGACGTGGCGACACTTGCAGCTGCAACTGAAGAGCAGGTGTTGGCACATTGGAGCGGCCTCGGATATTACGCACGCGGACGCAATCTGCACAAGGCGGCACGACTTGTCGTGGCCGAACATGGCGGGGAATTTCCTTGCACGTTCGAGCAGATAATCGAACTGCCGGGTGTCGGGCGCTCAACGGCAGCAGCGATCTCGGCGCTTGCCAGACATGAGCGTCGGGCGATCCTGGACGGAAATGTGAAGCGCGTGTTGGCTCGATATTTGGGCATCGACGGCTGGACTGGCGCGCGAAAGATAGAAGAACAACTGTGGCAACAGGCTGAAAAGTTGCTCCCCACGAGCGATGTCGCTGTCTACACGCAAGCCTTGATGGATATGGGTGCCACAGTATGTACCCGCGCCCGTCCTCGGTGCGTGGCCTGCCCGGTACAAGCTGACTGCGTGGCATTAAGTAGCGAGCGTGTCGCGCAACTTCCGGCCCCTCGTCCGCGCAGGCATATTCCTGAACGCGCGGCAACCTTCCTGCTGCTGCAACATGGCAGCGAGTTCATGCTGGAGAAGCGCCCCGCCAGCGGGATATGGGGCGGATTGTGGTGCGCCCCGCAAGTCGATGAATCGGGGGTGAGCGACTATCTGATGCGGAACGGTATGGAAATACTGCAGCACCGCGAGTTGGGTGCACTCACCCATGCGTTTACACACTTCAAGCTGCATATTCGGCCTGTGCTGATCGAGTTGGCACGCAAGCCCGGCAGGGTGCAACAGCAAGGATGCCTCTGGCTGGAGGTGGGCGAAGCGCTAGCGGCCGCTATTCCCAGTCCGGTCCGCCAGTTGCTGCTGGCGTTGCAGGCCACGCAACGAGTCGGCTGATCACTTCTTTTTGCGTTGCGCGTCGAGTATCTCGCGGTACTGGCGCAACTCCGTTTCGATGGTGGATAGCTGGTAATAGTCATTGCCTGCCAGTTTGGCCAGCTCCAGCTGTTCTATCGCGCCGCGCAGATTGCCATGCAGGATCTGATAGTACGACAGCACATGATGGGCTTCCTGATGGCGTCCCAGCGCCGTGTAGGCGCGCGCCTGCAACTCGTAAAGCGCGGCATCGTTGCCATCGCGGTTGATCTGTTCGTCGAGCAGGGTCAGTGCTTCGGAGTAGTGTTGCGTGCGCAGTAGCAACAGGGTGTAGTCGTAGAGCAGTGCGCGGTGGGCCGGGTATTCCTTAAGCGTTGCGCGATAAAAATCCAGTACACCGCTGTCTTGCGGATCCAGTTGGCGTATGCGTCCTGCCAGTGTCTCGATGGTGGCATTGTGCGGTGCCAGTTTGTGAAGTTTGCCGAATTCCTGTGTGGCGCGCTTTTCCTGCCGGTCCCGCAACAACGCCAGCACCAGTCCATAGCGCTGCGCGATCTGATTGCCGAAACGCTGGGCACCCAGCGCCGACTGGAAATAAGCGACCGCTTCGCGCGGCGGCTTTTGCATCGCGTTCAGGCGTGCGCGCATCAGATGAAAATCCAGGCTGTCTGCGACCAGCTTGAAAGGAATGTGTTGCACACGGTTCTCAACATCCGCCACGCGATCTGTCGTGAGCGGGTGGGTGCGCAGATAACTCGGGGTGTCGCCCTCAACCAATTGTGTCGCATGCTGCAACCGCTCGAAGAAGCTCGGCATCGCATGCGAATCGAAACCGGATTTCTGCAGCAGGTCGAGCCCGATGCGGTCCGCCTCTTTCTCGTGTTCGCGCGTGAAGTCGAGCTGTCGTTGCATGAGTCCGCCTTGGGCGCCGACGATGCCTGCCTGCGCCGCTTGCGGATTGTCGCGCGCGGCCAGAATGGCGACCGCGATGGTGGCCATCGCCGCCAATGAATCGTATTTTGTACCGGAGATCATGCGCGCCAAATGATGCTGGGTCACGTGCGATATCTCGTGGCTCAATACGGAGGCAAGCTCAGACTCGCTCTGCGAGAGCATGATCAGCCCGGTATTGACCCCGATGAAGCCGCCCGGCAAAGCGAACGCATTGATAGCGGCATCGTCGATCACGAAGAATTCGAACGGCTGGCTTGGCTCGGTGCTATTGGCAACAAGTCGTTTGCCGAGACGGTTAAGGTAGTCCGTGACTTCCGGGTCGCCCAGATATTGTTCGCTGGCCCGGATCTGGAACATGCTCTGCTCGCCGATCCGTCTTTCCATCTGCGGAGAGATCACGGTTTGGGATTCGTCGCCCAGGTCGGGCAAACCCTCCGCATACAGGTTGAAGGGGATGAGCAGCAGGAGTGCAGACAGAAATTTTCTCATGGTGGCTATGATAGCACCGCCTTAAACAGGTTCCCCTGCTGGACAGTCGGACAACCAGGCCGCAGAATGCGCTCCCATCAGGGCGATCTCAGTATGGAATCAATAGGCAAATACCACATCGTTAAAGCACTCGGGCGCGGCGCGACCAGCACCGTGTATCTCGCGCTCGACCCGTTCAATGAACAACAGGTCGCGCTCAAGGTATTCAATGCCAATGTGCTCAACAACAGCACCAGCGGCAAAGCCTTCCGCAAACTGTTGCTGACCGAGGCATCGCTGGCGGGCAAACTGTCTCATCCGCACATCGTGAAAATATTCGACGCCATCATGGAAGGCGATACGAATTACATGGTGATGGAATATGTCGAAGGCGAGACGCTGGAAAGGTTGGCCGAAGTCGACCACCTGCTGCCGCTGGGACGTATTGCGGAGATCATCTACAAATGCTGTAAAGCACTGGAATATGCGCAGTATCAGGGCGTGATCCATCGCGACATCAAGCCGGCCAACATCCTGCTGTGCGGTGAAAGCGACATCAAGATATCGGATTTCGGTGCAGCGGTGATCGAGAGCCAGCAGACCACGCAGGTGAGCGGTGTCGGTTCGCCGGCCTATATGTCACCCGAGCAGATCAAGGAACAGCCCTTGTCGCACCAGACCGACATCTATTCGCTGGGTGTAACCATGTACCGCATGCTGACCGGAAAGCTGCCGTTCGATGCGGCCAACAACTACAGCATGATCTACCAGATCATGAACATTCAGCCGCCCCCGCCAAGCACCTTCCGGCCGGAGATCCCTCCCTCACTGGATGCCATTGTGCTGCGCGCGATGCACAAAGACACCGCGGGCCGTTATCAGACCTGGGATGAGATGGCGCGCGACCTGGTCTCCTTCATCAGCGATAACGTGCCGCAGCAGGAAGGGTTCCTCGATACGGAGAAGTTCGATACCGTTCGCGCGCTGCCTTTCTTCAAGCAGTTCAATGATGTCGAACTGTGGGAAGTGTTGCGTATCAGCGAGTGGCGCAAAGTCTCCAAGGGAGAGCAGATACTGCGCGAAGGTGAGGAAGGCCTGAACTTCTTCATCATCGCCAATGGTTCGGTGCGCGTGGTGAAACAGGGGCGTTTGCTCAGTTTGTTGCACAAGGGCGACTGTTTCGGCGAGATGGCGCATCTGAACGAGCAGGGGGCCAAACGGAGCACGGATGTGCTGGCCAAAACGGATGTGAAACTGATCGAGATCGATCCTTCAGTACTGGACCAGTCCAGCTCGAACTGCCGTTACCGTTTCGATGAGGCCTTCCTGCGCATCGTCGTCAAGCGCTTGTCGGTCGCCAATACGCGCATCACACGTTTGCTGAGTGATCATGCAGAAGCAGAATGAAAATAATTGGAGTGGATGGGAATGAACGGTTTTACGAATATCACTGTTGCGGAATTGCATGAGTTGCTGGGCAAGCCCGATGTGCGGCTGGTTGACGTGCGCACCGATGCCGAGATCGCGCGCGGCCGCATCAAGGGCGCGATCTGCATGCCATTGCATCTGCTGCCTTTGCGCCTGAACGAATTGGATGCAGGTAAAACCACGGTGTTCTATTGCCAGATGGGCGGACGCTCGGCACAGGCTGCAGCATTCGCCTCTGCGCAGGGCCTGGCCGGTGCAGCCAATCTGCAGGGCGGCATTCTGGCCTGGGTGCAGTCGGGCGGGGAGATCGTCGCGTGAACGGTGAGACATTCGACGCGGAGCTGGATGTGCGCAGGCTGGCTTGCCCGTTGCCCATTCTGCGCGCCAAGAAATCGCTAGCCACGATGAGCGCCGGACAGGTGTTGAAGATCGTGGCGACCGATAAAGGCTCGCCGCGGGACTTCGTGGATTTTTGCAGCAAGACCGGCAACGAACTGCTGTCGTCGACCGAACAGGGCGACGAATTCGTGTTTCTGATCCGTCGCCGGTAAAGCCCAAGCAACAGTCCACAAAAAAACACGAAAACTGACCAATAGCAATTGGCTTCACTTTCGTGTTTTTCGTGGACTGATTATTTCTTTGAGTGTTTATCCCAGCTTTTTTCGCTGCGCCTGCAACTGCACCAGCGTCGCTTCGAAATCGCCCAAACGTTTCTTCTCCTGCTCCACCACCGCCGCCGGCGCGCGCGCGACGAAGCTCTCGTTGGATAACTTGGCCTCGGCCTTGGCGATCTCGTTGCCGAGGCGAGCGATCTCTTTATCCAGACGTTCGCCTTCCACCGCCACATCGATCTCCACCTTCAGCATCAGTTTGAAGTTGCCGACGATGGAAACCGGCGCGTCGCCTTCCGGCAATTCCGCGACCACTTGCACTTCACTCAACTTTCCGAGGCTGTTGATGTAAGGCGCGAGCGCGTTCAGCACGGTCGCATCGCCCGCCGCGATCAGCGGCACGCGTGCGGCAGGGGACAGATTCATCTCGCTGCGCAGGCTGCGGGTTGCGGTGGTGAGCTCTTGCAGTAGCGCGATCTGTGCGCTGGCTGTTTCATCGATCTTGCGAGCATCCGCCTTGGGATAAGCTTGCAGCATGATGGTGTTGCCTTTTGCATTTGCCATCGGCCCAACCGTCTGCCACAACTCTTCGGTGATGAACGGAATGATCGGGTGGACCAGGCGCAGAATGGTCTCCAGCACGCGCACCAAAGTACGGCGGGTGGCGCGCTGCTGCGCTTCGTTGCCGTTCGCTATCTGCACCTTGGCCAGTTCCACGTACCAGTCGCAGTAGGTGTTCCAGACCAGCTCGTACACGGCGCGCGCGGCCATGTCGAAACGGTAGTCGGCGAAGTGCGTCGCCATCTCGGCTTCTGCCTTCTGCAGTTCGCCGATCATCCAGCGATCAGCGACCGAGAATTCCAGCGGCAGCGATTCGTCCTGCCCCGCGTCTTTGCCCTCGCAGTTCATCAGCACGAAGCGCGTGGCGTTCCACAGCTTGTTGCAGAAGTTGCGATAACCCTCGCAGCGCTGCATGTCGAACTTGATGTCGCGCCCGGGGGAGGCCAGCGAGGCGAAAGTGAAACGCAGTGCATCGGTGCCGAAGGCGGTGATGCCCTCGGGGAATTCGCGGCGCGTGCGCTTCTCGATCTTCTCGGCATCCTTGGGATTCATCAGGCCCGTGGTGCGCTTCTTGATCAGCGAGTCGAGGTCGATGCCGTCGATGAGGTCGATGGGGTCGAGCACGTTGCCCTTGGACTTGGACATCTTCTGCCCTTCCGCATCGCGGATCAGGCCGTGCACGTACACATCCTTGAACGGGATCTTGCCGGTGATGTGTTTGGTCATCATCACCATGCGCGCCACCCAGAAGAAGATGATGTCGAAGCCGGTGACCAGCACCGAAGAGGGCAGGTATTGCTGCACGAACTGGTTCTGCGCGTCCTTGTTGGCATCGCCGGTCCAGTCCAGCGTGGAGAACGGCCACAGCGCGGAAGAGAACCAGGTGTCGAGCACGTCGTTGTCGCGGTCGAGCTGTCCTGCGTAACCGGCCTTGTCGGCCAGCTTGCGCGCTTCGGCTTCGTCGCGTGCGACGAACACTTCGCCGTTCACGCCGTACCAGGCCGGGATCTGGTGCCCCCACCACAGCTGGCGCGAGATGCACCAGTCCTGGATGTTGTTCAGCCACTGGTTGTAGGTGTTGACCCAGTTCTCGGGATGGAACTTGATCTCGCCGGAGCTCACGCATTCCAGCCCCTGCTCGGTGATGGACATACCTTCCGGGCCGGCTTTGCTCATCGCGACGAACCACTGGTCGGTCAGCATCGGCTCGATCACTACGCCGGTGCGGTCGCCGCGCGGCACCTTGAGTTTGTGCTTGTCGGCTTTGATGAACAGACCTGCGGCTTCGAGGTCGGCGCAGATATGCTTGCGCGCGGCGAAGCGATCCATGCCTTGGTATTGCTTGGGTGCGTGTTCGTTGATCTTTGCGTCCAGCGTGAGGATGGAGATCATCGGAAGCGCATGGCGCTGCCCCACTGCATAGTCGTTGAAGTCATGCGCGGGCGTGACCTTGACCACGCCGGTGCCGAATTCCTTGTCCACGTAATCGTCGGCGATGACAGGGATGGTGCGGTCGCACAGCGGCAGCGTGACCTGCTTGCCGATGAGGTGTTTATAGCGCACGTCCTCGGGATGCACCATCACCGCCACGTCTCCCAGCATGGTCTCGGGACGGGTGGTGGCGACCACCAGATGGCCGGAGCCATCCGCCAGCGGATACTGGATGTGGTACATGAAACCGTCTTCTTCTTCCTGCACCACTTCGAGGTCGGACACGGCGGTGTGCAGTTTCGGGTCCCAGTTCACCAGACGCTTGCCGCGGTAGATCAGGCCTTCGTTGAACAGGCGCACGAACGTTTCGGTGACGGTCTTGTTCAGTTTCGGGTCCATGGTGAAGCGCTCGCGCGACCAGTCGGGCGAGGTGCCGAGGCGACGCATCTGCTGGGTGATGGTGTTGCCGGAATATTCCTTCCATTCCCATACCTTCTCGATGAACTTCTCGCGGCCCAGGTCGTGGCGCGAGACGCCCTGCGCGTCGAGCTGGCGTTCAACCACGATCTGCGTGGCGATGCCCGCGTGGTCGGTACCCGGCTGCCACAGGGTGTTGTCGCCTTTCATGCGGTGGTAGCGGGTGAGTGCATCCATCAGCGTCTGGTTGAAACCGTGGCCCATGTGCAGCGTGCCGGTGACGTTGGGCGGCGGCAGCAGGATGCAGAAGTTGTCCTGTTTGTTTGCATCCAGTCCGGCTTTGAAGTAACCAGCGGATTCCCACGCGGGATACCAGCGGGATTCGATGTCTTTGGGGTCGAAGCTTTTTGCGAGTTCTTTGGATTGAGTCATTGCGATGCGGCTTGATGCCTGTCCTGAGCTTGTCGTGAGGAAGGCGCGATTATATCAAGACGGCGCTGCGCCAGCGGGGTGCTTGCCGGGATTATGTGCGGGGCGGGAGCGCGTTGCGTATCAGTTGCGGCAATTCGTCTTTCAACTCGGCCCATGTCTGGGCGACAGCCTGACGCTGTGCTGCTTCCAGGCGCGGCAGCAAACGCTGCATGAACAGTGCTTCCAGATGCGCTTCAAGTTGCGGCGGGAGTTCAAACGGTATTTCCCCGTTCGGGGGCAAAGGTGCGGAAACGGCCGGATCGATCTCGAAGACGGGTGTTTCCGCTATAGGCGCGTCGATGATATCCGTCAAAGTGGGCAAGTCGTCATCGCTGACGATCTCGGTCAGCACCGGCAGGTCGGGCGGCAATTCCTGTTTGGAGTCGTCCGTACTCATGCGCGCAGTTTGGACAGATCGGTGTGTTTGAGCTCGTAACCGCGGTCGCGGTAGAACTTGAAACGGGCACGACCGCGTGTGGCGTCTTCCGCATCATGTCCCACGATCTCGATCACACGTTCGAAGCGGCTGAAGAAGGTCGGGCATTCGTCATGCAGGCTGATCAGCAGTTCGGAATGCGGGAAGTTTTCGTCGCGACCGATGACCACTGGCATGGCGGCGGCAGCGGCATCATCACTGTAACAATGCGGCATGAATGAGGTCGGCGGATATTGCCACAGCAATTTATCGAGCTTGCTTGCCGTGTCTTCGTCCGGCACATGCAGCAACACGCGCATGCCGTTCTGCATCGCCTTGTGGCTCAGCCGGCATGCGGTGCGCAGCTTGTCTTCGCTGCCTGTGTAGAAATCCACCCGAGTCACTTGCGTGCCGAGCGATCAATCAGAAACTGCGTCAGCAAGGGTACCGGACGTCCGGTCGCGCCTTTATTCTTGCCGGAAAGGTTGGCCGTGCCCGCGATGTCCAGATGCGCCCAGCGGTAATCCTTGGTGAAGCGCGACAGGAAGCAGGCGGCGGTGATGGTGCCGCCGGCGCGGCCGCCGATGTTGGCCATGTCGGCGAAGTTGCTGTCCAGCAGCGGCTGATAGTCGTCCCACAGCGGCAGTTGCCATACACGGTCATGGGACTGCTCGCCGGCACCGACCAGTTCTTTGGCCAGTTTGTCGTCGTTGGCGAACATGCCGCTGGCGACATGGCCCAATGCAATCACGCAGGCGCCGGTGAGTGTGGCGATGTCGATCACGGCGTCGGGCTTGAACTTGGCGGTGTAGGTCAGCGCGTCACACAGGATCAAACGGCCTTCGGCGTCGGTGTTGAGGATCTCGATGGTCTGGCCGGACATGGAGGTGACGATGTCGCCCGGTTTGGTGGCGGTGCTGCCGGGCATGTTCTCGCAAGTGGGGATGACGCCGACCACGTTGATCGGCAGTTCCATCTCGGCGATGGCTTGCAGTGTGCCGAGCACGCTGGCCGCACCGCACATATCGTATTTCATCTCGTCCATGTCGGAGCCAGGTTTGAGCGAGATGCCGCCGGTGTCGAAGGTGATGCCTTTGCCGACCAGCGCGATAGGCTTCTGCGTCTTTGCTGCGCCGTTGTATTCAAGCGCGATCAACTTGGGCGGCTGCGCGCTGCCGCGTGTGACGGAAAGGAAAGAACCCATGCCGAGCTTCTCCATGTCCTTCTTTTCCAGCACGGTGGTCTTAATCTTCTTGTGCGCCTTGCCCAGTGCCAGCGCCTTGGCCGCGAGGTAGGCGGGGGTGCAGATGTTGCCGGGCAGATTGGCCAGGTCTTTGGTCAGCTCCATGCCGTGCGTGACGGCAGCAGTTTGTGCGACAGCCTTCTTCAGTTCGGCGTTTGGCTTTTCCAGTGTGATGAAGGTCACTTGCTTCAGCGTCGCCGGTTTTGACGGTTTGCTCTTCAGACTGTCGGCGCGGTACGCACCATCGGCTGCAGCGAGCACGGCCTGTTTGAGCACCCAGCCGGCGTCCTTGCCCACGCCGTCATCGGTGACGAAAAGTGCCGCGTCTTTGGCGGATGTGGCGTGCAGCGCACTGCATGCGGCGCGCAGGATGTCCACGCTAGTGCGGTTGTTCAATTCGGCAGGTTTGCCGAGGCCGACCAGCAGGACGCGTTCGGCGGATGCGCCGGCAAGTTTGTGCAAAAGCAGCGTGGAGGCGGACTTTCCGGTCATGTCGCCGCGCGCGATGACGTCGCTCAAGGAATGTCCTGTCGCTTTGTCGAGCAGCTGTCCCGCCTTGGATAATTTACCGCCTTCGTAGACGCCGACCACCACGCAACCACACTTCAGTTTCTCCGGGCTGCCCTGTTTTATGCTAAATTCCATGCGCTTCTCCTCAAAAGATCTCAAAATTCTGCAGATGCCGGATTATCCGCAATCACCGCCGCAAAAGTCAAAGCACGCTAACGTGCGGCGTGTGCGCGGCATCTTCTATCGCTCTCTTATACGCGAATTCGCCGCCATGGGCATGCTGGTGTTCGTCATTTTGCTCGGAATCGTGGTATTTACCCAGCTGATCCGCTTCCTTGGTGAATCGGTGAGCGGCTTGCTGGCGGTGGACGGTGTGTTGGTGATGCTGGGCTTTAGCGCCATCAACTATCTGCCTGTCCTGCTGTCGATCAGTCTGTTCCTTTCCGTGCTGATCCCGCTGACGCGCTGCTATCGCGACAGCGAGATGGTGGTGTGGTTCTCTTCCGGCATCGGTCTGACGCGGTGGATACGCCCGGTATTGGGATATGCATTGCCCGTCACGGCGGTCATCGCGCTGATGAGTCTGGTGTTGTCGCCCTGGGCGCTATCCAGAGCGGATGAGTACAAGCGCCGTCTGGATAGCCGGGACGATGTCTCGGTCGCCTCGCCGGGCGCGTTCCGCGAATCGAAGCAGTCGGATCGCGTGTTTTTTCTGGAAGGCGTCGATTCGCAGAACAAGCGCGTCGGGAATCTCTTCGTGCGCTCTGTGCAGCACGGTAAAGAAGGCACCATGGTGGCGAAAGAGGGTTATCAGGAGACGGCTGAGAACGGTGATCGTTTTCTGGTGCTGCTGAACGGTACGCGCTACGAGGGCATTCCGGGGCAGGCCGATTTCCGCATCGCCGAGTTTGAGCGCTATGCCATGCGCATCGAGCCGGCCGAGTTGGGCAAGGAACAGCCCAACCTGAAGGCTTACTCCACGGCGTATCTCGTGAAGAATCCGACGCCGCTCAATCTGTCTGAACTGGAGTGGCGCCTGGGTTTGCCATTCAGCGCGTTGTTACTTTCACTGTTGGCCATCCCGCTCAGTTATGTGGATAACCGTTCCGGTCGTTCGCTGAATCTGATCACGGCCATCGTGATCTACATGTTCTACAACAACATGATCAGTGTTTCGAACTCGTGGGTGGCGCAACGGAAGATCGATGCGGTGACCGGGTTCTGGGGATTGCATCTGCTGATGCTGGCTGTGCTGGCCTTGTTCTTCTATCACCGTTCCTCGGTGTTCTCCTGGCGGCGCTGGAAGCGATGAAGCTGCTGACCCGCTATCTCTCGCGCGAGATCTATTTCAGTGTGGCGCTGGTATTCTCCGCGCTGCTCATGCTGTTCGCATTGCTGGATCTGATCAGCCAGCTGAACGAAATGGGGCGCGGCGATTACAGTCTGGGCTACATGCTGCTGTACGTTGCATTGATCCTGCCCGGACATGTCTATGAGCTATTCCCGGTCGCGGTACTGATCGGCACCATCTTCGCGCTGGTGCAGATGGCGGCCAACTCCGAGTTGACGGTGTATCGCGCATCCGGCGTGTCGCTGAAGCAATTGATCTTTGCGCTGTTGCGCATCGGTGCGCCGCTGCTGGTGCTATGTCTGTTGTTCGGTGAAGCGGTCGCACCGTACAGCGAGCAACTGGCGCAGCAGACCAAGCTCAAGGCGCAAAAAGCGCAAGTGAACCTGCGGGAGTTCCGCTCCGGCGTATGGGTCAAGGACGAAGGCAGTTTCGTCAATATCCGCAATGTGCTGCCGGACGCCTCGCTGCTGAATGTCAGCATCTACCAGTTCGACGAGCACTACCGCCTGGTCAGTGTCACAGCCGCCAAGCGCGCGACATTCGTCAAAGACCGCCTGTGGAAACTGGAAGATATCCAGCGCACGAATTTCGCCGGACAAAGCGCGACTGCGGAGAGCCTGCCGGACATGGCGTGGCATACGGCGCTCAATCCCAATCTGCTCAATGTGCTGCTGGTGTTGCCGGAGCAGATGTCCGTGCTGGATCTGTACCAGTACACGCGGCATCTGGCGGACAACAAACAGAGTACCGTGCGCTATGACATCGCTCTCTGGAACAAGCTGGTGTATCCGTTCGCGGTGCTGGTGATGATGCTGCTCGCGCTGCCGTTCTCGTCCTATCAGCGCCGCGAAGGCGGCATAGGCGGCAAGATATTCGTCGGCGTGGTGCTGGGATTGAGTTACCACTTTGCCGGCAGGCTGTTCGCCAATCTGGGCGCGCTCAACGAGTGGCCGGCGGCATTGAGCGCCACGGCGATGACCTGGATATTCCTGGGGCTGGCGCTTGCCATGCTGTGGCGTACCGAGCGCAGATAGTCGTTGCTAGTTTTTGGCCGACTGCGATTCTTGTTCGCGCACCATCTCTTTGACCGCTTCTCGCTTGTCTTCGGGGACCCTGCTGAAGGCTGTGAATTTTTCACGGGCACGCTCGCGTTGCTCATGTGTCAAAGCGGCCCATTCCTGTATCTGTGATATCAAGCGCTGCTGTTTTTCGGGTGGCAGGGCGGGATAGGCTTCCGCCACCCCGATGAAACTTTTCTGTTCACTGCGCGGCAGGCTCTCCCATGATTGTTTCAGGGGCGAGAGTATCTGTTGGGCAGTCGGACTGAGGGTGTGCCACTTTTCAGCGCTGGCCGTCAACGGGGCGAGCGCAAGCATGAACAGCAACAGCAGTGAGCGGATACGAGCCGGACGCATTGCGCTGAACTCAATCCACATACATGTGCAGAGGCAGATCGTCGGTCAGGATGGCCAGGTCGATTGATGCGTGGTCGTGCAAGGCCGATTGTTTCCATTGCCAGCCGCCGGCCAGCACTGCGGCAAGCAGCAACAACCCTCCCGCCCAGTTAAGGGCGCGATGGTGATGCGATTCATGTCCGTGGTCGGTGACCAGGTGATGCAGGCGCGACAGCAGCGCCGCGGGTGCAGTAGTGCGATGCCGGCTCAGCGCCTGTCGTCGTGCAGTGTGCAGTCGATCCAGTGTGCCGGGGTCGAGCTGTTGGGCTGCGCGATCCAGCAGGGGCGCAAGGTCATCGAGTTTTAGTTTGAGTCCCATGACAGGTCTATTCCCTTCGCTTTCAACGTGGCGGCCATCGCATGGGTGGCGCGCGAACAATGCGTTTTGACGCTTCCCTCGGTGCAGCCCATGATAACGGCTGTCTCGGCGGTGTCCAATCGTTCCCAATAACGCAGTAAAAAGGCTTCCCGTTGACGTGCGGGCAACTGCTGTAATGCGCTCTCGATCAAAGCAATCATCTCGGATTGCTGCAGGGCGGCTTCCGGTGTGGCGGGCAGGCTGGCATTGTCGCAATCCTGCAGCACATCGAGCGGCTCGAACTCTTCATCGTCATGGCGCGAGGTGAAGGACGAGAACAGGCTGAAGTGTGCGCTACGCACCTTTTGTCGGCGGAAGTGGTCGAGGATGGTGGTTTGCAGGATGCGCTGGAACAGCATCGGGAATTCCGCAACAGGCTTGTCGCCATAGCGCTCAGCCAGCTTGATCATGGCGTCCTGCACGATATCCAGCGCCGCATGCTCGTCGCGCACGGCGTAGGCGGCCTGTTTAAAAGCGCGACGTTCGACGCTGGCAAGGAAGTCGGAAAGTTGCTCTCGGCTGGACACGGATGGAAGTGTGGAAGTTGGCAAGTCGCCGGATGATAGCAAATTCCTGTTGCAACAAGGGTTTTGGGGGTATTAAAGCTTGATTGGGGTTGACCAAAATGCCGCCAGCCATTATCTTGCGCGGTCTTTCGATTGTTGCGATATATAGGTTTCAGACCATGGAATTGACCGGTGCAGAGATAACCATACGCTGTTTGCAGGAGGAGGGCGTCGAGTACGTTTTCGGCTACCCCGGCGGCGCAGTGTTGTTCATTTATGACGAACTGTTCAAGCAGGAGGCGGTCAAGCACGTGCTGGTGCGTCATGAACAGGCTGCCGTGCATGCCGCGGACGGCTATGCCCGTTCCACCGAGAAGGTGGGCGTCGCGCTGGTGACTTCCGGTCCGGGCGTGACCAATGCCGTCACCGGCATCGCCACGGCGTACATGGATTCCATCCCGATGGTGGTGATCAGCGGCCAGGTGTCTACCAGCTTCATCGGCGAAGATGCATTCCAGGAAGTTGACGCGGTTGGCATCACGCGCCCCTGCGTCAAACACAACTTCCTGGTAAAAGACATCAAGGACCTGGCAGCCACGCTGAAGAAAGCCTTTTATCTGGCCAAGAGCGGTCGTCCCGGTCCTGTGCTGGTGGATATTCCAAAGGATATCTCCAGCATGAAGACCGCTTTCGAGTACCCCTCCACAGTCAATATCCGTTCCTACCATCCGCAGGTTGCAGGCGATGCCAATCTGGTCAAGCAGGCGGCGCAGATGCTGCTCGAAGCCAAACGCCCCATGGTTTACGCGGGCGGCGGCGTGATCCTGTCCGATGCGGCCAAACAACTGGCTGAACTGGTGCGCCTGGTCGATGCGCCCTGCACCAACACCCTGATGGGCTTGGGCGGCTACCCGGCCAGCGACAAACAATTCGTCGGCATGCTCGGCATGCACGGTACTTACGAAGCCAATATGGGCATGCAGAACTGCGACGTGCTGCTGGCCGTCGGCGCGCGTTTCGATGACCGAGTGATCGGCAATGTGGCGCATTTCAATTCCGTGCCGCGCAGGATCGTCCATATCGACATCGATCCGGCCTCCATCTCCAAGCGCGTCAAGGTCGATGTGCCGCTGGTCGGCGATGTGGGAAATGTGCTGACCGACCTGATCAAGGTACTGAAGAGCAGCAAGCAGAAGCCCGACGCGGCCGCGCACAAGGATTGGTGGAAGCAGATCGACGAATGGCGCGGTGCCAATTCGCTGAGCTACAAGAATTCCAGCGAGATCATCAAGCCGCAGTTCGTGATCGAGACTTTGCACAAGATCACGCGCGGCGATGCTTACATCACCTCGGACGTCGGCCAGCACCAGATGTGGGCCGCGCAGTACTACAAGTTTGACAAGCCGCGTCGCTGGATCAACTCCGGCGGTCTGGGCACCATGGGCTTCGGCCTGCCCGCCGCGATGGGCGTGCAATTGGCGCACCCTGGCGAGACGGTCGCCTGCGTGACCGGCGAGGGCAGCATCCAGATGAACATCCAGGAACTGTCGACCTGCAAGCAATTCAACCTGCCGATCAAGGTGATCGCGCTGAACAACCGCTATCTGGGCATGGTGCGCCAGTGGCAGGAATTCTTCCACGGCAACCGTTATTCGCAGTCCTACATGGATGCTTTGCCCGACTTCGTCAAGCTGGCCGAGGCCTACGGCCACGTCGGCATCCTGGTGGAGAAGCCGTCCGATGTGGAAGGTGCGCTGCAAGAGGCGTTCGCCCGCAAGGACGAGCTGGTGTTCCTCGATTTCCGTACCGATTCCACCGAGAACGTGTACCCGATGGTCCCCGGCGGCAAAGGCTTGTCGGAAGTGATTCTGGCGGAGGACCTGTAACATGCGACATATCATTTCCCTGTTGATGGCCAACGAAGCCGGTGCGCTGTCGCGCGTATCCGGTCTGTTCTCCGCGCGCGGTTATAACATCGAGTCGCTGACCGTCGCCCCGACCGAAGATGCGACCCTGTCGCGCATGACCATCGTCACCAGCGGTTCCGACGAAGTGATCGAGCAGATCAACAAGCAGTTGAACAAGCTGGTGGACGTGGTCTCGGTGATGGATCTCTCCGACGGCGACCATATTGAACGCGAACTGATGCTGGTCAAGGTGCGCGCGGAAGGCGCCGACCGCGAAGAGCTGAAGCGCATGAGCGACATCTTCCGTGGTAACGTCATCGACGTGTCGGACAAGACCTATACCATCGAACTGACCGGCGCAGGTTCCAAGCTGGACAGCTTCCTGCAAGCGATTGATCGCAGGCTGATCCTGGAGACGGTACGTACCGGTGCCTCCGGCATCGGACGCGGCGAACGCATCCTGAAAATTTAACCCTTCCATTCACTGATTTTTTCGACGAGGCCAACATGAAAGTTTATTACGACAAAGACGCAGACCTGTCCCTGATCAAGGGCAAGCAAGTGACCATCGTGGGTTACGGTTCGCAGGGCCACGCCCATGCGCAGAACCTGAAGGATTCCGGCGTGAACGTGACCGTCGCGCTGCGCCGTGGCGGAGCTTCCTGGGCAAAGGCTGAAACAGCCGGCCACAAGGTCGCCGAGATTGCCGACGCCGTGAAGGGCGCAGATCTGGTGATGATTCTGCTGCCGGACGAGACGATGCCCGAGGTGTACCACGCCGACATCGCGAAGAACCTGAAAGCTGGCGCAGCGCTGGCGTTTGCGCACGGCTTCAACATCCACTACAACCAGATCGTGCCGCCCGCTGATGTGGACGTCATCATGATCGCGCCTAAAGGCCCCGGCCACACCGTGCGTTCCGAATACCTGAAAGGTGGCGGCGTGCCGACACTGATCGCTGTGTATCAAGACAAGACCGGCAAGGCGAAAGACATCGCACTGTCCTACGCGGCTGCCAACGGCGGCACCAAGGGCGGCGTGATCGAGACCAACTTCCGCGAAGAGACCGAGACCGACCTGTTCGGCGAACAGGCCGTGCTGTGCGGCGGTGCTGTGGAGCTGGTGAAGGCCGGCTTCGAAACCCTGACCGAAGCGGGTTACGCGCCGGAAATGGCGTACTTCGAGTGCCTGCACGAGCTGAAGCTGATCGTCGACCTGATCTACGAAGGCGGCATCGCCAACATGAACTACTCCATCTCCAACAACGCAGAGTATGGTGAGTACGTCACCGGCAATCGTGTGATCGCTGATCAGGCGCGCGCTGCGATGAAGGAATGTCTGGCTAATATCCAGAACGGTTCCTACGCCAAGCAGTTCATCCTGGAAGGTCGCACCAACTATCCGGAAATGACAGCACGTCGTCGTATCAATGCAGAGCATCCGATCGAAGTCGTCGGCGGCAAACTGCGCGCCATGATGCCGTGGATCGGCAAGAACAAGCTGGTCGACCAATCCAAGAACTAGGAATCAGGATTCAGGATTCAGTGGAAACTGTCCTGAATCCTGTTTTGCGCTGATTTTCTGAATCCTGAATCCTGAATCCTGAATCCCGTATCCTGAATCCTATGAACAACTATCCGCATCCCATCATCGCCCGCGAGGGTTGGCCTTTCCTGGCGATCTCCTTGGTCGCCGCACTGGCCGTCTCGGCATGGTGCATCACATGGGCGATCCCCTTGTGGATCATCTTCGTGTTCGTATTGCAGTTCTTCCGTGATCCTGCTCGCGTCATTCCGCAAGAAGCGAATGCTGTGCTGTCGCCCGCGGACGGGCGTGTGATCAAGGTCGAGCGCACCACCGATCTGTATGGCGAGCGCGAAGCCATTCTGGTCAGCGTGTTCATGAATGTGTTCAACGTGCACTCCAATCGCAGCCCGGTCGATGGCGTCATCGAGAAGGTGCAATATTTCCCGGGCAAGTTCGTCAATGCCGATCTGGACAAGGCTTCGAGCGAGAACGAGCGTAACGCCATCGTGCTGAAGACCAACGAAGGGCAGACCGTGACCTTCGTGCAAGTGGCGGGCCTGATTGCACGCCGCATCCTGTGCTACGTCAAAGCGGGTGATGCGCTGGCGCGCGGCCAGCGCTACGGCTTCATACGTTTCGGTTCGCGTGTGGACGTCTACCTGCCGCTCGATGCTACCGTGAAGGTCGCCATCGGTGATAAAGTGCGGGCCACTGAAACCATTTTGGCCAAACTGGCCTGAGCTGATGACTATGATGAACACTCGCAGCAAAATGAATCTGCGTCGGCGTAGCATCTATCTGCTACCCAACCTATTCACGACCGCTGCGCTGTTCGCCGGTTTCTACGCCATCGTGCAGTCGATGAACGGCCGTTACGAGATCGCGGCGGTATCCATCTTCATCGCGATGGTGTTGGATGGTCTGGATGGTCGTGTCGCGCGTCTGACCCACACCCAAAGTGAGTTCGGCGCGGAATACGACAGCTTGTCCGACATGGTGTCGTTCGGTGTCGCACCGTCCATCCTGATGTACGAGTGGGCGTTTCGCGATCTGGGCAAGTGGGGTTGGTTCGCCGCCTTCATCTACTGCACAGGCGCAGCGTTGCGTCTGGCACGTTTCAACACCAACATCGATGTGGTCGACAAACGCTACTTCCAGGGGCTGCCAAGTCCTGCGGCAGCGGCGCTGGTGGCCGGTTTTGTGTGGGTGATGCTGGACAACAAGTTCACCGGTTACGACCTGCGCTGGTATGCCGCTGCCTTGACCGTGTTCGCCGGCCTGTCCATGGTCAGCAACTTCAAGTACTACAGCTTCAAGTCGATCAACATGCGCAAGAGCGTGCCGTTCTTCGTGATCTTCCTGTTTGCGCTGTTTTTTATCTTCGTGGCGCAGAATCCGCCGCTGCATCTGTTCCTGCTGTTCTTTGGCTATTGCCTGTCGGGTTATGTGATGAGCCTGATGGATCTGCGCAAAAGACCGAAGCCGCCACAGCCGTAAATTAAATGCCGGACAATCGAAAAGGGCGCATCTCACGATGCGCCCTTTTCGATTGTCGGCCCGACTGTTTACTTGGCAGACTTCTGGCGGCTGAGTTCGGTCAGGCGCAGGATCTTGGCGGAAGAGAACAGACCGCGCAATTGCGGCTGTTTGCCTTCCGCGACTTCCAGTACCGGCATGTGCGTCTTGCCGGCTTTCTGCATGGCTGTCAGCACATCCTTCACCGTGGCTTTTTCCACGTCGTGCATCTCGGCAACCACCCAATCCTTGGTGTGTTCCATGATGTCGCTGACGCGGATGTCCTTATGGGTCACAGCGCGGTCAGCAAAGCCGACGCTTTGCAGGAATTCCATAGGCTTGGAACCCATGATGTCGTAAGCGGTGATCGAGCCCAGCAGCTTGTCGGAACCTTTTTCCTTGACGAAAGCGATACGCAGCCCCGCGACCTTCATCTCGTGCAGTGCCTGGTCGATGGTCTCATCCGGGGTGATCTTGAACACTCCACGCACATGGAAATCGGTCATCACGGAAGTGGCGGGGTCCTTCAGTTCAACCTGCCAAGGCTCGTTATGCGGCTCCAGGATATCCTGGACGTGGCTGGTTGTCTTCAGCTCTGTTGGCTGCGGCGGACGATGCGGCATGGAACTCTCTCCTTAGAACAGATGGTTGTTATCAATAATCGGAGCAGATTATAGCCGCAAGGCGCTATTTCGTCAGTGCAAAACTGAGTGATACCCCTTCAGCTACGGCTCCACAGCGTCTCTGCCCGACCCGCCGTACGGTTGAGAACGCGGCACAGGATGAACAGCAGGTCGGACAGGCGATTGAGATATTGCAGGCCATGCACAGGGGCCAGATCGGCGCGGACCAAAGGCGTGTAGTCGCGCTCGGCACGGCGCGCGATACAGCGCGCCACATGGCACAGGGCGGCAGCGCGGGTCCCGCCGGGCAGGATGAATTCCTTAAGCGGCGGCAAACCGGCATTGAAATGCCCGATGGCGGAATCCAGCTTTGACAGCCGCGCCGCGTCGAATGGCGCACCGGGTACGGCCAGCACGCCGCCGAGATCGAACAGCGCGTGCTGGGTTGCCAGCAGTTCCTCGCGCACGGCATCAGGCAATGTTTCGGCCAGCAGCAAACCAAGCTGGCTGTTCAACTCGTCCACGCTGCCGATGGCCGCGATGCGCGGATCGTCCTTGGGTAAACGCGAACCGTCGGCCAATCCCGTCGTGCCGTCGTCGCCGGTGCGCGTGGTGATCTTGGAAAGTCTCATTGCCGCTCCAGACAATTCAGATAGACCGCCGCATCCGGCGCGGTCTTGTTGCGCTGTGCCTGCCAGATCATCTCGCCCAAGCAATCCATCATCGCGTGTTGCGCCTCGTGTTCCGATTGGTATTTTTGCGTGAGGCGGGCGAACTGTTCGCGGATGCCGTGCGGCTGGCCGATGCTGATCTGCTCTTCGATGGTCAGATGCATCATCAGGTGCAGGAAGGGATTCACCACATCGCCGTCCGGCGCAAAGTCCTTGTCCCGATCGCGCTCGGGATCGTTGAACAATGCGTGATATTCGGGGTGCTTGTCGATCAGTAGGGCGGTCAGGTCTTCCAGCGGGGACAGTAGTTCACCGGCGCGGCGCTTGCGCCAGGATTCGAACAGGAACAATCGTGCTTCATCGCGGGTCGGTTGGAACATCAGAATACCTTTCCTTTGTATTCGCACAAGTCCTGGATGCAGCACTCGCCGCATTTCGGTTTGCGTGCCACGCATACATAGCGCCCGTGCAGGATCAGCCAGTGGTGTGCGTCCTGCATGAATTCCCCGGGGACGAACTTCATCAGCTTCTTCTCCACTTCCGCCACATCATTGCCGGGCGCGAGGCCGATGCGGTTGCTGATGCGGAAGATATGCGTGTCGACCGCGATGGTGGGCTGGCCGAAGGCGGTGTTGAGGATGACGTTGGCGGTCTTGCGGCCCACGCCTGGCAGCGCTTCCAGCGCTTCGCGCGTCTGCGGCACCTGGCCGCCGTGCTGTTCGAGCAGGATGCGGCATATCTGGATGATGTGTTTGCTCTTGGTCTGGTACAGGCCGATGCGCTGCACGTATTCGCGCAGGCCGTCTTCGCCTAGGTCGAGGATATTCTGCGGGGTATTGGCGACGGGGAACAGTTCGCGCGTGGCGATGTTCACGCTTTTGTCGGTGGCCTGTGCGGACAGGATCACCGCCACCAGCAATTCGAAATCGGACTGGTGTTCCAGCTCAGTGGTGGGATGCGGGTTGGCGGCTTGCAGGCGCAGGAATATCTCGCGCCGTTTGGCTGCGTTCATCCCTGAGCCGCCTCTGGCAAGGTCTCCGGCGCGGGCTGGCTGGAGATATTCTTCGCCGCGCGCAGATCGAGCCAGTTCTTGGCGGCGATGATCAGGCCGAGGCCGATGAACGCGCCGGGCGGCAGGATGGCCAGCAGGAAACCGTGATAGTCGGGGATGACCGGGATCACCCAGGCTTTGGCCTGTTCACCGAACAGCAGGTCGATGCCGGACAGCAGCGTGCCTTTGCCCGCGATCTCGCGCAGCCCGCCCAGCACCGTCAGCACGGCGGTCAGCCCCAGTCCCATCATCATGCCGTCGAAGGCGGAGGGCAGCACCGGGTTCTTGGAAGCGAACGATTCGGCGCGCGCCAGCACGATGCAGTTGGTCACGATCAGCGGCACGAAGATACCGAGCACGATGTACAGACCATACAGATAGGCGTTCATCAGATACTGCACGACGGTCACCAGCACGGCGATGATGAGCACGAACACCGGGATGCGGATCTCGTTCGGCACATAGCTGCGCACCGGTGCAACGGTGGCGCTGGAGAGCGTCATCACCAGTGTGGTGGCGAGGCCGAGACTGATCGCGTTGACCAGTGTGTTGCTGACCGCGAGCAGCGGGCACAGGCCCAGCAACTGCACTAGCCCTGGATTCTGTTTCCACAGGCCGTTGTAGGCGATGTCTTTCATTTCGGTGAGCGTCATTTGCGGACTCCTTTCGCGGACTGTGCATCGGCCACGAACAGTTCGTCGCGATGCGCTTCGAAATACTGCAGCGCACGGTGCACCGCTTTGATCACGGCGCGCGGTGTCACGGTGGCGCCGGTCGTATGCTCGAACACGCCGCCGTCCTTGCGTGTTTTCCACATCTCGTCCGGAAACAGGCTACGCGAACGGCCGTCGAAGGTCTTGATCCAGTCGTTCTTGGCGATGTCGATGTAGTCGCCCAGTCCCGGTGTCTCGTTGTGGTTTACCACGCGCACGCCACCCAGCGAACCGTCGGGACGAATCGCCATGATCAGCGCGATCTTGCCGCTGTAGCCGTCCGGTGCGACGGCTTCCAGCACCACGGCCACCGGCTTGCCGTCGCGCCGGGCGATATGTGCCAGTGTCGCCTCGTCGGTCCCCAGCATCTCGTCCGCGGCGACCGTGCGGGTGTCCTGCATGATGTCGTTGTCGTACGAACCGACGGGTAGCAGTTGCGACACCAGCTTCAGCTTGGCCTTCTCTACTGTGGCGGCGATGGAGTCGCGTGTCAGATAGTAGGTCGCCGACAGAATACTGGTGCCGATGATGGCGAAGAACACCAGATTGACGGCGGTCTGCAGCGAGGAACGGGCGATGCGTTTCATCGCTTGCCCTCCTTCTTGCCGAACACGCTCGGCTGTGTCCAGGCATCGATCAGCGGCACGCACATATTCATCAGCAGCGCGGCGAAAGCCACGCCATCGGGGAAGCCGCCGAAAGTGCGGATCAGCCAGGTCAGCAGCGCCGCGCTGCAGGCATAGATCACGCGACCGCGGAAAGTGGTGGGGCTGCCGACCGGGTCGGTGAAGATGAAGAATGCGCCCAGCATCGCCGCGCCGGAAAAAAGGTGGAACAGCGGGCCGACGTAGTGCTCGGGATCGATCTGGTGGAACACGGCGGCGATGATGAACAAGGTGCCGAGATAGGCGGCAGGCAGCACCCACGGGATGATGCGCGCGGCAATCAGGTAAATGCCGCCGAGGGCAAAGCCCAGCGCGACCATCTCGCTGCCCTTGCCCGCCAGGTAGCCGTAGATCGGCATGCTGCGTATCTCATCCACCGACAGTCCCAGATGCAATTGCGTTTTCAGCGTATCCAGCGGCGTCGCCATGGTCAGCGCATCCAGCGTCGAGCCGGACGGCAGATGGCCGGAGAAGATGTAGCTCAACTGTGCGCTGAACGGCAGCTGCAGCAGACTCAGCATGCCCGGTGCCAGCCACTGCGTCATGTGGGCAGGGAAGGAGATGATCAGCACGGCGTAACCGACCATCGCGGGATTGAAGGTGTTGCTGCCGAGGCCGCCGTAAAGATGTTTGGCCACGGCGATGCCGAATGCCGTGCCGATCACGATCAGCCACCATGGGGCGAGCGGCGGGATGGAGAGCGCCAGCAGGCAGGCGGTGATCAATGCGCTGTTGTCGGAGAGGAAGGGTTTTAGAGGCCGGTTGCGCAACTTGAGCATGGCGGCCTCGGTGGCGACGGCGGTCACCACGGCCAGCGTGATCGATACCAGGATGGCGGGGCCGAAATACCAGACATAGAGGGCGACGCCGGGGATCAGCGCGTACAGCACGCGCAGCATGATCTGGCTGACCGAGACGGGGGTGGTGAGGAAGGGGGAGCTCCACATGGTTCGAGTGATCCTCAGTTACGTTTGGGCGGCTCGTCGTCCGCGCCGGCATCGGATGCGATCTTGTGTATTTTGGCGCGCCGCGCTTCGATGGCTTCGACTTCGCTGCGTTGTTCCGGCGTCAGTAGTTCGGTGTTGCGGGGAGATGCGGCGGCGGCCTGTTCCTTGGCGCGCGCCAAGGCTGCGTCGATGCGCAGCTGTTGGGTGTCGTCGGCGTCGGCGGCGGGATCGACCTGTGTCGGAAGCTCGGTCACCGCTTTGGCTTTGGCTTCGGCGGCGGCGCGTTCTTTTTGCGCCAGCCGCTCGGCTTTTTCCTGTTTCTCGCGCTCGATGCGGAACTGGCGGAACTCATGGCGTTCGCGTGCCAGATCGGCGGCGCGTTTGTCATGGTCGCGCACGAGGATCTCGCTCTTGGCATAGCGGTAGTAGTGCACCAGCGGAATGTGGCTGGGGCACACATAGGCGCAGGCACCGCATTCGATACAGTCGAACAGGCTGAACTCCTGCGCCTTGCCGAAGTTGTTCGACTTGGCGAACCAGTACAGATCCTGCGGTTGCAGTTCGGCCGGGCAGACATCGGTGCAGCGCGTGCAGCGGATGCAGGGCAGCGCGGGTTGGGGGGGCGGGAAAAGGGCGGGCGAGGCGGCGATGATGCAGTTGGTCGCTTTGGTGACGCCGACACTGCTATTCGGCAGGTCGACGCCCATCATCGGTCCGCCCATGATGTAGCGCCCGGTATCCGGCTTGTTGCCCGCATACGCCACCAGTTCTTGCACCGGTGTGCCGAGCAACACTTCGAAGTTCTGCGCGTGTTCGACATTGCCGGTGACGGTGACGATGCGCGACAGCAGCGGTTCGCCGTGGGCGATGGCGCGCCACACGCTCCAGGCGGTGGCGACGTTGAAACACTGCACCCCTTTTTCGGTGGAGCGCACACCTGCCGCGACTTCGACGCCGGTGAGGACGAGAATCAATTGTTTGGCACCGCCGCCCGGATACAGCGTGGGCACGGCGATCACTTCCATATGCTGGTGGCCGTCCTGTTCCAGCGCCTTGCGCATGGCGGCGATGGCTTCCGGTTTGTTGTCTTCAATACCGATCAGCACTTCATCCGCATACAGCAACTCGCGCAGTACTTCCGCGCCGCGCAGGATGTCGCGGGGACGCTCGCGCATCAGCATATCGTCGCAGGTGATATAGGGTTCGCATTCGGCGCCGTTGATGACCAGCGTGGTGATTTTGTGATGGCGCGAATAGGATTTGATGTCGCTGGGAAACACGGCGCCGCCCAAGCCGACCACGCCCGCGTCGCGCAGCATGTGGCGCAAGTCGGTGTGCGATGTGTTGCGGTAGTCCACGCCGGCGTGGGCGATCCATTCATCCTTGCCGTCCGGGATTAGCGTCACGCACAGATCGGGCATGCCGGAGGCGTGGGCGACCGTCTGCATGTCGATGGCGGCGACCGTGCCGGAAGTCGGTGCATGCACCGCGCTGGATTGACGGCCTTCGGGGCGACCGATGCGTTGTCCTTTGAGTACGTGCTCGCCCACCCGCACTTCGGGAACCGCGCAATTGCCCACATGCTGATGCAGCGGAACAACCAGTTTCTCCGGCAGCGGCAGCGTCGCGATGCCCGTCCCCGTCGATTGGGATTTGTGTGTGGGCGGATGGATGCCGCCGTGGAAATGATGCAGTGTCCTCATTTCGATAGCTTTAAAGGAGTCACCGGATAGCGCCATTTCCAGTTGGTCAGTTTCTCTTCGAGCGGCAGCATGCTGATGCAATCCACCGGGCAGGGCGGCACACACAGTTCGCAGCCGGTGCATTCGGAGGCGATGATGGTGTGCATCTGCTTGGCCGCGCCGACGATGGCATCCACCGGGCAGGCCTGGATGCACAAGGTGCAGCCGATGCAGGTTTCTTCGTCGATGAAGGCGACGGCCTTGGGCTTGGGTTGCGCGTTCTCGCCGAACGGCTTGAATTCCACGCCCAGCAGTTCGGCCAGCTTGTGGATGCCTTCCTCGCCGCCCGGCGGGCACAGATTGATGTCAGCCTCGCCCTTGGCGATGGCCTCCGCGTAAGGTTTGCAGCCGGGGTAGCCGCACTGGCCGCATTGCGTCTGCGGCAACACCGCGTCGATCTTCTCCGCCAGCGGATTGCCTTCGACGCGGAAACGGATCGATGCATAGCCGAGGATCAACCCCAGCAGCGCCGCAAGGGCGACCATGATCCACAGTGCGGTGATCATTTCACCAGACCCGAGAAGCCCATGAAAGCGAGGCTCATCAATCCGGCAGTGACCATGGCGATAGCGGTGCCGCGGAAGATGCCGGGCACATCGGCACCTTCCAGCCGTTCGCGAATGCTGGCGAATAACACCATCACCAGTGTGAATCCCACCGCGCCGCCGAAGCCGAACAGCAGTGATTCGATGAAATTATGCTTTTCCTGCACGTTGAGCAGCGGGATGCCGAGCACCGCGCAGTTGGTGGTGATCAGCGGTAGATAGATGCCCAGCACCTGATACAGCACGGGGCTGGTCTTTTTGACGGCCATCTCGGTGAACTGCACGGTAGCGGCGATGACCACGATGAAAGAGAGCGTGGTCAAATATGCGAGATCGGGACCGAGCAGATAGTGGTTGACCAGATAACTGGAACCGGAAGCGATGGTGAGCACGAAGGTGGTGGCCGCGCCCATGCTGAGCGACGTCTCCAGTTTTTTGGAAACGCCCATGAACGGGCACAGCCCGAGGATCTTGACCATCACGATGTTGTTCACGAACACCGTTCCGATCAGTATCAGCAGATAGTCAGTCATTAGTGGGGGCGCGAGGCGCGAAAAAACAGTGGCGGATTATGCGCCGGAACGGGGGGCGCTTCAACCGCAGACAGGCTATATAGATATAACGAAGAGGCCGTTCGTCGAGCCTGAACGGCTATGATCGAGTTGCTTTCCCGTTCAGTCATCTGTCGCTTTATTTCGCCACGACGCTGATGGAGGCCGCAACCGGGATGTCAGCCGACACTATGCCGGACAGGCTTCTCTCGACTTCCCCGAGTGCATCGAGTGTGTTCGCCGTCTCGCGCTCGGTTGATCTCTCCATATCTTTCCGCGCGTGTACTTCGTTCTGCTTCGCCAGCGCCTTGAGCATGGCCGCGAGCTTCCTGACTTCCGTGGCAAATTCCTGATCGGCTTTTGCATCGGGCGAACCTGCGTGTTGCGAGTATTCCGCCAGTTGGTCGCGTACCAGTCCGCCGACTTGCCGGGGCGCGCCTGTTGCTTCGTCCGGGCTTGTGCCGGGCGTTTGCGAGGCGGCGCTTGCTTCCGGGGCGGTGACGGTGGATGTTTCGCTGGCGCCGGCTGCGCCGGCCATGGCGTTCTGCTCGCCGCCGGACGATGCGGTGTTGTCGTTCTGGGCGTCTGCGTCGCCTGCGGTCGTCGCTACGCCCTCCTGCGCGCCGCCGCTCGCTGCCGCATATTCGCGCACTGCCGCCGCCAACTCGCGTGACATCTGCGCGATCAGGCGCGCCTTGGTCTTCGGGTCCATGCCGGCCATCATCGACATCATCATTCTGAGCTGTTCCTTGATGCGTCTGACCATCTCGGCAGCCACCGCTTTTCGCGATTGATCGATGCGCTGCGTGGCGGCGCTCGCTTGCATGATCGCCTGCTGGATATCTTTCATTTTATCGAGGAACGAGGTCAGTGCCGCATAAGGATCGGATTTTTCCGGTTGTGTGGAGGCGGGGGCTGTGGTCGGGATATTGGCGGGCTGCGCCGCGCGCTTGGCGAACTGCTGCATCAATAGGCTTGCGCTGGTGTTGAGGCCGTTGTTATTGATGATGGTCATGACCTTCCCTTCATACCGCATCCGAATTCAACGCATTGCGTGAATGACGCGGCCGCCACAGAAGGTTTGCCGCCTGATGGATAGGTTTCGGCACAAAGCGGATTTTCTTGAGGAGTTCTCGCGGGAACAGGCGGGGGATGCTTGCCGCGAATCAGGTGGGATTAAATTTTTGGATGAAATGGAAAACGGAATGGGGGTAGGAAATGATGATGCGTGCGAAAAATTCGAGAGCGGCCCCTTTGATTTACGATGGCCGGGGCGAGCAGGTTGCGAGGGGGGGGGCGTTAAGGGAGGGCTATGCGGCAGGATTACTCGCATGGGGGCAACAAGGAGTAAAAGCTGGGAGGCCCCCCATAAGGCTATTTAGAGGTGGCCTTGTCAGTTGGATGTTGTTGTGTTTGCCCATTTCGAAAAGCTTTTACTATGCCAAGGATTGGCAATCCAACTAAAGCCCCGGCAACCCAAGGTTGGCTCTCCGCGATGTAAATAGCGCCAGAAATAGCCAAGATGGAAACAGACGCGCCAAGGTATTGCCCGCGCATGTCGCTGCGCATTACTCCACCAATACGCGACATTTCGGTGGCTTGTAACGTTTCTCTAGTCGCTAATTCAGAAGCAATCGCCTTTTTCTCCTGCTCGTGGCGATGACGTTGCTCTATTTCTGCCATCGTAATGATACGTTCTGCTGCTCCGGGCAGAAGTTCATCATAACGCTGTAAATCCTCTGGTGCCGGAAGTGGGCCGTGGTGGAGCTTCTGATGGCTAACTTGAACTTGTTGGGCTTGTTGCGTTTGAACGCCTTGGGGCGTGAGGCGTTTAGGCGGCTTTGCCATGGCGTTCAACAGCTACGCGAAAATCTCCACCAATGCGAACCCAGTCTTGCGCTAAACCACCAATAGCATGAGATGGCAGCTTGCTTGAATCAGCACCAAAAATATGGATTGTCGGGGAGCGAAAATCAGAGAACAGCATTGCAGGAGCACCCAAACCATCGAGAAACCCCGTGCGAAATGCTTCGCTGTCAACGATTAATTTGGTGTGATTTAGTTTCATAGTGGTCAGACTATACGATTATTGGTCGCGATTGATCAATCGCCGCCCCCGGCTTGGAATTGATTCTGCACAAGGGGCAAGAAGGGGGCGTGCTTGATTTATTCCTGCCGCCTCAGCGCCTCCGCACACTCCGTTACCAACTCCTGCCCGCGATACACCAATCCGCTATACACCTGCACCAGCGCGGCACCGGCCTGCATTTTCTCCGTGGCATCCGCGCCCTTGAGGATGCCGCCCACGCCGATGATGGGCAGGGCGCTGTTTCGACTTCGCTCAGCACAGGCTTTCAGTTCAGCAGCAAGTTGACGGATCAGGGCGGTCGACTTGTCGCGCACCGGCGCGCCGGAAAGGCCGCCCGCTTCGTTGCCGTGCGGCAG
>WOZO01000067.1 GCA_011620315.1 Sideroxydans sp. | reverse complement strand
CTTTCGACTTGATGTCATCGGCAAGCAAAATGTCGAGATGGCGGTATGCGACATAACTCGGTGTATTTATGAAAGGGTGATCTCCAACACCGAGCACGCATGCGTTATCATAGACGCCGCGGATCGTGTTCACTGGTACGACCAGATTATTCCCGGCCGCGCAGGTCTCCGTCAAGATCACAAACAAATGGCCAGTAGGCCCTGTCTCAGGGATGTGGATCGCAAAAGAGCTGCGCGGAACGAAGAAGGGGCTCACGAATGCAATACGGCCTCAGCCTGCCGCCAAGCCTCAAGATCAGCCATCACTTGCATGGCATCATCTTTCGGAAGACCAACTGCCACAAGCAAATCCTCGTAGCGGATTGGTACACGCCGTCCGTCAGTCTCAGTGTATTCGGCACATTCTCTGTGAGTGTATTCGACCAATTGACCAGCCGAACGATGCCCATGTTCTTGCCAAATCGCCTCGAGCGTACGAAGCTCAGCGTTGCTGAGTTCATCGAAGTCGTCCCGCACTAACTGTCGCGCAGCAAAACGCTTGTTGCCATGTTTGCCGAGGTACTCGTCCCAGACCTCAGGGTGAATGTTTCCATCGATGCCATTGAGAGTACTCGATGGCACAGGACCATTCTTAAGCGAGAACAGGTCGTCCCACACCATCCCAGCGTGATAGGATGCCAAGTGCATGCGCTCGGCAAGGTACAGCAGCTTCACAACCTTAAGTTTGTCCATACCTTTGTCAGCTTTCGCGGCAAAGTATGCACATGCTTGCGCAGCCTTCCGGCTACGGAAAGCGGGATTTGGACGCATGTAAGAGGGAAGCCCGTCAACGAACTTCATGGCTTTGCCCACACTATCTCCAATCAATCCAAAGGCCACCGCAGCAACCTCCGTTGAACAACGCTTGAATCATCACATGATTCTGCGCAACTACTATCGCACAGAACACCTAACGTTTACCCACAAACGTCGCGTTTCTTACACCTAGACACGCTTTTGTCGCAGGTCGACGCGGCCCATGCGCCAGAAGAACGCGTGACGGATCATTACGTTCCGCACATCACATGCAAGTAGTGAGCCAAGGACGGCGTTCAAGCCCAGCGACCAAGTGCCGCTTGGATGTGACCGCTTAGCGAGCAAGTATGCCAGATTTCTTGTCTGTCCGGTCTCTGCGTACACACAAAATCAGGGTACCACGTTGCCCCACCCTCACGGCAACACCCCGACGTCTCCGCGCTGATGCCCCTTAACCATGTCCCGCAGCTCAGCCGGGGCGATCACCTCGACCTTGTCGCCCCACTGGTACAGATGCCAAGCCATCTCGACCCAACCGCTGGCGGTGAACGCGACGCGCAGCCCGCCGTCTGGTTCGCCGGTGACCACCTGGTTGGGATGGAATTCGAATTCGCGCGCTGCGGCTGCCGCGCCGGGCGCAAAGCGCCAAATGACCGGCTGGTACTCCGCATCCGAGTGGTAAGAACCGAACGATTGGGCGGCATAGGCGTCCAGGTCGAAGTCGGGGTCGCGGGCGAAGGACTGGCCAGTGATCTTGGCACTGGTGATACGATCCAGCCGGAAACGCCGAAAATGCCGTCCGTTACCGAGATCGCGGGCGATCAGGTACTGCCGGATCCCCAGCAGCATGCCATACGGCTCGACCATGCGGTTCAGCGCGGCGTCGTCATTTGCGCCTTGATAGGCGATGGTCAGGGAGAACGGCGCTTTGATCGCCACGGCAATTGCGCCCAGCACTTGGGTTTCGACTTTCACGCGTGGGCCCGGGCGACAGGCATAGCCTTGCGCTTCAAGCATCGCGCCCGCATCCACTTCGGCCCGTCGTGCATGCGATGTCGGCATTGCGGCCAGCAGTCGGTCCCGCAGGGAAATCAACGCGGTGACATCATTGCTGGCGCCTTCGCGCTGGGCACGACGGATGCTCATGTCCAGTGCGGCAAGTTCGCTGTCTCGGATCCCCTGCATGCGGAGGAATTTCGCATCATCCAGCTTCCACCAGCGCCGCCGATCCTGGTCGGTCGAGAATTCGATGCTCGGGAACGCCGCCTCTAGCCCACGGATCATGCGCTGGGCGGTCCGCATGTTGACGCCGAATTCTTGGGTCACCTCGACGAGGCTTACACCCTTGTGCCGGGCAGCCGCCATTTCGGCCAATCGCATCAGATCTAGGCTTTTCTCAAACGCCATCGCGATTCTTTTCCTCCACGTCAGGTTCTTACGGGGAGTATGGGGCAGGATCACCCTTAGGGCGAATCATTTGAATAGAAAGCAACCTTTAGATGCAGATGTGATGCCAGTAGTCGCCGCAGCTTCGGTCGATCACCCCGCCAGAGCTACGGTATTTCAAGCCGTTAAGGAAGATGGACAAAACGATGAAGCTGCCCCAGCGCGAATTTTACACCCTTCAAGAAGTAGCCGCCTGTTGGGGCTGTACCTTGGCCGACATTGCGGGTTGGTCGACTGCTGGACAACTGGATGTGGTCACCGGCATCCCGCCCACGTTTTGCGGCACGACGCGCGTCGCGGGCACGGTCGTCATCAGCACCATGGACATTCTGCCGATGTTTCGCCGCACGGGGACCGGCCCTCAAAACGCGCACCTGCGTCGCCTGCGCACCGAAGAGGCCGCCGATTGGCTCTTTGTGACCGATCCGCCCGAGGGCGTGGATGTGTCGATTGCGGATCTGATGGTGCGCAGCAAGCAGGTGCAGAAGTTCGAAGACACGCATGATCTGCTGCGCCGGGTCAGTGGCGGTACCGGGTCAGCATCACCGTATGATTGGGATGGCATGACCAAGGCCTTCCTGATCCGCATTCATGAACGCGGTATCCCGGCATCCAAAGCCGAAATGATCGGCGATATTCAGGACTGGTTCATCGCGCATTCGAGTGGCGATGATGTCCCCAGCGAACGCACCATCCGGCGCCACGTCGATGATCTGTGGAAGATGCTCACGGAGCTGAAAAAGGACGAGGGCACGTGAACCGGCGCGAAGGTCAGGCCTGTTTGCGATCACTGTCGGCATCATGGACCAGCGTCGGGCGGGGCCGAAAGATGTGCGCCACCGCATCGACACCCGCCCGCAGCGGCGAGTCCATCAGATGGGCATAGCGCTGGGTCGTCTGCATCTGTGTATGACCCAGCAGCTTGCCGATCATTTCCAAGGATGCACCACCGCTGACCAAGAGGGACGCGAAGGTGTGGCGCAGGTCGTGGATCCGCACATCGGGCAGGTTCGCGTCCCTCTGGACGTTGATCCAGAAGCGGCGGATTTCCTTCACGGGCTGTCCGGGCGTGTCGCCGGGAAACAGCCACGGCACACCGCTTGGAACCAGCAGCTGGCGTTGGCGAACGATGGCCGCCACGTCGGCTGACACCGGAACCCTGTGGACCTTGCGCTGCTTGGTGGTGGCAGCTGGTTTTGACCAGACGCCAAGCTCCAGATTGAACTGTTCAAACCGCGCTTGCCGTATCTCTCCCAGCCTCGCCCCGGTCAGCATACACAGCCGGATGATCCCGGCAGCACGCTGATCCTTGGCGGCATCCAGTGCAGCGGCCAGACTGACAATTTCCTGCTTGCTCAGGAACCGCTCGCGCGCAGACTCGATCCGACGGTGAAACGCGGCGGCCGGGTTGTCATCGCGCCAGCCCCAGTCGATGGCCAGCGTGAACATCTTGCGCAGCACCTCGCCCACACGGTTGGCACGCACCGGCGTGGGTTTGGGGCCCTGCAATTTGCGGGCACGATTGTTGGGCTTTTCCTTTGCCGGGCGCGCCCTGCCCTCGGCGATCTTGGCAAGCAACTTTGCCACATCGGTCTTGGTGATGGCCGTCACCAGCTTGTTGCCCCAGAGCGGCGCCACCAGCTTGGCCAGCATCGCCTTTTGGTCGGCGGCATTGGCCGGGGCCAGTTTGCCGACATGCTCGGCGATGTAGCGCTCGATCATGTCGCTGACATGCGGGGCGGTGCGCAGTTCGCTCTTCCCGGCCAGCGGATCGCCACCCTCGTCGATTTCGCGGCGCAACTGGCGGGCACGGTCTCTGGCGGCGGTCACCGTCCATTCCGGCCAGCGCCCGATGGTGATCCGGCGCTGGCGACCGGCATAGCGATAATCCAGTGTGAAGGCCCGGCTTCCGGATCGGTAGATGCACACGGCGAAACCGCGCACCTCGGTGTCGAAGATCTGGTAGTCCCGCCCCTTTACCGGCATGGGTTCGCGGACCGATTTGTCGTTCAATCTCATACGCTTGGGCATGTCACCCTCCTATCAATGCCCTTGTCATGACGCGTGGATTCGCAGGCTTATCAAGGTAATCATGGGCTTGCAGGCGGCGGGGAGGCACTGACCGGCGGAGAATGACACTGGCTGGCACTGGCCTTGCACCCTGGTGCCGCCCGCGTTCGGGCGGGTTTCGGGCAAGAGGGGCGTGGACGGCGGTTTTTCGCCTGGATGATCGCCGCACGACCTGCACGCCATTGCGGCCCAATTTCGCCCGATGCCGCATCGCCCGGAAAATCCCAATAAAATCAATCACCGGCACCCGGGTGCAAAGCCACTGTCACTCAGTGTCACAGCGCCGTTCGTGCCAGGCCGCCTTAATCCCTTGTTTTGAAGGATTCGGCGCATCGGCGGCCTCTATCCGCGCCGGTTGCCGCCACAACAAGATCGCAGACGCGGTGCGCTGCGCCGCAGCATGATTTTCACTGAGATCGCGAAACCCCAATAAAACAAGGCGCGGCGCGGGGGTGCCAAGCCAGTGTCACTCACTGTCACTCAGTGCCTTCCCGCCGTCCGTGCCCATCTGCGCCTTCTCAAACCGGCAAACGCCCCGTTCGGGCAACAACCGGGAGAAAACGCATGACGCAGACACATCGACATCCCACTGCACCGCCCGCGCCCTTGATGGCGGGATGGATCAGCCGCCTCGACCTGGCGCGCGAGCTTGGCCTTTCGGTCGACACGCTTCGGCGCTGGGACGACCGGCGCACTGGCCCCGCCTGCGTGCGGGCCGGGCGCACCATCTACTACCGCCGCGCCGTGGTTCTGGATTGGCTGGAAAAGCAGGAGAGCACCAAGCGCGCAAACGGGAAGGGCCGCAAATGACGAGCCTCCTGTCCCACCCGCCCGTCATTCCGACATCCGCCACCGTCGATTGGATGCATGACCGCCTGACCGAGGCGCGCGGCGTCCTGGCCGATACGGCCCAGCATCCGGAATCCTTGGTGATCCTCGCGGCACGTGTGGTCGTCGGCCAGACCGACGATGCCCGCGAATGTGGTGACGCCATCGAGCTGCTGCGTTTGCTGGACCGGCGACCGCTGCATGCCATCGCGGCGGCCGCCTTCCCGAACGGCGGTGCCGCATGAACCGGCGCAGCACCCCCGAGGCCGATGCCCAGCGTGCCATTGTGCAGGCGTTAAGGTTCGCCCTGCCCCGCGATGCCATCGTCCATCACTGCGTCAACGAGGTGACCGAGGCCGGGCCCCGCGGCGCGAAGCGCCAGTCGATCCTGGTCGGCATGGGCGTCCATGCGGGCTTTGCCGACCTGATCGTGATCTCCGGCGGCCGCGTGCTGTTTCTGGAGGTCAAAAGCGAAACCGGCCGATTGCGCAAATCGCAGGAGGTGTTCCGCGATACCGTCTGCACGCAGGGCTTTGGCTGGGCGCTGGTGCGCTCGGTCGACGACGCGCTGGGCGCGCTGGCTGACAACGGCTTCACCAGCCGCGCGCATCTTCCATCACGGAGGGCCGCGACATGAGCCATGACGCGACCAACTGGGCGATCCAGCGGCGCGGGCTGAAGCCGACGACCAAGATCGTGCTCTGGCATCTGTGTGACCGCTTCAACCCTGACTTCGGCTGCTTTCCGTCTCAGGATCGGCTGGCCCAAGATTGTGAAATCAGCCGCTCCACCCTGAACGAACATCTCGACCGGCTCGAGGCGGAACGTCTGCTGCGGCGGGTGCCACGCATCGATCCCGCCACCAAGCGCCAGCTGCCGACGC
>WOZO01000034.1 GCA_011620315.1 Sideroxydans sp. | reverse complement strand
GACAGACCAGCTTAAACTAGACTGAATTCTGTCTTGACGGATGGGTCCACTATAGGTTGCAAACGGCCCTAATGCAGCGAGCGGGACTCCATGTACCGGAGCCGAATTGTTTTGACTATGGTGGGAAGCTTGCTGCCCACCATGCGATTTTGACTTTCGCTTTTCCTTCCCCTGTGCGCCGCCGAGTAGCGCAGGATGGCCGGGGGTAGTCCGACGACAACATGCCAAAGGCATGTTGCGGTGGAGACTAACCTTCAGGTTACGTCGTAACCAATATGTTTGAGCACGTGGCCGCGTAGCGGATCGTGCGAGTTTATGAGGAGGCCCGGCCGTTCGAGCAACGCAGGGAACCCCGCAGGGGCGGCGCAGTGGGGTCGCCTTCTTTTTGGTTACTTTCTCTTGGCGACGCAAGAAAAAGTAACTTGCGGCCGGGCAACCCCCGACGATTTTGACTTTGACGATATCTTCAGATGAAGAAATGGCACCTCGCGGTGCCCTTTGCATTTGTTGAGTTGCGGCGCTGAGGCACAGCACCGCTAGCGCTTGGAATCAAGCAGCGATTTCTAGGTACTCAACGATGCTCGCCGGTTGCGGGATGGGCAAACCATCTTCTATCAGCCCATCGATGTGGAACCCGATTGCTTCACGGATCTCACGCTCGGTTTCTTCGACGGTGAAACCGGTAGCAACGCATCCGGGCAAATCCGGGACGTAGGCCGAATAATTGTTTGTGCCTTTTTCGAGAACGATTGCGTAGCGCATGGGTTAGTCCTTTAACTGAGCTTGCTTAAGTATGCTATTCAACGTGCCAGGTGCGAGATCGTCGCTTGGTTTTCCGGGTACGGTGACGCGGCCAGTCTTGACGGGATGCTTGAATTGTCGATGGCTGCCGCGCGTTGCGGCGAGATACCAGCCATCTCCTTTAAGCATCATCAGGATTTCGCTTACTTTCATGCGGCTAGGATAGCAGATTGCTTATGGGGCAGCCCCATTTGCCTTAAATGTGATGACAGAAAAGAAAGGGCGTCTTGCGGCGCCCTTGGAATTGGTAGAGATGCAATGCGGAGGATCAGCGCAGGCTGGAGACGTATTTCGCTTCTGTCTTGGCGGGTATGGGAATTTCGATAGGCTGCGGTTTGGGCAACAGCGGGTGTACGGCTTCGACGCGCTCTGCCAGTGCCAGCAGTTCTTCCGATCCCGCCGAGCGCGCGAGTTTGATCACTTCCTTGGTGTAGCTTGCATCGGCACACATCCATTCGACGTCGATGATGCGGTTGTGCTCGCGCCGCAACAGGACGTGGATGCGCCCGGCCAGGGCGAACAGTTTTTCCATTTCTCCAGCCATTGTTTGCTCCTTGTAATCTTGTTGTCCCCGAAAAAAAGGGCACCTTCGCAGGTGCCCTGAAATGGAGCCGGGAGGCTCCAGGGAGGAGAAGTTACACGTTGTATGCGCGCTCGCCGTGAGTCGCTGTGTCCAGTCCTTCGCGCTCGTCTTCTTCCGAGACACGCAGCCCCATGACCATGTCGACCAGCTTGAAGCATACGAAGGCGACCACACCGGACCAGACGATGGTGATCAGCACGCCGGTGGCTTGTGTCACGACTTGTGCGCCCATCGAGTAGCCGTCTACACCCACGCCGCCCAGTGTCGGCGATACGAAGATACCGGTGCCGATCGCGCCGATGATGCCGCCGACTGCGTGGATGCCGAACACGTCGAGGGAGTCGTCATAGCCCAGCGATTTCTTCAGGCCGGACACCGCCCACAAGCAGACCGGACCGGCGATCAGGCCGAGGATGATGGCGCCCATCGGGCCGACCAGTCCGGCAGCCGGTGTGACGGCGACCAGACCGGCCACTGCACCGGAAGCGATACCCAGCATGGAAGCCTTGCCGCGCATCATCTTCTCGGCAGCCATCCAGGCCAGTGCCGCAGCGGCGGTGGCGACGATGGTGTTCAGGAAGGCCAGTGCTGCACCGCCGGTGGCTTCCAGGTTGGAACCGGCGTTGAAGCCGAACCAGCCCACCCACAGCAGGGATGCACCGATCATGGTCATCGGCAGGTTGTGCGGCGCCATCGGCTCTTTACCGTAACCGATACGCTTGCCGATCACGATCGCACCCACCAGTGCCGCGATACCGGCGTTGATGTGCACCACAGTACCGCCGGCGAAGTCCAGCGCGCCCTTCTCGAACAGGTAACCACCGGTTGCCCACACCATGTGCGCGATCGGCAGGTAGGCGAAGGTGAACCACAGTGCGGAGAACACCATCAGCGAACCGAACTTGATGCGCTCTGCGAAGCCGCCGATGATCAGCGCGGTGGTGATCGCCGCGAAGGTCAACTGGAAGGCCACGAAGGTGAACTCGGGGATCACCACGCCGTCGCTGAAGGTGGCAGCAGTGCTGTCACCGGTCATGCCGGCCAGGAACAGCTTGCTCAGGTCGCCGATCACCCAGTTCATCGAGCCGCCGTCGCCGAAGGCCAGCGAGTAACCGTACACCACCCACAGGATAGAGATCAGGGCGAAGATGCCGAACACTTGGCTCAGAACGGACAGCATGTTCTTGGCGCGCACCAGGCCACCGTAGAACAGCGACAGGCCCGGCACGATCATCAGGATGACCAGCAGCGTGGACAACATCATCCAGGTGGTGTCGCCTTTGTCCGGCACGGGTGCGGCAGCGGCAACGGCTTCAGCAGTTGCCGTCACGGCCTCCGCTGCAGGCGCGGCTTCCTCGGCGAACGAGGGGCTGACTGCGCCGAACAACACGGCCAGCAGCATGAAAGAGGCGAGTAGTTTCTTCATTTCCATTCTCCTTAAAGGGCTTCCGGACCGACTTCGCCGGTGCGGATGCGGATCACTTGTTCCAGATCCGACACGAAGATTTTGCCGTCGCCGATCTTGCCGGTCTGGGCGGCCTTCTCGATAGCTTCCAGCACGCGCTCCAACTGGTCGTCCTTGATAGCGGCTTCCAGTTTGATCTTGGGCAGGAAATCCACCACATATTCCGCACCGCGATACAGCTCGGTGTGCCCCTTTTGGCGTCCGAAACCTTTTACTTCGGTGACGGTAATGCCTTGCACGTCCATGGCGGACAGTGCTTCACGCACTTCGTCCAGCTTGAACGGCTTGATGATTGCAGTAACCATTTTCATCATGACTCTCCTTGAAAGCGGGGCGGCGTGCCGCCCCAGGGTGATTACATCGCGCGCGTAACGGTTACGGCCAGGACGCCCTTGCCCCATTTTCCGCCCACTGCATCGGCATAGGTCCATGAATCACCGGCATTTGTGCTGGTGTATGCCACGCCTACCACGTAGCCGGACAGATCCTTGGATGCGCCCAGCTTGTAGTCGGTGTAAGAGTAGATGTCAGCAGCTGACGGCTTGAATGTTTGCTTGCCGACATGCGCGGACAGGGTGACACCTGCATCTTCAAGGGTGTAGTTCGCATTCAGTTCGAAGTAGCTGGATCCCTTGCCGTCGATGACAGTCAGGAAGTCGCCGAGGCTGTAGGAATACTTGGCAGTCAGGAACTGGTAGCTTGCGGAAACGTAGATTTCCTGAGTGTCGGCCTTGGCGAAGCCGCTTGCGGCTGTATAGTCTCCCAGGTAGTTGTAGCGAACGAAACCGACATCGTAACCAACATCGGAGGCAGCGCCGCGATAGCCGAGATAGGTATCCAATTCCATGGTCACGCTGCCCGATGCCACAGCACCGCTGTCGGCGATCCAGCTGACGTTGGAACCCCATGCGCCAACATACACGCCGCTGTCGTGGGCGTAATCGATGCCGCCTTGTACCGCAGGGTTGTGAGAATTCTGTGTGATGCCGCGGAAGATGTAGTCGCTGACAAAGCCTACGTTGGAAGAGATGGAGGATTCAGCCATAGCAGGCGCAGCGAACGCGGCAACCAGCGCAGCAACGAGCAGTTTTTTCTTCAACATGGTATTTCCTTTCGTTAAGTTAAAACGGGATAAAAGTATCCACGCTTTCCACACAGCAGCAACCGTGCCAGCCCTCGCAAACCCAATAACGGCGGAATTCCTGGCGATTGGGTGACAAGCGGCGCACGCGGATGGTGCACCGACTAGGCGCGGATTTAGAGGTTGGCGCACAGTGTTGGTGCGGCGGTTCCGACACGTTACCGGCAAGGTCGTCCGATTGCGGGAAGGAGCACCTTGTCGCGTCTCCTTTGCTTGAGGATTCAAGCCTTACGCAGTTGGCGCGGCAGTTTTGATACACTGCGGACACACGAATAACAGGGAGAAGCATCATGCTGAACGCGAAGTTCTTTGAAGATATGTCGTCCAAACTGAACGAGGCTGTGGCCAACAGCCCTGCCAAGGATTTTGAGAAGAATGCGCGCGCCTTGCTGGCACAGGGATTCTCCAAACTCGATCTGGTGACGCGCGAGGAATACGAGGTGCTGGCGCAGCGCGTGGACAAGCTGGAAGCGCGCTTGCTCGAATTGGAAACAAAGAAGTAATGCTCCGCGCCGGAATGGCGGGTGACTGACCATGAGCCTTGCTGTTCTTTACAGCAGAGGTCTGTCGGGCATGGAGGCCGCGCTGGTCACGGTCGAAGTGCACCTTGCCAACGGTTTGCCGCAATTCACCATCGTCGGCTTGCCCGAGGCGGAAGTTAAAGAGAGCAAGGATCGCGTGCGCGCCGCCTTGCAGAATTGCCAGTTCGAATTCCCCGCGCGCCGTATCACCGTCAATCTCGCGCCCGCCGACCTGCCCAAGGAGAGCGGGCGTTTCGATCTGCCCATCGCGCTCGGCATCCTCGCCGCGTCGGGACAGATCCCCGCCGACAAACTGGATGAATATGAATTCGCCGGTGAACTGGCGCTGACCGGCGAGCTGCGTCCGATACGCGGCGCGCTGGCGATGACCTACCGCGCGGCGAACAGCGGGCGCGCTTTTGTGCTGCCGGAAGCCAACGCCGCCGAGGCGGCACTGGTGGAGGATGCGGTGGTGTACCCCGCGCGCTCCCTATTGCAGGTCGCCGCGCATCTGGCCGGTCGCGAATTGATCGCGCGTTTCATCCCGCAACTGGAAAGTGCCGCGCCGAATTATCCCGACATGAAGGAAGTGAAAGGCCAGCTTGCTTCCAAACGCGCATTGGAGATCGCGGCGGCAGGTTCGCATTCCGTATTGATGAGCGGCCCGCCCGGCACGGGCAAGAGCATGCTGGCCGCGCGCTTTCCCGGCATCCTGCCGGGCATGACGCAGGAAGAAGCGCTGGAAAGCGCAGCCATGCAATCGCTGGGCGGGACATTCGAGTTGAGTCGCTGGAAAACGCGGCCTTACAGATCGCCCCACCATACTGCGAGCGCCGTGGCCTTGGTGGGCGGCGGCAGCAATCCGCGTCCGGGCGAGATATCGGTGGCGATGCACGGCGTGTTGTTCCTGGATGAGTTGCCGGAGTTCGACCGCAGCGTTTTGGAGGTGCTGCGCGAACCGCTGGAGAGCGGGCGCATCACCATCTCGCGCGCCGCACGCCGGGCGGACTTCAAGGCACAGTTCCAGCTGGTTGCGGCGATGAACCCCTGCCCCTGCGGCTACCTCGGCCACTACAACGGCAAGTGCCGCTGCACGCCGGATCAGGTGGCGCGCTATCGTGGCAAGATCTCCGGGCCTTTGCTGGACCGCATCGACATCCAGATCGAAGTGCCGGCCGTGCCGCAGGAAGATCTGTTGAAGCATTTCGACGGGGAAAGCAGCGCGGACATCCAGCAACGCGTCGAAGCAGCGCGCCAGCGCCAGCTGGCCCGACAAGGCAAGCCCAACGCACAACTTTCGGTGACGGAAATCGACGCCTATTGCGCGCCGGATGCACAGGGCGAGGCGCTGCTGAGACAGGCCATTTCCAAGCTGAATCTTTCAGCCCGCGCCTACCATCGCATCCTCAAAGTCGCGCGCAGCATCGCCGATCTGGCAGAGAGTAGAGACATCCAGACCGCCCATATCGCGGAGGCGGTGCAGTACCGCAGGATGGATAAGTCGAGCTGAGCCCCCGCGCTTGCGAGCAGGGCCGGGGCTAGCCCGGATATTTCATACCCCCCAGATATCCAACGCACCCCCCGTGAATTT
>WOZO01000021.1 GCA_011620315.1 Sideroxydans sp. | reverse complement strand
TATGGATGCGGGTCTTCAACTCGGCCAGCCAGTCGGCGTAGCCGATGGGGGGCTCTGTCAGCGCAACCGGATTGTCGGAGCGTTCGCTCATGCTTTGCCGATTAGCGTATCGGACGGGGCGGCGATTCCGCCTGTCCAGTCCATGCTCAGCACTTCCGTATCAACGTGACGCCGGGCACGACAGCTAGCTCCTGACCCACCGCTACCTCCTGCCCGTCGAAACGCACCGAATATGCGCCAAAGTCACGTGCGACATCATCACCTTGCCGTTCGACGGTCAGCTTGTCGAACAGTGCATGCGCCGGAGCATTGCCAAGTTCGGAATCGTGCCTGAAAACGTACAGCCCGCGCGTCGACATCTCACCGCGCGCGGCGGAGCGGTCATGCTCGAACATCTGCTCCAGCGCCTTGAAGAAGAATTCCAGATCGTCGTCATCGAAGCCGGTCTGGCGGGCAAGGTGAGCAGAAATGAAGCCGTGAGAACGGTAGAGGCCGTAGGGCACGGTGAATTTGCGGCCCATGGTGCGATTGTCGCCCCCCTGCTTTTCCGCCTCGGCTTCTGTCGCTACCGCCATGCGGGTGATGGAGTGCTCCAGCGTAACGATAGGATCGACGGAGCAGGCGAAGGTAAGTTGGACTGGGCCGCGCACCTGGCCGCAGTTGGGTGCGGATTTCAAGGACATGACCGCACCAAAACTGCGGATGTCGTAGAAATGCTTGCACATCCACTCACGGCCCTTATCGCTCTCATCGCGAGTCGGCTTTCGCGTTTTAGCATCGGCAAGCGCCTTGTTGAGAAACTTTGTCACGTCCTTGCTCAAGCCTTCCGCGTCCTTGATCTGCTGCTTGGCCTCTTTCTTGTCTGTCGTGCCTGACACCACCAAAACCGCGTGATCTTCGTCATCTTCGACGATCTCCATTCCTTCAGGAAGCCCAACTTCCTTCAAGGCGTCGACAAGGCTCTCTGGCACAGGCACCCTGAGATCCTCCCCCAACTCAATGTGGAGATCGTTGAAGGCGGCAACGTGGGCACGCCCTAGCACAGCCCGTTCTTTGACGTAGATATCGAATCGATCCGCAAGGACGCCTTTGTCATCGGTCTTGGCGATTTGCACATAGTTTCTGACCTTGCGCTTAATGCTCACGTCCGTGACCAAACCCTTTCCAGTCTCGGCATCCAGACGCGGCAGATTACCGGCGTCGGGATCGCCGTTGGGGTTGCCGTCCTTCACATCAAACAAAAGGACAAAGTCATAGCGGCTCTTGAGGGGTTGGTTCATTTTGGGTCTCCTTGCTTTCCGTAGGTGGCGGGATTCATGCGCTGGTGGTAATAGCCGATGGCAAAGCGGCCCTGATCGGTGAGCGATAGATGCGGGGGCAGCGTCGGCGGCAGACCGTCAACAATCTCACCGATCAGTTTTTCGAGATTGACGCGACGGCCAACACTCCCCAGCTTGGCGAGGTGGTGGTTCTTCAGTCGCATCAGGGTCGAAAAAACAGACGATGGCACGGCAGAGAACGCGCCGTAATAGCGGTCGCGAATAGTTGCATTGATACGGGGATTAGCTTCTTCCTGCACCCGTTCGAGTACAGCGAACAGACGACCAAGACGATAGCCGGGATTGGTGTTGGTGAAATCGAGCGACACGGTAATCTCCTTTTCGAGAGGTGTTCGTTTGCGATTGAGGCACGCTTTCAGGATGGCTGCGCGGGGGTAGGTGACGTTCATCACCGGTTTTCCGGTGCGCTTGTCTTTCTTTGATTGTTCGGCACGGATGCGACGAACAGCGCCGCTAAAGAGGGTTTCCGGGTAGGGCAGACCTTCGAGGATGGCGCGCATCACCTCTCCACCAAGATTCGGCGGAACCTTTTCCGGATCGCCCCCCGGCCATTTCTCCGACAGCTGCGCGGTGGAGCGCAGCAGCAACCGGAGAGAGAGAAATGGAGGGTTACCTGGTTCGTCAATCTTGATGTCGTCGAAATGACGCACGATCCGCGTCGCCATTTCGGCCACCGTGCCCACCTGCCAGAAACGGATTGCAACACGCGCGGCATTAGGGGCCAAGCCGAGGACAAAAAAGCGAGTCTCGTTGTCCGTGGCTGGGCTGACACCCTGTCGGACGGATTCCAGCAAAGCCGCGACGGCGCGCGTACCGTGATCCGGGTCTGCGGCGTCCTTGCGCGGTTCGTCGAAGAAAGCGGCGAAGTCGCTCTCAAGGCCGTTGCTATGGTCGGCCCAGAACACCATGGTGGCGTCGCCGACTTGTAATTTCTGGGGGCTGTCGTATCGGAGTAGGTAATTCAATGCCGTGCTGTAGGCAAACGACGCACTGGTACCGATGGGCGAATTCTCGCCAGCGCGTTCACGCTTGCCGTAGGACTCGAAAGCACGTTTGTTGAACGAGACGATGTTCGCGCCCGATGTCTGCGCGTCGCGCACGCCCTTGATGACCGTTTCGTTTAGCGCGATGGGAACGTTCTGGTCTCCCGAAATCAGGCAATTCCCAAGTACCGCAGCGTTGTTCAAACGAGTACGGCTGTTCTCATAAAGTGCCATCAAGTTGGGGCGATGATGAATCGGTACTGCATCGTCGGGCTGCCATCGGAATGCAATGATTGGCTCCCGCTTCTCGAATGCCTCTCGCCGGTGGTAACGGTTCAGTAGATCAGCTAACGCCCCGTCTTTGCGTATCGACAAGAGAAATGAACGCAACGCCGCAAGCGCCTCGTCGTCAGAGTCCGGAAACCAATTATCAATTTCGGCAAGAAAGTATTCCCGCTTCTGCACACCCTTGTCGCCGTAGCCTAAGGAAAAGGCTGCACTGTCCCACAGGAGATTGGCATCTTGTCCACTATTGGTGTGCTTGAGGGACTGTTTGCCGATGGACGGGACGAGTTCCTCTTTCGCCACGCGTCGTTTGCCTTCTTGGCTTGCATTGTCGGCGATGTCAATGCAGATGCCCTCACGCGAGAGCACCACGAAGTAATCGACAGGGCGCCGAATCCAACCTTCTGGTGCGATTGCATTGGCATCTGACGCAGCTTTGCGTCGGTAATATCCGACAAGTTCCTGAAGAATCATCCCCGCACCTCCACCTTGGTGAGGTCAATTACGCCTGCCTTCAATTCGGCGCGAAAGAAATTCGGCTTCGGGTCGGCGGGGTTGACGAAATCGAGATCGTGAAGCATCCAGCCCAGATCGCGGCTTTCCGCGATGGGCGCAGGCCCAACGGTTGCTGCGTTGACAAGACGGAAGTCGCAGGCGAATTCACGGCAGCCGAGGTAGGGCTGATTGATGCACTGGCCTTTGGCTGCTCGGCGCAAGAACATTTCGTGAAACTTGGCTTGCGTATTGCCATCTTCGCCACCGAATTTTGACAGGTGCGGAAACTGGCCGCGATGCTTTGCTGGGTCGCGATCCATTTCAAAGCCGGCGTGAATGCGGTAGGCGACGTCGCGCAGGAATAAACCCGCCCGTTGCTGGCGTTCTTCCTCAATGAAGAATCCTTCCTTGCCCGACGCGATCTTGCCGACCTCATTACGCCGCAGGTTGATCCAGCGGATCGGCTTCAGCACTTCGATCTTCGTTACCCGCCAGGTAATGGCGGGCTTCCACAAGATCGCCTCGAACACGGCGCGCGCGGCCGAGGGGGTAATGACGTCGTAGGAGACCCGCTCAACCTTCATTTCGGGCCGGGTGAAGCAGGCGAAGTCGCCGCGCACTTCCAGGCAATAAGTGGTTCGCAAGGGGTAGCCTCCTTCAGAACACCAGCGGTTCGTTGTTATTGTCGATGACGACGCCAAGATGCGCATGATATAGCGTGTCGACATTCTGGGCGAAAATTCCTCGCCAGACTTCGCGCACCTCACCGCTTTGCACCAGCTGTTCGACGGCGCGGCGCGGCAGGTTGACGGCATAGCGTTGGAGTTTCCTCATCAGCCAGCGTTCGGGTCCGTCCTTGGCCAGCTTGCCGATGAGGCTTTTACTTTCATTCCACCAAACGAGGATGGGCTGGCTGTCGGCGTCATCGACATAGCGGAAGCGCTCCGCTGCGGTGCGGAACTGGATTTCCATGCGGCTGGCGTCCCGCGCCAGCAGGCCGTGCATGTCGTACTTGTCCCAGTTGGCTTCGCTCAGATAGAAGTGGCGGAAGTAACGCTCGAAGGTCGCAGGGGCAAGTGCGTCAAGGTTCGTGCCGCTCATCAGACCCACAGTCGTCTGCTCGGCACGGCGTAACTGGCCGGGCGGGGCGGCCTTGGGCGGGACGAAAACCACGACGCGTCCGGTCTCGCGATAGCCTTCGCGGTTGCAGCGGCCGGCGGCCTGAGCAATGGAATCGAGCCCGGCTAGCGCACGATAGACCACCGGAAAGTCCACATCGACGCCGGCCTCGATCAATTGTGTGGAGATGACCTGCACCGGTTCGCCATTCTTGAGCCGCTGGCGAATATCAGCGATGCATTGCGCCCGGTGCGCGCCGCACATTGAGGCCGAGAGGTGGATCGCACCGCCATCCCTTGCGTTCAGGAGCTGCCACAGTTCGCGGCAGTCGCTGCGGGTATTGACGATAGTCAGTGCCGCCGTCCCGCCAGCGCCGACTTTTGCAGCGATGGCATCCCAGTTCTCGCGGGCCTGGAAGTCGGCGGGCAACTGGACCGTGACACGCCGCAAGGCATCGAACAGGGTCTGCGGCGCGTCAATAATCTCGCGCACGTTGTCGAGCCCACGCAATTTGCGGCCGAAACTGGCGACATCGGTCAGTGCCGGCTGAGTGGCGGTGCACAACACGACCGTCACGCCGTAGTGTTTGGCAAGTAGATTGAGCACGTCGAGGCAGGGCTGCAGCAATTCGGGCGGCAGGGTTTGCGCCTCGTCGAGCACGATGACGCTGTCGATGAGGTTGTGCAACTTGCGGCAGCGCGAGGTCTTTGCGGCGAACAGCGATTCGAACAACTGCACGTTGGTGGTGACAACGACCGGCGCATCCCAGTTTTCCGTCGCCAGCCGACTCTTGGCCGTTTCGCGGTCGGGATCGAAGCTGCTGTGGTGCTCGATCACGGCGTCGCCAAAGATGTCGCGAAAGATGGTAGCGGTCTGTTCGATGATACTGGTGTAGGGAATGGCGTAGATCACCCGCCGCTTGTCGTGCGCGCTAGCGTGATTGAGTGCAAAGGCCATGCTCGCCAGTGTCTTGCCGCCGCCGGTCGGCACGGTGAGGCTGAACAGCCCCGGCGGTAGAGCAGCCTTTGCGCGACATTGGCGCAGTACGTCGGCACGGACATGGTTGACCGGTATCAGGGGCACATTGACATAGGTCGCCATGTGAGTGTCAAAGCGGGCGAGCAAACCGACGATGTTAGTCTCATGCCCACGCTCCGCCACTTTCTCAGGTGACATGAAGGCTTCGGTGTCAAGAAAGTCGGCATCGACCAGACACGAAAACAGCATACGCAGCCACAAATGTGCGCCATCGGCATTGCCGGGGATTTTCGGCAACGGCGGCAGTTCGGGCGCGAGGATGTCAGCGGGAATGGCTGCCAGCGGCAGAATATCGAGATGTTGGCGCTGGCCCAGTCGTGTAGAAAGCGCCGCCCCGGCATTCTGGTCGCCGTGCCAGTCCGGCAGACCCGCATGATGGCCGGCAATGAGATAAGCCAACGTACGACCGGCGGAACCCAGCTTTTCGACGGCATGGAGGGCACCTGCCGTTGAATGGTTGCGTGGTCCGGTCTCGATGTGGGCCTCCGGGTCGTAACCCGATTCACGCTGAATCATGGATTGAAAGGCGGCGGAATACTTGCCCAGATCGTGCCAGAGGCCGGCTAGCCGAGCCCAGTCGGCGGCATTCAGTTTGGCTGCACTCTCCCCCGCCCAGCGTCCGACCTCGCGCAAATGATCTTCCAGCGCGTGCAAGTACCAGCGTTCTCCGTTCTTCCTTACATGCGCAATGAAATCCATCAGTGGCGTCCCTTGTCTGTGTTGCTTAGTCTGGCTCGAGGCGGAAAGTCATGCTTCACTACACACCCGCACCCACTCAGGCACTCATCATGACCCTAGTTTGACATCCGCAAGAAACTCCACTCCGGCCTCCATGACATTGTTTTATGCC
>WOZO01000201.1 GCA_011620315.1 Sideroxydans sp. | reverse complement strand
GAGAAGTACGGCATTCCATGGGTGGAATACAACTTCTTCGGCCCGACCAAGATCGAGAACTCGCTGCGCGAGATCGCCGCTTTCTTCGACGACACCATCAAGGCCAACACCGAGAAGGTCATCGCCAAGTACAAGCCGATGATGCAAGCCGTGATCGACAAGTACAAGCCGCGTCTGCAAGGCAAGCGCGTCATGTTGTACGTGGGTGGTCTGCGTCCGCGTCACGTGATCGGTGCCTATGAAGACCTGGGCATGGAAGTGGTCGGTACAGGTTATGAGTTCGGTCACAACGACGACTACGACCGCACCATCAAGGAGATGGGTAACGCCACGCTGCTGTACGACGACGTGAGCGGCCTCGAGTTCGAAGAGTTCGTGAAGCGCGTCAAGCCCGACCTGGTCGGCTCCGGCATCAAGGAAAAGTTCATCTTCCAGAAGATGGGCATCCCCTTCCGCCAGATGCACTCGTGGGACTACTCCGGCCCGTATCACAGCTATGACGGCTTCGCCATCTTCGCCCGCGATATGGACATGACCTTGAACAATCCGTGCTGGAGCCAACTGACTCCGCCCTGGAAAAAGGCCGCGTAATGTACTGAAGCCGGGCTCCGGTCCGGCGAACCCTTAACGATGCCCGCGTCCGCAGATTGGCGGCCGGGCCAAGGAGATAAACATGCAAAAAGTCGATAACATCAAGCCTTGCTATCCTCTGTTCCGTCAGGACGAGTACAAGGAATCATTGGGAAATAAAAAAGCGAAGTTCGAAGAAGGTCATGCTGACGCAAAAGTTCAGGAGGTCTTCAACTGGACTACCACGATGGAATATCGTGAACTGAACTTCCAGCGCGAAGCCCTGACCGTCAACCCGGCCAAGGCCTGCCAGCCACTCGGCGCTGTGCTGTGTGCATTGGGCTTCGAAAAGACCCTGCCGTATGTGCACGGTTCGCAAGGTTGCGTGGCGTACTTCCGTACCTACTTCAACCGTCACTTCCGCGAGCCCGTGTCCTGCGTGTCCGACTCCATGACTGAAGACGCAGCCGTGTTCGGCGGTCAGAAGAACATGATCGACGGTCTCGAGAACGCGATGACCATGTACAAGCCGGAGATGATCGCTGTCTCCACCACCTGTATGGCTGAGGTGATCGGCGACGACTTGAACGCCTTCATCACCAACACCAAAAAGGCCGGCGGCGTACCGCAGGAATTCCCGACACCTTACGCGCACACCCCGTCCTTCGTGGGTTCGCACGTGACCGGTTGGGACAACATGTTCGAAGGCGTCATGCGTTACTTCACGCTGAACACCATGGACGACAAGGAAGTCGGCAAGAACGGCAAGATCAACCTCGTGCCCGGCTTCGAGACCTACCTCGGCAACTACCGCGTGATCCATCGCATGCTGAACGAGATGGGCGTCGAGCACACCCTGCTGAGCGATCCGACCGAAGTGCTGGATACCCCGGCTGACGGCGAGTTCCGCATGTATGCGGGCGGCACGTCGCTGGACGAAGTGAAGGATGCACCGAACGCCAAAACCACTTTCCTGCTGCAACCGATGCAACTGGAAAAGACCAAGAAGTATGTCGAGGCGACATGGAAGCACGAAGTGCCGAAGATGACCATCCCGATGGGTCTGGAATCCACTGACGACTTCCTGATGAAGGTCGCGGAAGCCACCGGCAAGGCGATCCCTGAGTCTCTGGCAAAAGAGCGCGGCCGTCTGGTCGACATGATGATGGACAGCCACACCTGGTTGCATGCCAAGAAGATCAGCCTGTACGGTGATCCTGACTTCACCTTCGGTATGACCAAGTTCCTGCTGGAGCTGGGCGTCGAGCCGCTGCACGTGCTGTGCAACAACGGCAGCAAGAAGTGGACGAAGGCCATGCAGAAGATGCTGGACGAGTCTCCCTACGGCAAGAACACCCAGTTGTTCGCAGGTGCCGACCTGTGGCACTTCCGTTCACTGGTGCTGACCGAGAAGCCTGATTTCATGATCGGCAACTCCTACGCCAAGTTCATCCAGCGCGACACGCTGCACAAGGGTAAAGAGTTCGAAGTTCCGCTGATCCGTATCGGCTTCCCGATCTTCGACCGTCACCACCTGCATCGTTCCACCACGCTGGGTTACGAGGGCGCCATGCAGATCCTGACGACCCTGGTCAATGCGGTGATGGAGCGCCTGGACGAGGAGACTCGCGGTATGGGTACCACCGACTACAACCACGACTTAGTGCGGTAAGGCAGGAACCGGGATTCAGGATTCGGGATTCAGTGAAAGCGGAGCAATGCTTTCCTGAATCCTGGCTCCCGAATCCTGAATCCTGCAACTCAAGGAGCAGCAATGGCAAACATCATGATCCGACGCGATGCGAACGGCAGTTATCAGTTCTACCTGCCCAAGCGCGATCTCGAGGACACCATCGTTTCGATGGAGTTCGACACCGCCGAGAAGTGGGGCGGGGAGATCAAGCTGAACAACGGCGGGACTTATTACATCGAGCCCCAGCCTGCGCCAGCGCGTCTGCCATTCTCGTTACGCGCCAAGCGTATCGATGCGGCGGAATAAACGACAAGGAGAAATATCATGGCATACAAGATCGATACAGACCTGTGCACCAGTTGCGATGATTGCTTACCAGAATGCCCCACGGCTTCCATCAGCGTGAAGAAGGGCCTGTACGTCATCAACGCGAGCGAATGTACCGAGTGCGAAGGCGACTTCGACAAACCGCAGTGCGTGAAACTGTGCCCGATCAAGGGTTGCATCACGCAGATCGCGGCGTAATGAGACGCTGTCATTCCCGCGCAAGCGGGGATGGCATGCCCAGGCAACACCCAAATTTCAGAAGAGGTAATCATGACTGGCAACGGCATCATCACCAAAGAAGCGGCCCTGCGCATCGCGCTGGCAGCGCGCACGCTGGACGATGTGGATGTCGCCGCGCTGGCATCCAGGATGGGCAGCCAGCTCGGCCTGCCGATCACCGAAGAGAAACTGGCAAAAGTCACCGTGGCCGATCTCAAACTCATGCTGTCCGGAGAAGAGACGGTAGAGCCGGATGTCGATCCGGCCAGCATCAAGCTCGCCGTGCGCCAATTGTGGGGTGACGGTGCCGAAGCCGAGAATCTGCCCAAGCCGCTTCCGTATCAGGCAGGCGACATCCACGGCAGTCTGCGCGTGGCCGTGGCCTCCAACAGCGAAGAGAATCTGGACGGTCACTTCGGTTCCTGCCCGCGCTTCCTGGTCTATCAGGTCGGCCGCGAAGAGATCCGCCTGATCGCCATCCGCTCGACAGCAAGCGCGGATGCGGAAGAAGACAAAAACGCGGCGCGTGCCGCGCTCATCAACGATTGCCAGATCGTGTACGTGCAATCCATCGGCGGTCCCGCCGCAGCCAAAGCCGTGCGCGCCAATGTGCATCCGGTGAAAGCGCCGGAAGGCGGCGCGGCACAGGTCGCGTTGCAACGCCTGCAAGCCGTGCTCGACGCACCGCCGCCCTGGCTGGCGAAGATACTCGGCGTGAAAGCCAAATCGCTGAGCCGCTTCAGCACCGTGGAAGAAGAGTAATGATTGCCGCCGACACACTCGGACAGATCGCGCAGCGCGCAGCGCAGGGTGCGCCGGGCGAGGTCACGCTGGCCACGCTGAAACAGGCGTGGCCCGATCTGCGTTTCACCCTGTGCAGTGACGACGACATGCCGGCGCGCATGAAACCGGCGTTGAGCGAAGAAAGATTCAACCTGTATCTGATCGGCGGCAGCGAGCATTGCCTCAGCCTCACCGACGATCCGGAATGCGCCATCGGTGTGGTGCTGGCGCAGGTGGATGATGAATAGATAGGGGCGGATTAAAAATACCAACGCTTGCACAATAAACAACAAGACAAGCGATCAAGGGAGAAGCGACCATGCTGGTCGCAGCGACGATGGCCTTGCTGCCCAAGGTGAAGATGTTGGCGAAGAAGATAGGCAGCAACGTCGATCTGGTCAGGATGAGCAACGAGAAATCCTACGCCGAAGCCACCCTCAATGAATTCAGTAACGCCGACGACCCAGAACTGGTATTGATCGTGATCCGGCTGATGAACCAGTTGGGTCTGATCGGCGTGCCGATTCAGGAAGCCAAACCCGAACCGCAACAGGGAGCAGGACGCTAGGCCGGTTCGCTGCGCTGATCAGCGTCGCATTTCCCGGAAACTGTCCGATTCGATGACTTTGTAAAAAGTCGCCATCACTTGCGGGTCGTGTTTGACGCCGGTCTCGTCGTGCAGGATCGCCATGATCTCTTCGTGCTTGCGGGGCGGGTGGTAGCTGCGGGTCACCGCCATCGCATCGTAGCTGTCCGCGATGGAGATGATGCGCGAGCAGATCGGGATGGACATCCCCGCCAGCCCGTCCGGATAGCCGGAGCCGTCGAAATGTTCGTGGTGGTGACGGATGACTTTGGAGGCTCTCTCGGCTTCGGTTATGCCGGTGGCCGCGATGATGTCGGACCCGATCTCGGCATGCCGCTTCATCTTTTCCCATTCGTCGGCGCTGAACGGGGCCGTTTTCATGAGGATGTGATCGGGCACACCGATCTTGCCGATGTCGTGGAACGAGGCGGCGATCAACACCGCTTCCAGATCCGCCCCCGACAGCCCGTGACGGACGGCGATGGAAGCCGACAGGTCGCGCACCCGCTCGGAATGCAGCCGGGTCGGCTGGTCGCGATAGTCCAGCGCCACGGACAGTGCCCTGGTGTAGGCATACAGCACCTTCATGGCGGGATCGTTCAATTCCATACGTGACTCCATATCGCGGGCAAGCGCGGGCGATGGTCTGCCCGTGGCAAGTAACATTCAATGACGCGGACAATGTGGTTCTGTCCGCAGCGCATCATCTCACGCCTGACCACGGCAGGCGCGCCGAACGGGATGCATTCAGGCATGTGTGGCAGCGACCGGCGTAATGGCAGTGTAATAGCAGTGGCAGTTGCGGCCCTTGTTCTTGGCGGCGTACATGGCCTGGTCAGCGTTCCTGATCAGCGTTTCCGCATCCTTGCTGTCGTCCGGATAGAGCGTGATGCCGACGCTGGCGGAGGAAGAAACCGACAGACCTTGCAGGATGAACGGGGTGGACAGCATGCGGATGATGTCGCTTGCCACGCGGTCGACATGGCTGGCGTCGGTGATGCGCGACAGGATCACGGTGAACTCGTCGCCGCCCAGCCGCGCCACGGTGTCCGATTCGCGCACGCAGTCGCTGATGCGGTGCGCGGCCTCCACCAGCAGCGCGTCGCCGGCATCGTGGCCCAGCGTGTCGTTCACTTGCTTGAAGCGGTCGAGGTCGATGAACAGCAATGCCATGCCCAGTTTGGCGCGGTCGGATTTTTTCATCTCCTGATCCAGCCGGTCGCGGAACAGGCGGCGGTTGGGCAACTGTGTCAGGTGGTCGAAGTTGGCGTGGTTCCAGATCAGCTCGTCGGCCTTTTTCTTCTCGGTGATGTCGGAGAAGAACGCGACATGGCGCGACACCTTGCCGGCCTCGTCGAACACCAGATTGATGGTCAGCCACTCGATGAACACTTCGCCGTTCTTGCGCCGGTTCCACACCTCGCCCTGCCAGTAGCCGATCTTGTTCAGCGCGCGCCACATGTCGCGGTAAAAGACTTTGTCCTGACGGTTCGAACTGAGTATGCGCGGGTTCTGTCCGACCACTTCGTCCACGCTGTAGCCGGTGATCTGGGTGAAGGCCGGGTTGACGTTGATGATGTTGTTGTCGGCGTCGGTGATCAGCATCGCCTCGCTGCTGTGCTCGAAGATGGAGCCGGCCAGCCGCAGCCGGTCTTCCATCTCCTTGCGCGCGGTGATGTCGCGTCCCAGCACCACCAAGCCGTGGCGGCTGCCGTCGTCGTTGAACAGCGGGATCTTGTAGGTATCGAAGATGCGCGTGCCGCCCTCGGGCAGCGGGATGACCTCTTCCAGGCGCGACAGCGCGTGCGCCCGCCAGGCCTGCTTGTCGGACACCACGGATTCGCGGAAGGCATCCTCGTAGATCGGGTGCGTGTGCTCGGCCAGTTCCAGATCGGTCTTGCCGCGATAGTCCGCGCCGTCCAGTTGGTACAGTTGCAGCCCGCTCTTGTTGGCGGTCTGCCAGCGGCCTTCGCCGTCCTTGAAACAGATGAAATCCGGGCTGGCGTTGATCAGCGTGCTCAGCACCTGCTGCGTCTGCTGCAGCTCGCGCAGGTAATGGTTGATCTTGCGGTGCGACTGGCGCAGTTCGAACTGGGTCACGACATGGCTGGCCAGCGCCTTGAGCGCCAGCAACTGGTCCGACTTCAATTCGCGCGGCACGCGGTCGATGACGCAGATGGTGCCCAGCGCATGGCCGCCGCTGGTGATCAGCGGCGCGCCGGCATAGAAGCGGATCTTCGGTTCGGCGGTGACCAGACCGTTGTCGAAGAAGCGCGGATCCAGCAGCGCGTCGGCCACCACCATCACGTCGTCCTGCAAAATGGTGTGCGCGCAGAAGGCCAGATCGCGCGAGGTTTCTTTCGCCTCCAGGCCGACGATAGCCTTGAACCACTGGCGGTCGCGGTCGACCAGACTGATCACGGCGATGGGGGCGGCGCAGATGGAGGAGGCCAGTTGCACCATGCCGTCGAATTCGGCTTCGGGGGGCGTGTCCAGAATGTCGTAGCTGCGCAATGTGTCCAGACGCGCCTGCTCGTTATCGGGCAAAGGGGCTTTCATCTCTACTCTCCTCGCTGCTGCACGCCGCATTGTTTTGGCTTGCCCCGTGCATTGCGGGGCAGCACTGGCGTGCTCGATATGGTTGTTGCGGGACGTTTTACCACCATTCCCGTGCGGGCGGTATGGGATGACCGGCAGTACCCATGCGCCAGACGCGGGTTATCCCCGTTCAACGCTCCCGCGCCATGCGCAGCCATGCCGCGTTGTACGCCTCCGGTATCGCGCCCGCCCGCATCTCGGGCAGGCTGCCGATGCGGCAGCGCCGCGCATCGAGACCTTCGTACCATGCGCGGTAATGCAGCATGCTCGCCGGATTCATCACGCATGCCTGATGACCGAACGGATGGCCGAACTTGAACAGCAGGTGGCCGATCTCGTGCGCCAGATAGGCACCGGAAAGTTCGGCCGCCTGTGTCGCGCTGTAGTCCTCGTTGCCGCGCAGTGCATGGCTTTGCGCCGAGGTGTCGGTGAACGGGAAGGTACTCCAGAACACGAACGAACCGTAAGGGCCGGTGCGGCTGAAGGTGGTGGTGCCGGTGGTCAAGCCGCCGCGTATCGCGGTATGCACTTCCACCGCCGTGAATTCCGCGCTCGCCACCAGCTGGTTGCTGATCACCACGTCGTAAGGCAGCGCGCCGTAACCCAGCGTGTCCCAGAGTATCCACTCGTTGCGCGGCGTGTCGTCCAGCACCGGTTTGCCATCGGCCGCCTTGAGCGCGCGCCAGTCGTCCAGCCGCGCCAGCATCACCTCCGCCAGCGCCGTCGACAATTCCGGCAGGGAGCGCGGTTGCGCGGTGTCGGGCAGGTAGGGGCGCGCATAGGCCAGCGCATCCGCCAGCTTCGTCCCGCGCTCCTGCAGGGTGTTCAGGATGCCGGGGGCCAGACGCTTGCGGTCGCCCGTGCCGGATTTGAAATCATAGATCTCGTTCATGTGCGCCTGCCGCACTTGCGGTGGGATCAGCGCCAGCAGCGCATCGACCGAGGTCTCGGTGACCTCGCTGAACTCAAGATAAACGCCGAAATGTTCGAGCGCGGTCTTGCGTGTCGCCGCCAGCAAGCTATCCAGCTGCGAGGGCGTCATGCGCGGCAAACGGTCATTCACCGCGTGCGCCACGCGCAGATGGATGGTCGCGCCCGGCGGGATGGGCGCGATCCCGGTATGCCGCCACACGTTGTCGCTGCGGCAGCCGGTCGGCAGCAGAATGAAACACAGCAGCAAGGCGGCGCGCGTGCTCGCAGTCATGGCATGTCCGGTGGCGTTGATGTGAACGAACGCTACGCGCGCATCCGCATGCGGTCAATACGCTTGAAGGTGCGGTCTTGCTGCGGCACTTGAAATGCATGGCAAAAACGGATGTCATCCGTCCGGCTTGTTATCATGTGTCTCACCTTGTGCCGGAGCGAACGATGAATATCCACGAACATTGCAGCCGCTGGGCTGCTTATCTTGCACTGTCCATGCTTATTGCCATGCCTGCCCGCGCCGGAGAAGTGCATGTGGCGGTGACGGCTGACCTGGCCGAACCGATGCAGCGCATCGCGGCCTTGTTCACCAAGCAGAGCGGCCACACGGTGCAACAGACACCGGGTGCCGGCGGCAAGCTGTACGCGCAGATCAAAAAGGGCGCGTCGTTCGACGTGCTGCTGTCGGCCGACGAGGAGATGCCCAGACAACTGATGCAGGACGAGCTGGCGGTCGGCGGCACGCGTTTCGTCTATGCCATCGGGCGGCTGGTGCTGTGGAGTGTGCAGCCCGATCTGGTGGACGACAAAGGCGCGGTGCTCAACAAGGGCACGTTCGACAAACTCGCCATGGCCAATCCCCGTTATTCGCCGTACGGCACCGCCGCCAAAGAGACTCTGACAAAATTGACCATGTGGAACGCCATGCAGCGCAAACTCGACAAGCGCGACGATGTGTCGGAGGCCTACCAGCTCGCCGCCACCGAACGCGCCGAGCTGTCGTTCATCGCACTGTCGAAAGTGATGCGCGACGGCAAAGTGAACACCGGCTCATGGTGGCTGGTCCCGGAGACCATGCACAACCCGATCCGCCAGAGCGCAGTGCTGCTGAGCGGCGCGCAGGACGTGCAAGCGGCCAGGGATTTTCTGGCGTTCATGAAGAGCGACAAGGCGCGCGCGGTGATGCGCGGCTATGGTTACACCTTCCCTTGAGTGATTCGAATGCTTCAGGAAGGACGCCGGACTTTAGTGTTGAATGGCCGCTTTGCGGCGAGGCCGGCCGGTCGCCACCGTCAGCTTTCAGGTAACCAAAACAGCCGAGTGAATCTGGCAGTTCGTATCCGTTTCAGCTGCACGTAAAAACGCCCCGGCACTTGCGCGCCGGGGCGTTGCCGTTCGTGGCGTCAGAGGGATGCGCCGAGGGATGTGAATGTCGGCAGTGCCGCGATGAACGAGACCACGCCGGTGACGATCATACGAACGAAGCCGGTAACACCTTCATAAGTTTTTTTCATTTGATACCTCTCTAGTTGACGCAATGTTGTCCGCATGGTGCGGTCATAACCATGTCACATAATGTGGTTATGTTGCAGCACTGTACTTCATTTGAGGAGTTGGAGATGAACGATACGCTCACTGTTGCCGCCGCTGCCGCCTTCGAACCACTAGCCGCACATCCGCCGTCGGCGGCGCACAAGCCCGCACTGGATTTCAAGACCTTTTCTTCCCTGCGTCGCATGGTCTCGCATCAGCGCAAGCTGCGGGTGGTCGGCAGCTTGGACTTCATGCAGCAGCTGGCGCTGCACCTGCCCGAGGTGGCCGGGCAGGTGGACGAAAGCGATTTCGGTTACATCCATCTCGAAGTCGGCGTGCTAAAAGTTGCCAGCCAAACCGCCATCCGGAGTCGAGACATATCGGAACTGTTGCGACATCTGATACTGGTGAGCGATCTGCTGGGCCGTGCCGATCAGACCTTGCACGACGCCCTGCGTGTCTCTTATCTGGAAGCGTTGTTCCTGGGCGAGACAGGTGCGGAATCCATCGCGGCACGCGGCATGCTGCCGAAGATGATGGAAGACTTGTTGCGCAAGTCGGAAGACAGGATGCAGCGGAGGCGAGGTCGCTGAGGAATCAGGTCTCGACCGGGGGCGGTGCGATGGATGAGGAGTGTTCCCCCTCCCCAGCCCTCCCGCGGACGGAAAGGGAGTCAGGGTACCTTGGACGATCTGTTGGGCAAGTGACTGATTCCCGCTCACGCCGCAGATTGCCGGTGTTTGACCTTCTTCACCACTTTATCCGCCACATAGGCGGCGAATTCATCCATGTTGTCGTACGCCTGCTTCAGGGCGAAGTCCGCCACCGCTCAAGCCCAAGGATATCTGGCCATAGACAGCGCTAAGAGGCTGCGACCTAGCCAATCTGCATGTGCGTGATGTGACACACGGAAGCCAGATTCTTCCAAGGGCTATGGTCATTCAGCGCAAATCACAACGTCCTGTTGAGTTTGAACTCACGGAGCCGACGCGAGTGGCTGTGGCTGCCTGGATCGAAACTGGGTCGATGTTGCCGGGCTTGATACATCCATATTTGGCACGCACTCGATGCGTCGAACCAAAGCGGCACGGATATACATGCGAACGAAAACCCCGAGGGCGGTTCAACTGCCGCTAGGCCATACCAAGCCGGAGAGTACAGTTCGTTACCCCGGTATAGAGATGGATGACGCATTGGAAATTTCTGAGCAAACCGAAATCTGAGCAGAACCGGCGGCCACGCAATATTCTTGTTTGGTCGCCCGATGATTTCTTCCATTACCGGACCTTCATTCTTGGTGCTTATGCCGGTGATGAGCATCCGGGTAGTGCGGGTGGCTGTGCGTCAGGGGTTCATGCCGATGCGGATGGCTGTGTGACGTACCGGTGGCAACCGGGAATTCGTGCGCATGCTGGTGGTGCTCGTCATGGACATGCGCGTGGCCGTGCACCAGCGCTTCATGGGTGTGCAAATGCGCGTGCCGTTCGCTCAGGTGCAGCCAGACGCCCAGCGCCATCAGTACCCCGGCCAGCAGCAGCGGTAGTGTGACCGCGTCGCCCAGCAGCACCGCCAGCAATGCGCCAAAGAAGGGTGCGACGGAAAAATACGCGCCCGTGCGTGCAGTACCGAGATGGCGCAAGCCAACGACAAACAAAACCAGACTGATGCCATAGGAAAAGAACCCCAGCAGCAAAGCACCGCCAACACTCGCCAGCGCAGGCATTCCACTTCCCAGCACAAAAGCGAGACAGACATTAACGGTGCCCGACACCAAGCCTTTGACCGAAGCGATCCAACTGGCATCTGTCAGCGATACCTTGCGGGTCAGGTTGTTGTCGATACCCCATGCCAGACATGCGCCCAGAACCGCCAAGGATGGCCATGCAGCAGCCATCCGCACTTCCGCCGACCACGACAATACGAGGGCACCGGCGACAATGGCCGCCATGCCCAGGGCGATTCGCCGATCAAAGTTTTCCTTGAAGACGAACCAGGCGAGCAAGGTGGTAAACACCCCCTCCGCATTCAGCATCAGCGAGACACCGGCTGCCGACATGCCGCTCAGTCCAGCCATCAGCAGCACCGGAGCGACGACTCCCCCGGACAGGACAGCCCCGGCAAACCAGAACCGCTCTTCGGGAGGCAGCAACACAGACGGGGCTTTGATCACTTGCCGATAAATGAACAGCCCCATTCCGGAACCCAGATAGAGCAAACCGGCCAACATCCACGGGTTTGTGGTTTCCAGCAGGAATTTGGCAAGCGGGGTCGCGATGCCGAACAACAAGGCGGCAGAGAGCGCGGAGATGATGCCCGAGCGAAAAATGTGCTTCATGGTATGGCGGTATGTTGATTCAATAGCGAACGGTGAGCGCTACGCAGCGCCCACCATCCAGTTTCAATTACCGGTGTAATTGGCGGCGATATACATGCCATCCAGGGTAAAGAACACATACAGTGTCTGCTTTGACGCATCACTGATCTTTGGGTTTTTGAACGTCACCACCCACTCGGGGTCATGCCCGAAAGTCTTTTGCGAAACCCCTGTGGCTTTCACTCCGGCCCAACTCTTGTCGAGCTTGCCGCTTGCGACCATGGATTTGACCTTGTTGCTTGCCTTCATTGCTGCAACATCGCCGGAAACCGGGCCGTGGGCGTGTGAATGTCCGCCGCTGCCATGGTCATGGTCGGCCCCCGCCATCGCCGGTGTAGCGAAGAGCAGGGAAGATACGAGCAAAGCTGTCGAAAATTTATGCATGGTTAACTCCCTTTAAGATTAGTCGATGGATTTGTGGTGGTGTGAAGGTGATGGGTCTTCATGGGAATGCCCGTGCCCGGCATCGCAACCGGAAACAGTTGCCATGATGGTCAGGAAGGCCGAGATTACTAAAAAGTTTCGCATGGTTATCCTTTGCTCAGTCGATGGAATGGTGGCTGTTTTGCTTGACGAGCTCCGCTGCCCGCTCTTCATTCATCCTGATGTGCTCATGAATGTGGTTGTCGGCACTGAACCCGAACTCGTCCGGATTGCTGACGTGCGAATAGCCGTGCATCTGCATCAGGAACAGAAAACCGCCGGCGGCGATCAGCAGGTAGTTTGAAGCCAGGCTGAAGGGTTTGAACGACGGCATCTTGCGCCAGTTCGACAGAAACAACAGCATGGCCGCCAGTGCCAACACCTGCCCGGCTTCGATGCCGATGTTGAACGAAATGATGTTCAACAGTAGTTCGTCCTGGTTGAGTGGCAGTTGCTGGAGGCGTGTCGACAAGCCAAGACCGTGAATCAGACCAAGCGTCGTGATCATGAACAGCAGACTGGGTGCCTTGATGCCCAGCAGGCGTTTGAAGCCATCGAGGTTGGCAAACGCGATATAGCAAACGCTCAGGCCAATTAAGGCATCGATCAGAAAGTAGTTGATCTGAATGCCGTTGAACGTCGCATAGATCAGGGTCACGCTATGCCCGATGGTGAATGCCGTGATGTATTTGACAATCTCCTTGAAGCTGGTCAGGAAGAAAACGATGCCGAATACGAACAGCAGATGATCGTAGCCCGAAAGCATGTGCGTGGCACCTAGCCACATGTAACGCAGATTCCCGCCGTCGATGATGGACAGCTTCTCCGCTTCCGACATGCCGTGAGCGAATGCCTGACTGACGAAAAGTGCGGCGACAAGCGCGATCAGCCACCGCGATGATCTCATCATAGATAACATAAGTACCTCCCCATAAATGATTGTTCCGCCAGTCCGGCGGAATTGATAGTCCGTGTGGTGTTCAGGAAAGCAGGCACAGCGCGGCTGCAAGCGCCGTGAACACCTGCACGCATTGCCTCATAGCTGCCCATATTGTTCCACCTCGGTCACCCGGTAGATGCCGCGCCCGACCAGACCGCCGTCGGCGGTGCGCAAGGCGCGCAACACATGATCCACATCTTCGGCCTCAAGCAGGAGGTCCACGCGCACGTGCGGCGTGTAACCGACCACAAGGTCGAGTGCGGAAAGTGTGCGGTCATATTCGTCCTGGGCGCCGTGTCCCTCGACACGGGTGAACGTGAATCCCGCCACCTGCCCGATACTGCGCAATGTATCGGCCAGCGCCTGTTCGACATCGGCTGGCACAATCAACATGAGATTTTTCACAATGCACCTCCTTTGGAATGGTTGCCGCTTGCCCCGGCGCGTGTCTCAAGCCAGGCATAGAGCGTGGGTAGCAACACCAGCGTGAGCAGTGTCGAGGTGAACAGCCCGCCGATCACCACCACCGCAAGCGGTCGCTGCAACTCGGAACCGGGGCCGGTGGCGAGCAGCATTGGCACGAGGCCGAGACTGGCGATGAGCGCCGTCATCAACACCGGCCGCAACCGCCGCTCCGCCCCTTCCTGAACCGCTTGCAGCACGGTGCGACCGGCTGCGCGCAACTGGTTGATATAGGTCACCAGCACGATGCCGTTCAGCACGGCCACCCCGAACAGCGTGATGAACCCCACCGATGCCGGTACCGATAGATAAAGTCCGGAAATGTAGAGACTCACCACGCCGCCTATCATGGCGAACGGGATATTCAGGATGATCAGGCCCGCCTGGCGCACCGAACGGAAGGTCGAGAACAGCATGAAGAAGATCAGCGCAATCGATACCGGCACCACCACGCCCAGCCGCTGGGCCGCGCGCTGCTGGTTCTCGAACTGCCCGCCGTAGTCGATGTAATAACCCTGCGGCAACTTGACTTCCCGTTCGATCGCGCTGCGCACTTCCTCTACCAGGCTCACCACATCACGGCCTTCGACGTTCACCTGAACGATGGCAAGACGCTTGCCTGCCTCGCGGGTGATCTGCACTGGCCCCTCCACCTCGCGGATGTCGGCCAGCAAGGAAAGCGGCACCTTGGCACCGCCCGGCGTCCCGATCAGCAGGTGCGAAAGCGCCTGCGGCGAGTTGCGCGCGGCTTCCGGGAAGCGCATCAGCACCCCGATACGCCGATTGGCATCGATCACTTCGGTGGCCACCTTGCCGCCGATAGCGGTCTCGACCAATCGGTTGATGTCTTCCACCCTGATCCCGTAGCGGGCGATGCGCTCGGCGAGAATCTCGATCTGCAGATAGCGCTGACCCAGAATGGGCGGCCGGACGATGTCCACCGCACCGGGAACCCTGCTGGCCAGTTCCTCGATCTGCTGCGACTTTTCCTCCAGCACGGAGAGGTCGTCGCCGTAGATCTTGATCGCCAACGCGGCGCGCACGCCGGAAAGCATCTCCGATACGCGCATGTCGATAGGCTGGGTGAAAGCGATTTCGATACCGTCGAACTGTTCGAGTTTCTGGCGCAGCGCCTCCTGGAAATCTCCCAGGCTGCGCGTCCACTCGCTGCGCGGCCGGGTCAGCACGAAGTTGTCGGTCTGATACAGCCCCATCGGATCGAGGCGCAGTTCGTCCGCCCCGGTGCGCGACACGACACCGCTGACCTCCGGCAATTCCATCATCGCACGATGATATTGCGCATCCGCCGCCAGCGAGGCTTCAAGCGTGATGTCCGGCTTCTTCTCGATAATCACCACGGTCGATCCTTCATCCATTGACGGCATGAATTCGCTGCCGATGAAAGGGAGCAGCATAGCCGTGGCGAACAATGCCGCGAGCGCGCCGCCCGCAGCGGTCTTGCGGTGGGTGATGGCCCAACGCATCACCGGCAGGTACACACGCTTGATCGCCGCAAGCACACGTTCGTCGCCGTGCGCGCCGCCGCGCATGAGCAGGCTGGCGAGCACCGGGATGACGGTGAGCGAAAGCAGGAGCGAACCCGCAAGCGCGAAACAAATAGTCAGTGCGAGCGGTGCGAACATCTTGCCTTCCAGGCCGGACAGCGTGAACAGCGGCAGGAACACGATGACGATGATGAGCACGCCGGACAGTACCGGCATGCCGACCTCGGTAGTGGCGCGATAAACCAGATGCAAGCGGCTCACCCCTTTCGGCGACTGCGCAAGCTGGGCGTGGATGTTCTCCACGATCACCACGGCGGCATCCACCAGTATGCCGATTGCGACCGCCAGACCGCCCAGCGACATAAGGTTGGCGGAAACATCGAACAAACGCATCATCAGGAAAGTGAACAGCACCGACAGCGGCAGGATGAATGCCACCGTAAGGGCCGCACGCAGGTTGCCGAGCAGTACGACGAGCACGATCAGCACCAGCAACACCGCTTCGCCCAGCACCTTCTCCACCGTCCATACGGCTTCGTCTATCAATTCGGTACGGTCGTAGAAGGGCACGATCCTGACGCCATCGGGCAATGCGGTGGCGAGTGCTGCAAGCTCGCGCTTCACCCCATCGACCGTGGAGCGCCCGTTTGCACCCTTGCGCAGCAGAACCTGCCCCGTGACCACTTCACCCTTGCCGTCGGCAGTCACGCCCCCGTAGCGGGTGAGCGATCCCGTGCGCACTTCCGCCACATCCTTGACGAGCACCGGCACACCGCTGCGCGTGGCGATGACCACCCTGCCGATGTCGTCCGCCCCCCGCAACACGCCCACCGTGCGCACCAGCAGCGTCTGCTCCTGTCGGTTGATGCGGTCACCGCCGGCGTTACGGTTGCTCGCCGCAAGCGCCAGCTCGACATCGTCAAGGACAAGGCCGTGACGCGCGAGCTTGCCGGGTTGCACGACAACCTCAAAAGCGCGCGCCTCGCCGCCGAGCGAGTTCACGTCGGCGACACCGGCCACGGTGCGCAAGCGCGGACGGACCGTCCAATCCTGGAGCGTGCGCAATTCGGCGTTACTCAACCCGCCGCCCTCGATGCGATACATGTAGATCTCGCCGAGCGGGGTCGTGATCGGTGCCAGCACCGGCTCGACACCGGGCGGCAGGCTTGATCGCACCTGGCTCAAACGCTCGGCCACTTGCTGGCGCGCCAGATAGATATCTGTACCGTCCTCGAACCAAACAGTCACCAGACCGAGCGCGTATTTGTTGAGCGAGCGCAATGCCGTCTGCTGCGGCAGGCCCTGCATCTCGATCTCGATCGGGAAGGTGATGCGGCTTTCGACTTCGGCAGGCGTCATGCCCGGCGCGTTCACGATCACCTGCACCTGCGGCGTATAGATATCGGGGAAAGCGTCGATGGGGAGCGTGCGAAATGCCCACAGGCCACCGGCAACAACGGCTGCTGCGACCAGCAGCATCATCAGGCGCTGGGTCAGTGCAAAACGAATCAGAGCGGCGATCATGGCGCTACCTCCTGCGTGGGATCGATGATGGGAATGCCGGCTGCAAGGCGCAGGTCGGCTGCGGCAAGTACGCATTCGTTCTGCAGTTCCAAGTGGCGGGTACGGGCATCGAAGTAGGTGTTGCTGGCATCCACCAGCGCAAGGACATTCAACTCGCCCGCGCCAAAACCGCGACGCGTGAGCGCATATACCTCGCGTGCAGGTTCAAGCAGGTTCGTACGCAACTGCCCGGTCTGTTCGAGCAAACGCGATAATCGAAGATGTGCCTGTGCAAGACTGCTGCGGGCATCGCGCTGCGCCGTCGCAAGTTGCGCCTGCGCGCGCCCGGCTTCCGCGCCTGCCTTGGCGACCGGGCTGTTGCCGCTATCCCATAACGGAATCTGCACGCTCACGCCTATGCCGGTCACGTTGCGCCGCTGCCCCGCCAAAAATTCTCGCTCACGGTACAGATTCAATGAAGGATCGGCATAACGCTGCGATTCGGCGGCGGCAATTCCGGCCTGTGCCGCCTCGAATTCCTTGCGCGACACTGCCAGCGCCGGATGGGCATCCAGCTTGCGTACATATACTTCGAGATCGGCTGGTGTTTGCGGAAGCATGATTGCAGCCAACTCAATGGGTGCGTCGCCCTGCAGGGCGAGCAAAGCGCGGAAATCTATGCGCGCATTTTGCAGTTCCTGCTCGGCCACGATCACGGCTTGGCTTGCTTCCTCGTTCAGGATGGCCAGACGCTGGCGTTCGAGCGGGGTGAGGTAGCGAACCAGCCGGTCTGCCCCTGCCTTGCGCGCAGCGCCGGGCGATTCCGCCACGAGTTGCTGCCGCTCCCGGGCGAGCTGGCACTTGGCTTCGGCCAGTTGCAGGGCATGAAAAACGCGCGCGGTCTCGCGTTCCAGCAATAACTGCCGGTTGCGGCGATTTTCGTACGCACTGTCGAGGTTCGCTTCGGCAACGGCTCGCTGGCGGGCCAGCCGACGGAGTGGTAGCGGCTGGCTGAATGCGAACTGCGTAAACCCGCTGCCACCGCTACCATCTTCTATACCGAGCCGATTATCCGCACGCAAACCTACAGTCGGATTCGGCCAGGCATCCGACTGCTCAAGCTCGGCTTCACGCGCCGCAATTTCCGCCTCGGCGGCGCGCAACTCGGGCGCAAGCTCATGCACGCGATTGACGCTGTTTGCAAGCGACCAGATGGTCGATGCTGATGTACTACCCTGACTAGCCGCACCCGCAGGTGCAACAGGGATGGGTTGTGCAAATCCCGGGCTGATAAACAGTGCCGCCAACCCCAGCGGCAATATGCGTCTGCGCATCGTATTCTCCTGAGTAACAAGGAAAGAATTCGGCGAGACGTGTGAAGTCGTTAATTGCGGAGCAACTAAGGGGCGTCCCGCCGGCTTAGGCGAGACCGATCCTGGGGGGGCGTTCGAGTCGGGAGAGGGGGGCAGAAATGAACACGGCGAGTGGGGTTGCGACCAAATCACTCCCGGTCGCCAGTGGCACAACGTCGGCTACGTCCGAGAGAAGATAGATGAAGCTGGGATATACATGAATATGGTGGTGATCGCTGGCCTCAGTCGAGTCAAACGACACATCCATAACTGCCTGCTCGTCGCCGTGTCCATGATCATGATCATGGTCGTGGTCGTGCTCATGTTCGTGATGGCCGAAATGCGCGGTGAAATCCGATGCATGTTGCAGCGTATCGCCAATACCCACTGCAATCGCGTGAGCGGAATTCAGCGAGAGTATGAGTGAGAACAGAAGAATGGCAACGGTGCGCATACGCGAAGTTTATCAGACAAAGTAATTTGGCTTAGCGAAAGAAGAGAGAGTCCGGAATGCTTTTGTAAACCGGTCTTTGGCATTAACTTCACTGCGCGGTTGCTTGGCTGAAAACCAGTTCTGTGCGACGTCATGACTGAATGACTGCTATGGGAATCAGCAGGCGATAGCAGAAAACGCTTTTTTATGCGTTGCGCCGGTGGTGCACCTTCTTCACCAGCTTGTCCGTCACATAGGCGGCGAATTCATCCACGTTGTCGTAGCCTTGCTGCCTGGCGAAGTCCGCCAGCGCGTCGATCAGCGCGCGCGTCTGTTCGATCTCGGCGAAACTGCGCTCACAGGTGAGGCAGCGTGCGCCGTCGTCGCGGCAGGCGGTCTTGCCTTTGCAGGGGTTGAACCGGCTCACGCCGCGTTGCCTGCCGCGTCGAACACCAGCAAGGTGGTCTCGCCGTCGATGTCGGTGATCTCGGTGCCGCTCAGTTTGCCGTTGTCGTGATAGCTGTAGCGGTGCGACATCTCGATCTCACCGTAGGCGTACTTGTCGAAGCCGAGCAGGCGGTCGCCGTCGAAGAAGCCGCAGAACCAGGTGTTGCGGTTCTTTACCTCGTGCGGCTGCAACTCGTTGACCAGCTTGAACGGCATCTTGATGCCGGTGTAGGTGACGAAGTAACGGGGCGTGCCCGGCTTGTCTTTGTTGCACATGCTCAGGCCCGCAGCAGCGCCTTGGCCATGCGCTCGGACAATTGGTCGGCGGTGAACTGCGGTTCATTGGGCGGATACAGTTCGTCTTCGATGAAGTCGAAGCCGTTGGCCTGGGCCAGTGCGATCAGTTCGCGCACTTTCATGCAGGCTGCCAGTTGTTCTTTGAGGGCGGCGTCGCTGCGTGCCTTGTCGGAGAAATCCTTGATGTTCTTGATTGCCATGTTGGTCTCTTTTTTTGGAGTAAACGAAACAACGGGCTGCATCGCATCCCGTATTTGTCGGCCAAAACCTGTCGATCCCGGCCTTATGCACATTGCAGCAATAAACGTGCCTTTACTCCGTGCGCTGGCAAAGACGTTCGAATTCGGCCAGCGGCACCGGTTTGCCGAACAGATAACCCTGATAACGGTTGCAACCGTACTGGCGCAGGAAGGCGAGCTGGTCGTCGGTCTCCACACCTTCGGCGATGATGTCCAGCCCGAAGTTGGTGGCGATGTTGATGATGGTGCGCACCATGATGCTGTTGTGCTTGTTGGTCGCGATGTCGCGCACGAAGGACTGGTCGATCTTCAACTGTTCCAGCGGCAGGCGGCTCAGATAGGCCAGCGAGGAATAGCCGGTGCCGAAATCGTCCATGGCGAAGCGGATGCCGATGGCGCGCAGTTCCTGCATCTTGGTGATGGCATCTTCCACGTCGTCGAGGATAAAACTCTCGGTCAGTTCCAGCTTCAGGCGGGAAGGGCGGATGCCGTACGAGTCCAGCGTGTCTTTCACTTTTTCCACGAACCAGGTCTGGCCCAGCTGGCGCGGGCTGACGTTGATCGACAGCACGAGGCGGCGCATCTCGCTATCCATCTCCCAGCGTCTGAGCATGATGCAAGCCTGCTCGATCACCCAGTCGCCGATGGGCAGGATCATGCCCGTCTCTTCCGCCAGCGGGATGAATTCGGCAGGCGACACCATGCCGCGGCGCGGATGATTCCAGCGGATCAGCGCCTCGGCACCGATGATGCGCGCGCTGTCGTCCACCTGCATCTGGAAATACAGTTCCAGTTGATCAAGCCGTATCGACGCGCGCAGATCTTTTTCCAGCATGGTGCGATGTTCCATCTCTGCCTGCATCGCGGGGTCGAAGAAGCACACGCGGTTGCGGCCGGTCGACTTGGCCTGATACATCGCGAGGTCGGCCTGCTTCAGCACCTCGTCGATGCTGTTCTGGTGGCCGCGGAACAGGCTCACACCCATGCTGGGCGAGCTGCTGTGTTCGACGGTTTTGAGCTGGTAAGACTGGCCCAGCTCGGCGCGTATCTTCTCGGCGATGGTCTCCGCCTGGTTGGCGGCTTCCTTTTCGATCTCGCTCAACGATTCCAGCGCCACCACGAATTCGTCGCCGCCCAAGCGCGCCACAGTGTCGCCTTCGCGCACGTTGCGCTGCAGGCGCGCGGCGACCTGTTGCAGCAGCTCGTCGCCTACGTCGTGGCCCTGCGTGTCGTTCAGCGTCTTGAAATTGTCCAGGTCGATGAACATCACCGCGCCGTGTTTTCCGCTGCGCGCGCTGATCGACATGCTCTGCAGCAGACGCTCTTGCAACAGGCGGCGGTTCGGCAGCGAGGTCAGCGTGTCGTAGAAAGCGAGGCGGTGGATCTCTTCTTCAGATTGCTTGCGCAGCGTGATGTCCTGCACCATGCACAGCACCACCCGCTCTTCGCCCATCTGCGCCAGCGAGATGTCGGCGGTGAAGGCGCGCGCTTGTCCGGAGAGGGACAGTCCGAAGCTGAGATCGTGCTGGTGTTGGCCGGACTCGATCACCTGCGCGGCGGCCACGTCCAGCTCGGGCACGCCGAGGAAGCCGCCTGGCGTGCGGTCACGCCATGCGTCGTCGCCTGGCAAGGCGAACATCTTCAGCACCGCGTTGTTCAGCAGGCGGATGCGGCCCGTGCTATCCAGCACGATGAAGCCGATCGGCATGTTGCTCACGATCTGCTCGGTATAGCTGCGCGCCAGCGCCAGCGCTTTATGTTCGGCGTGGAAGTAGGTGTCCAGCGCCAACCCCATGTCGAAGAACACCACTTTCAGCAACGCGCGGCAGGCGCGATGTCCGCGCGCCTCGTCGTCGCGATAATGATCCATCACATGCGGCATCGCCTCGCCCATGTATTTGCAGTACGCGCTCATGTACCACTTCGGCGTCAGCCCCACGCGCTGGTGCGCCACGCCCACATGCAGCCGGTTGCCGACATAGGATTGATCGTATTCGCCCTGCGTCAGCTGGTCGAAGTAGCTCATCTGCGCCTGCTTCAAGCGTTTCAGTCGCGCTTCGTCGCCCAGCAGCGGGCGTATCTCGGGGAACTGCAACAGATGCTGGTAGAACACCTCGATCAGTTCGCCGCTTTTGTCCGCCAGCACGCTATGCAATTCGCGCAGCAGGGCGAAATCTTCCTCGCCGAACGAGAGGAAGGATTTGCGCTGCATGAGATCGGCATCGTCGATGCCGATCTCGGTTAGCAGGGATGAAGGGCTGTGCATGAGTGCTAGAACCTTTTGTCAACGAAGTGGGGTAAGCAGGCATTTCGCCGCAAGGCGAAAGCTCGCAAATGCACGAAAGTCACGAACCACAACATGGTCCGGACAGTGTGGCGGCATGCTGCTTCAGTCGAGTGCCGCGCGGGTGATCGCGCCATTTTCATTTCGTGTTTTTCGTGGACAGTCAGATTTGTTTGACCTTGATGTTCAGCGTCTGGATGCGATAGGCGATCTGGCGCGGCGTCATGTCGAGCAAACGCGCGGCCTTGGCCTGTACCCAGCCGGCCTGTTCCAGTGCGGCGATGACGCGCTCGCGCTCGTCCAGGTGCGGGTCGTCCAGATCGACGTTCTGCACCGGGCCGCGCGAGGCACTGATCTTCTCGTCGATGCCGGTGAGCAGGATGGCGTCGCGGTCTATGGTGTCGCCCTCGGTCATCACCGAAGCACGCTCCAGACAGTTCTCCAGTTCGCGCACGTTGCCCGGCCAGTCATGGTGCATCAGCACGCGCAGTGCGGCTTCGGTCAGGCCCAGCGTGCGGCCCTGCTGCTGGCTGACCTTGTCCACCAGGAAGCGCGCGATGTCGGGAATGTCCTCCATGCGTTCGCGCAGCGGCGGCAGGGTCAGCGGCATCACGTTCAGGCGGTAATACAAGTCTTCGCGGAAACGGCCTTTCTCGACTTCTGCTTCGAGGTCGCGGTGTGTCGCCGCCACCACGCGCACGTCGACCTTGACTGTCTTGCTGCCGCCCACGCGTTCCAGCTCGCCTTCCTGCAGCACGCGCAGCAGCTTGGCCTGGAACGATGCGGAGATATCGCCAATCTCGTCGAGGAACACGGTGCCGCCCTCGGCCTGTTCGAAGCGCCCTTTGCGTTGCGCGACCGCGCCGGTGAACGCGCCTTTCTCATGGCCGAACAGTTCGCTCTCCAGCAAGGTCTCGGGCAGGGCCGCACAGTTCAGCTTCACGAAGCTGCCGCGCGCGCGCGGCGAGTTGTAATGGATGGCGTTGGCGATCAGCTCCTTGCCGGTACCGGTCTCGCCGCGGATCAGCACGGTGGTGTTCCACTTCGCCACCAGCCGCACCTGTTCGAAGATGCGGCGCATCGCCTGCGTGTGGCCGATGATGTTGTCGAAACCGTATTGCGCACGCACGGTGCGGCGCAGGCCGTCGCGTTCCTCGGCGATCTCCTGTTTCTCCTGCGCCACTTCCTGCGACAGACGCACGCTCTGCCCGATCAGGTTGGCCACCATCTCCAGAAAATGGCGATACTCGTCCAGTTGGTAGGTCATACCCATCGCGGGCTGTGCGGCCAGCACACCGACCACTTTCTTGCCGATGCGGATCGGCACGCCGACGAATGCGCCCTGCGGGTTGTAGATGCCCATGCGCGACAGGAAGCGCGGTTCGTCCATGATGCAGTCGACCATGATGCTGTTGCCGGTCTTGAGGATGGTGCCGACCACGCCTTCGCCGGGCAGGTAGCTCACTTCCTCGGTCACGGTGTCGGACACGCCGTACACCAGCGACACCTGCAGTTCGCCGGTGGCGGCGTCGATCAGGCTGACCATGCCGCGGTCCAGCGCCACGCCTTCATGCAGCGCGTTCAGCACGCCGTCCAGCGTCTGCTTGAAGTTGAGCGAATGCGACAGCACGCGGCTCACCTGATACAGCGTCTCCAGCTCGACGCGCAGCAGATCGAGTTCTTCGCGGGGATCAGACATGCGATGCTCCGTTATTGAAAGACTCGCGCAGCGATTCGTTCTCCTCCTCGCCCGCTTGCGGGAGAGGATTGAGGAGAGGGAAACGGGCTTGCCCGTTCGTTAACGGCAGTTGCACGCGCATGCGGCAGCCGCTGTGATAGGAAGGATCGATGTCCAGCGTGCCGCCGTGACGGCTCACGACTTCCTGTGACATGGCCAGTCCGAGTCCGAGGTGCTGTTTGCCGACCCCCTTGGTGGTGAAGAAAGGCTGGAACACGGTGTAGCGCAGTTCGTCCGGAACGCCGGGGCCGCTGTCTTCCACCGTCACTTCCAGATGGTCGTTCAGTACTTTGCATGCGATGCGCAATTCACGCGCGCCGCCGCGCCGCCCGTTCATTGCCTCGATGGCGTTGGCCACCAGATGTTTGAACAGATTGGTCAGCTGTGCCGGATGGGCGGCCAGCGTGGTGGCATGCGCGGTCGGCGACCATTCCACCACGATGCCCGCGCTGAGCAGCTTGGCGGTGGCCAGCTTCAGCACATCCACCAGCACGTCGTTGATGTCGATCAGCTGCAGGGTCTCGTCATCGTTGTCGGGGATGCAGGCGCGCAAGGTCTCCAGCGCCTCGCGGCTCTTGTTGATCGCCTCTTCCAGTGTGCTGGAAGAGATTTCTCCCGAACCGGCGGGCGCGCCATGGCTGGACAATCTGCGCTCCAGCATGGCGGTGGCGGCACTCAGCATATTGAGCGGGCCTTCCAGTTGGAACACCGCGCCGGCCAGCGTCTCGCGCAATCCCTGGATGCGTTCCTGTTCCGCCAGCAGCGCGCGCAGGCTGTTGATGCGCAGATCTTCCTGCTGGCGCTTCAGTTCGCTGATGTCCTGGATGGTGAGCAGCAGATAGTGGCGGCGCGCGGGTTCGTAGAAAGCATCGGCACCGACATCCTGTTCCTCGAACCAGGACGCCGCGCAGGAGAACCAGCGCGCCGTTTTCTTCGGCGTCTCGATCTGCACTTCGCGTGCGGCGATGTTGCTGTGTTTCTCGTAGGCGCCGGTGAAAGCATCGCCCATCTGCGCGCGCAGCGCGGCCAGCAGGCGCGCCGCCGGTTCCTTGCCCAGATCGCCGATCAGTTTCTTGTATTCCTGATTGTCGAGCAGCACATGCTCGGATTCGTCGAGCAGCACAATGGCGACCTGTGCCGCGTCCACCACCGACTCGATCAATATCTTCTGGTTCTGCACCTGGCGTTCCAGACGGTGCACCTCGGTCACATCGCGCTGCATGCCGAGGAAGTGCGTGGTTTCGCCCTGTTCGTTCACCACCGGCGTGATGGTCACGTCGGCCAGATAGCGGCTGCCGTCTTTCCTTTTGTTCACCAGCAATCCGTTCCAAGGACGCTGGCGCTGGATCTGCGCCCACAGCGTCTCGTACACCAGTTTGGGCGTGACGCGGTAGGACAGGATGGATTCGTTGTGGCCGACGATCTCGTCCTGCGCGTAGCCGGTGATGCGCGAGAACGCATTGTTGGCGTACAGGATGTTGGCGCGCGCGTCGGTGATCGAGATTGCCAGCGCGGCCTGCGCGACGGCCTGCCGGAACAGGTGGGGCGGCAGATTCTCCGAGGGTTGTGTCGGGTCGGACATGGGTACTCCAATTGGGATGATAGCACACATTCAGCAATAAGCATGCCCGTAAGTTTTTGTTTTGCACTCAAGGCCGCAGTCATTGGGCGGATTGTTGTGTTTGCTACATCGGCGCATGGTCGAACCCGACAACGACAAAGGTTTTTTGCACCGCGCTGGTGCACATATCGCCAAAATGCCTGATTCCGTGCACCCCCTTTCGGTGCGCGCCGCTTGGCACGCCGCTTGCAGGGTAGGGCTCAGGAGAACGAACGCGATGTCTGAGATATTTCTACTGTTATTGGGCACGGCGCTGGTGAACAACGTGGTGCTGGTGAAGTTCCTGGGGCTGTGCCCGTTCATGGGCGTGTCCCGCAAGATGGACGGCGCGCTCGGCATGGGCATGGCCACCACCTTCGTGCTCACCTTCGCCACCGCTGCCAGCTGGATGCTGGAGCACTGGCTGCTGCAGCCGCTGGGCATCCAGTATCTGCGCATCCTCGGCTTCATCCTCACCATCGCGGCGACCGTGCAGTTCACCGAGATGGCGATACGCAAATTCAGTCCGGGCCTGTATCAGGTGCTGGGCATCTACCTGCCGCTGATCACCACCAACTGTGCGGTGCTCGGCGTGGCGCTGCTCAACGTGCAGGAGAAGAACGGTTTTCTGCACAGTCTTTTATATGGCTTCGGTTCCGCGCTCGGCTTCACGCTGGTGATGCTGCTGTTCACCGGCTTGCGTGTGCGCCTGTCACTGGCGCAAGTACCCGCCGCGTTCGCGGGTGCCCCCATCGGTTTTGTGGTCGCCGGATTGCTGTCGCTGGCGTTCATGGGCTTCGCTGGCTTGGCGTAACAAAAAATACAACGGTCCACGAAATGCACGAAAAACACGAAATGAATGAATCCGAGAACACCGGGGTGGCCCTTCGTTCGTGTGTTTCGTGGGTTTCGTGTTTTTCGTGGACAAAATGGTTTTGAAAGGTATTTGAGATGTTAGTCGCCGCCATCGTCAGTCTCACAGTTCTGGGCACCGTGCTCGGTCTGCTGCTCGGTCTGGCCGCGCGCTATCTGCGCGTGGAAGGCAATCCCATCATCGCCGAGATCGAGCAGATGTTGCCCGGCTCGCAATGCGGCCAGTGCGGCTATCCCGGTTGCACCGGTGCGGCGCAGGCGCTGGCCGATGGCAGTGCGCCGGTCAACCTGTGTCCGCCGGGCGGCGTGGCGCTGGTGCAGGCGCTGGCCGACAAGCTGGGTGTCGATGCCGATCTGTCCGGCGTGGAAGACCAAGGCCCGCAGGTGGCAGAAGTGAAGGAAGAGATCTGCATCGGCTGCACGCGCTGCTACAAGGTGTGTCCGACCGACGCCATCATGGGCGCGGCACAACAGATCCATGTGGTGTTCCGCGAAGCTTGCACCGCGTGCGGCAAATGCGTGGACGTGTGTCCGACCGAAGCGCTGTCACTGCAAGCGGTGCCGGTCACCTTGCAGTCTTGGTACTGGCACAAGCCGAAGCTGGAAGTGGCAGCATGACGCTGTTCGACAGATTCTTCTCCGGCATGCGCGGCGGCGTGCACCCCGAAGGCCGCAAAGACCTGTCGGCGGCGCGCGGCATCCGTGCGCTGCCGTTGCCGCAAAAGTTATTCGTGCCCTTGCAGCAACACATCGGCGCACCGGCCATACCGGTGGTCAACGTGGGCGAGCGCGTATTGAAAGGACAACTCATCGCCGTGGCACAGGGCAACGTCTCCGCACCGGTGCACGCGCCGACCTCGGGCATCATCGTCGCGCTGGGCGACCACGTCGCACCGCATCCATCCGGTCTGCCGGTGCCGACTTTTACGCTGGCTTGTGACGGGCTGGAGGAGTGGGCTGAATTGCAAACATGCGACGATCCGTTCGCACTGGAAGCGGAAGACATTTCCGCACGCGTTGCCGCGGCGGGCATCGTCGGTCTCGGCGGCGCGACCTTCCCCTCCGCGCTGAAACTCAAGCTCAGTCGCGGTATGCAGACACTGATCATCAACGGCGGCGAGTGCGAACCCTACCTCACCTGCGACGACCGCATCATGCGCGAGCGCGCCACCGCCATCGTCGATGGCATCAGCCTGATCGCGCAGGCCGTCGCGGCCAAAGAGGTCGTCGTCGGCATCGAGGACAACAAGCCGGAAGCCATCGAAGCGATGCGCGGGGCGGCACGCGCTTCTTCGATGAAAGTTGTCGCCATGCCCAGCATGTATCCCATGGGTTCCGAGAAACAGATCATCCAGGTGCTCACCGGGCAGGAGATCCCCGCCGGTGGACGTCCCGCCGATATCGGCGTGCTGGTACACAACGTCGCTACCGCGTTCGCCGTGCAGCAGGCCATCCGCTACGGCAGGCCGCTCATCTCGCGCATCGTCACCGTCAGCGGCGGCGCGATCAAATCACCGGGCAACGTGGAAGCGCTGGTCGGCACGCCGGTGCGGGAACTGATCGATTTCGCGGGCGGCTATTCGCAACCCGCCGCGCGCATGGTGTTGGGTGGCCCGATGATGGGCCAGCACATCACCAACACCAATGTGCCGGTGGTGAAAGGCAGCAGCGGCATCCTCGCGCTGACTCCTGACGAGATCGGTCAGGACGAAGCATCGCCGTGCATCCGTTGCGCTGCCTGCGTGCGTGCCTGTCCGGTCGGCCTGTTGCCGCTGGATATGGCGGCGCACATCCGCGGTTCCGACTTGAGCGGCGCGGTCGATCTCGGACTCAAGGATTGCATCGCCTGCGGCTCCTGTTCTTATGTCTGTCCGGCGCACATCCCGCTGGTGCATTTCTTCAACTACGCCAAGGGCGACCTCGCCGCGCAGGAGCGCAGCAAGCTGAAGCAGGAAGCCACCAAGAAACTGGCCGAGGCGCGCAGCGAACGCATCGCGCGCGTAGAACGCGAACGCGCCGAGATGATGGCGAAACGCAAAGCGGCGCGCGCGGCGAAGGAACGCGCCGCGAAAGAAGCGGCGGCAAAAGCGGCCGAGGAGGCGGTATGAAGTACGGAAAAACAATTGTCCACGAAAGACACGAAAAGCACGAAATGAAAACCCTTCAGTCGGCGCTGAGACATGGTTATGTGCCATCCGGAAAGAGGCCCATCGATTTGTCTTGTTCGTGCTCTTTCGTGTCTTTAGTGGACAACAAAGGTTTTTGATATGAACCCCATCGCCCATTCCCCGCACGCGCACGCGCCGAGTTCCATCGGCAAGGTGATGCTCACCGTGATGCTGGCGCTCGCGCCGACCACGCTGTTCGGTTTCTGGCTGTACGGCTGGCCGGCCATCCATCTGTGGGCGGTGGCGATCATCGCCGCCATCCTCGGCGAAGCTTTTGTCATCCGCGTCCGGCAGCGCGCGGTGCGTCCGGTCATCATGGACGGCTCCGGCATCCTCACCGCCTGGTTGCTGGCCTTGTCGTTGCCGCCGTATGCGCCGTGGTGGATCGCAGTGGTCGGCAGTATGTTCGCGGTGGTGGTCGGCAAACAGATATTCGGCGGACTGGGACAGAACGTGTTCAACCCGGCGATGGCGGCACGCGTGATGCTGCTCATCTCGTTCCCGCTGGAGATGACGACCTGGGGCGCGCCTCTGCCGCTGACTTCACCGAACGGATTGAATCTGCTCGAGGGACTGCGCGTCACCTTCCTCAGCCAGCCGATAGACGGTATGGCCAGCGCTTCGCTGCTCGGCCACGTGAAGACCGAATCCACACGCGGCATCGGGCTCGATCAGGCGCTCACCGGTTTCTTCACACCGATGGACGCGCTGTGGGGGATGCGTGCCGGCAGCCTGGGTGAGACAGCAGCGCTGTTGCTGCTGCTGGGCGGACTGGTGCTCATCGCACGTCGCATCATCACCTGGCATGCACCGCTCGCCATGTTGCTGGGCGTGGCCGTGCCCGCGCTGATCTTCAGCCTCATCGACGGCAACCACTATGCCGGGCCGCTGGTGCATCTGCTGTCCGGCGGGGTGATGCTGGGCGCGTTCTTCATCATCACCGATCCGGTCACTTCACCGAATACGGCCAAAGGGCAATTCTTCTTCGGCCTCGGCTGCGGCCTGCTCACCTGGGTCATCCGCACCTGGGGCGGTTATCCGGAAGGCGTGGCCTTCGCCGTGCTGCTGATGAATGCCGCCACGCCGCTGATCGATCAGTACGTGAAGCCGCGCATCTACGGCCGCGACCGCAAGGGCGCAGCATTACCGGCGAAGAAGGGGGCGTGATGAAACTCGAAGAACTGCGCGCCAAGCTGGGTTATCAGGCATCGCTGCTGGGCAGCGTGGCGCTGCTCACCAGTGCTGCACTGGCCTTCGCTTCGCTGGCCACCGGGCCGGACATCAAGGCGGCGGAAGAGGCCGACCTCATGCAATCGCTGACGCAGGTGTTGCCGGGCAGCTATGACAACGAACTGTTGAAAGACACCGTCACGCTGAACGGCGCGGAAGGCGAGGTGCTGGCCTGGCGCGCGCGCAACAAAGGCAAGGTCGAGGCGGTGGTGTATCGCGTCACCGGCTACGGCTACTCCGGCGCCATCGTATGTGTGATGGGCGTGTCGCGCGAGGGAAAGATACTGGGTGTGCGCGTCATCAAACATGCGGAGACGCCGGGCCTGGGCGACAAGATCGAACCGGCCAAAGCCGACTGGATACACAGCTTCGCAGGCAAGTGGCTGGGCGAGCCGCCCATCGACAAGTGGGCGGTGAAAAAGGACGGTGGTGTGTTCGACCAGTTCGCCGGTGCCACCATCACGCCGCGTGCGGTGGTAAAGGCAGTGAAGGAAGGTTTGCAGTTCTTCAAGGCGAACAAGGCGGCTTTGCTCGACGAGGCAGGAGAAGCAAGTGAGTGAAAAACCGGATGTCCACGAAAGACACGAAGTGGTTTCGGCAGGCACTTCGCCGCAAGGCGAAAGCTCGCAAAGGCACGAAATGAAAACCTCATGGCCAGAGGTGCGCCGTGCAAGCCTGCCTGCAGTAGGGCGCGTCTCGGGTGTGCATTGTTCGTGTCTTTTCGTGTCTTTAGTGGACAGAAATGGGGTTTCAAGATGAACGAAAAATACGGTCGTATCACGCGTGAAGGGATCTGGGACAACAATGTGGTATTCGCGCAGATGCTGGCGCTGTGCCCGACGCTGGCGGTGACCAGCACGGCCACCAACGGACTGGGCATGGGCTTGGCGAGTACCGCCGTGCTGCTGCTGTCCAACATCATCGTGTCCAGCGTGCGCCACCTGATCAGCCCCGAAGTGCGCATCCCGGTCTACATCGTGCTGATCGCCACGCTGGTGACGCTGGTGGACATGAGCCTGAATGCCTGGGCGCACGAGTTGTACAAGGTGCTCGGCCTGTTCATTGCGCTGATCGTGGTGAACTGCGCCATCCTGGGGCGTGCCGAATCGTTCGCTTCCAAGAATACGGTGCCGGATGCGGCGCTGGACGGTCTGATGATGGGCATGGGTTTTACGCTGGTGCTGATGGTGCTGGGAGGTGTGCGCGAGATATTGGGCAGCGGCACGCTGTTCGCCAACGCGCACTTGCTGCTGGGCCCTGCGTTCGCCTTCCTTGAGACGACCATCGTGCCCGACTACAAGGGCTTCCTGCTGATGATCCTGCCGCCGGGCGGTTTCATGGCCTTGGGTTTCCTGCTGGCTGCGAAGCGCGTGTTCGACCGCCGCCGCGCCGAGCGTGCCGAAGCCGTGGCCGCAGTTGCGGGTCAGGAGGCCTGAGATGCAAGTCGGTATCGCCTACTCCGAACCCGTCAATCAACTCTGGCTGCGCATCGAAGTGCCGGAGGAGGCCACCGTGCAACTCGCCATCGAGCAGTCCGGCATCCTCAACAAATTCCCGTGCATCGACCTGTCGGCATACAAGGTCGGCATCTTCGGCAAGATGGCCGAACTGGATGACAAGCTCAAGCCGGGCGACCGCGTCGAGATCTATCGCGCCATCACGGCCGCTCCGGCAACGGTGCCGAGGCGTGTGTTCGCCAGTGAAGACGACGACGAGTGACAACTTTTTTCTTTAACCAACCAACAGGAAGTACCCACCATGCTATTCGATAGCTACGAAACCAAAGGCCTGCTGTTCAACATGAACTTCAAGGAGACAGACGGCAAGTATGCCGGTTACCGAGGCGACCTCGTGCTGGAACTGGGCGAAGTGGGTGATGCACTCGGCCACCGCAAGCCGCCAGTGTCCACCATCAAGAACACCGTGGTGCTGGCCGAAGACGACAAGATCAAGATGTACGTAGGCAGTCTCGACGACCTCGCGCTGCTGCCGAACGTGTTCGACTATTACAAGGCCGACTTCGCCGCCGATGTGAAGATTATCCTGTTCGTGGTGAACATCGCCAAGCCGCTGGTGATCGAGAAGGACGGCTACTCCATCATCGCCATCTCCATGCAGGAAGGTCTGATCTGGAACGAGCTGATCGACATGGCCGCACTGGACAAGGGCGACTTCAAGGGCCAATCGCCG
>WOZO01000191.1 GCA_011620315.1 Sideroxydans sp. | reverse complement strand
AAGTAGAACAGACCCGCGAACCAGCTGACCACGAAAAAAATGTGAAATGCTTTAAGCCACAACATGTTGATCACCTCGACAATCTACGTCTGAACAAAACCAGAGAAATATAGAACCCGGCCAGCGCATAGGCCAGCAGCACCGCGATATGGAATGCCGCCTGCGTCGGCACCGCACCGTTCATCAAGGGCCGGGCCAGATCCACCGCGTGCGTCAGCGGCAAGGCGGTGGCCAACGCCTGCAAGGCCTCCGGCAGCTGAGTGACCGGAAAAAAGACGCCGCATAGTAGCATCATCGGTGTGATGACCAGCGTGAAGTAGTACATGAAAAAGTCATACGCGGGCGCCAGCGCGGTCATGATCATACCGACTGCGGCAAAGGCCAGACCGATGAGCAACACCAGCGGGATCATCCACATCGACATCAGCGAATTCGACAGGCCGAGTATCCAGATCACGATGAGCACGGCCACGCCCGACATCAGGCTCTTGGTCGCCGACCACAGGATCTCCGACAGCACGATGTCGTCCAGCGTCACCGGCGTGTTCATGATGGCTTCCCAGGTGCGCTGCTCGTGCATGCGCGCGAATGCGCCGTACAGCGATTCGAAGCTGGCGCTGTTCATGCTGCTGTAGCACAGTGTGCCGGCGGCGAGGAAGGCGATATAGGAAGTGCCGCCCATCTCCGGCAACAAGCTGCCCAGCCCGTAACCCAGGCCCAGCATGTAGATCACCGGATCGGCCAGATGCCCGAGGATGGCGGGCACGGCGACCTTGCGCCACACCAGCCATTGCCTGCGCCAGATGGGGAAGAAACGCAGCGTCAAAGTCGGCAATACAAAATGGCTCATGCTCATTCCCTCATCTCCCTGCCGGTCAATTTAAGGAACACGTCTTCCAGATTCGCCGGACGATGCAGATAGCGCAGCGCACTCTGCGCCTGCAGGTGCACCACCAGCGGCTGCGCATCGTGCACGTAGCAGAACACCGACTCGCCGCTGACCTCATGACGTTGCGCATACGTCGCGGCATGCGCGTTCGCCCACTGTCCGGCCGTCTCGCCGAACACCTCCACCACCTGCGGCTCGATGTTGCTTTCGATCAGTTCTCGCGGCGATCCCTGGCTGATCAGCTTGCCGTTGTCCATCACCGCCAGGCGGTGGCACAGCCGCTCGGCCTCGTCCATGAAATGCGTGGTGAGCAGCAGCGTCTTGCCCTGTTGCGTCAGCGCGTTCAGACGCTGCCAGATCAGGTGGCGCGCCTGCGGGTCGAGGCCGGTGGTCGGCTCGTCGAGGAACACCACGTCGGGATCGTTCACCAGCGCGCGCGCCAAAGTCAGGCGCCGCTTCATGCCGCCGGACAATGTCGGCACTTTCGCGTCGCGCTTGCTGGTCAGGCTGGCAAATTCCAGCAAGTCGGGGATGCGCGCCTCGATCTCGCTGTCGTGCATGCCGAAATAGCGCCCGTACACCAGCAGGTTCTCCGCCACGGTGAAGTCTGGATCGAGGTTGTCCATCTGCGGCACCACGCCCACCTTGATACGCGCCTCGCGCGCCGCCTGCGGCACCGGCAGATCGAGCAAGGTCGCCGTGCCTGCATCCGGCGCGATCAGTCCCAGCAGCATGCGCAGCGTGGTGGTCTTGCCCGCGCCGTTGGGGCCGAGCAGGCCGAAACATTCGCCTTTGCGGATGGCCAGATCGAGCCCGTCCACCACGCGGTGGCCGGCGTAGGATTTTTGCAGGCCTTTGGCTTGTATGACTGGATTCAAAACGTTACTCCATTGAAATGTCGCTTCACGATATCGCGCAATTGCGTCAGGCGTCCGTGAAAGAAATGTTCTGCCGACGGCAGCACCACGATGGGCAGATGTTGCGGTCGCGCCCATTCCAGCGCGTCGGCCAGCGGCACCACGTCGTCATGTTCGCCGTGCACGACCAAGGTGTCGGGCGACACGGCAGGCATAGCAAAACGCCCCACTGCGGGCGCAGCCAAGATTAGATGTTGCGGCTTTAATTGTTGCGCGCCGCGCGCCGCGACATAGCCGCCGAAAGAGAATCCTGACAACACCAGCGGCAGTTCACTGCCGAATTGCTCCTGCGCATAGCGCACCACCGCGATCAGGTCTTCCGTCTCGCCTTCGCCGCCGGTGAATGCGCCGTCGCTCGCGCCGACACCCCGAAAGTTGAAGCGGAAGGCCGCGCAGCCCATGTCGGCGAAGGTCTTGGCCAGCGTCATCGCCACCTTGTTCTCCATCGTGCCGCCCATGGTGGGTAAGGGATGCGCCACCACGGCGATCGCGCGCAGTTCGCCGTCCGGCAGATGCGCCACGCCTTCGAGCCGCCCTGCCGGGCCCTCCACATCAAAGCTTTTCAATACGACTGCCATCAGATCTTCAAACGCTCCACCACGCGGCCATGCTGCAGATGCTCCTCGATGATCTCGTCCAGATCGCTCTCGTCAACGAAGGTGTACCAGGTGCCTTCGGGATAGATCACCAGCACCGGGCCATCGTCGCAACGGTCCAGGCATCCGGCGGAGTTGATGCGTATCTTGTTGTTGCGGTCCGAGATGCCCAGCGCCTTGACCTTGTCTTTCACATAGTCGCGCGCCTTCTGCGCACCGTGGTTGTTGCAGCAGCCGCTGCCGTCGGTGCGCTGGTTGGTGCAGAAGAACACGTGCTTGTCGAAATACTGCGTCATTTGTCTCACTCCTCCACATTCATGATGCGGCGCCGTGCCCAGGCCAGATAGATCACCAGCAACAGGGGGAACACCGCCGAAGCGATCTGCGACATCCAGTTGAAGTTGCGCAGATGGCCGTAGTGCCAATGATACAAGCGCATCGCGGCAGCGGGGGCGGCACTGTCCAATACCCCTGCCGCCAGTGCCAGATATGCCGCACTCGTCAGCGCCGCCGCCCACAGCAGCGCCCGGCGCGGCAACCAGAAGCTGACACCCGTCAGCGCCAGTCCCGCCAGCAGACCGAGCACGGCCTCGCCGTTCAACCACAGCATCAAGGCCCATGACCGCAGCAGCACCGCCGCCGTGATGAACTTGCCCAGCGCCACCACGCTCAGCAGCAGCAGCAATGCCGCCACCACATGACGGCGGATGCGGATCAGGGTCTGCAGCAGCAAACCGATCAGCAGCAGATTGCAGGCCACCGCCGCGCTCGCCCACATGCTGAATTGAGACGGCGCGAACGCCGCGATGCGTCCCGCCTCTTCGGTGAGGAACACATTGCCCAGCATGGGCAGCGAAGGGTTGATCTGCGCGAACATCCACAGCATCACCAGCGCCAACCCGAAATCCACTCCGGTGCCGCGCTGGAACAGTTCGATGCGCCACTGTGTGGCACGCGCGAACCACGGTTGCGGCGCGATCCACACCGCCAGCACCGCGCCGCACAACGCCCCCAGCCCGTTGGTGAGCACGTCCACACTGGCCGCGGCCCGCATCGGCAGATACAGCTGCAGATATTCCATCGCCAGCGACAGCACCAGCGCCGCCCATGTCGCCAGCACCACACTCTGCACAGACTTGAAACGGGTACTCAGGTTGAGCGCCAGCAACATGCCCAGCGGCAGATAGGCCAACCAGTTGGCAGCCGCATCGAACGCCGTGTAGGCTTGGCTCAGCGGCGACGCGAGTACTTCCACAAAGGTCAATATCGATGCCTGCCAACCCACAAATGGAGACAGGCTGGCATACACGATCATCAGCACATATCCCGCCAGCAGATAGCGGCGCAGCAGGGAACGAGCAGTTGAAACAGTCAGTACGGGCATCGTGCATACCCGATGAAAAAGGTCGGGCTCATTTTGATTGACTCATCAGTAGGGGTGGTAAAGAATGCGGCCCGCAGTTAAAAAAACTATTACGTTCGACACATCGTACGGGAGGGGATTATGGCATACCTGCATTGGTCCAATGAGCTGGACACAGGGATCGAAGTCATCGACAAACAGCATCGGCGCATCGTCGATCTGATCAACGAGTTGAACGCCGCCAACGAAGGCGGAGACTCTGCCGTGATCAATCATGTACTGGGCGAGCTGGTTGACTACACCCTGTCCCACTTCAGCTTCGAGGAAGAGCTGCAGGAGAAAGCGAATTATCCCTTCTTCAAGGCGCACAAGCGTGTGCATGAGATATTCACCAAGCGCGTCGCCGAATTCCAGCAGCGCGCCGCCAAAGGCGAGAACGTCGCGCCGGAACTGCTCTCCATGCTGAAGATATGGCTGGTCAACCACATCAAGGGCGACGATGCCGACTACGTCGAATCCGTGGTGAACTCGCTCGGCGTCGAGATCAAGAAGTCCGACACCTCGGGCGGCTGGCTGGGCAACGCGCTGAAGAAGTTCTTCGGTTGATTCACTTCGCAGCGGCATCCAGCCGCTTCGCAATCACCGCAGGCAGATGCTTCGGCGCCTTGATGCGCAGTTGCTTGTTCACGTTGTACACCCCGAACATCACCGTGATCGCCTTCTCGGGCACATCGAACTCGCCCGCCAGAAAGGTCACCAGATGCGCCGTCGCGCGGCCGCGCAGCGGATTCTCCGCCACATGTACCTCAAGCTGATTGCCGATGCCCTTGCCCAGCCTGGTCTTCTTCGCGCGCGGACGACCGAGGATATTCCGCACCAGCGTATCACCATCCCACTGGCAGAACGCATCCATCTCCAACCCGGCTTTAGAACTTTTCATACGGCGCCAGATAACGCCATTGCCCCGGCGGCAACTTGCCCATGGACAAGCGCCCGATGCGCAAGCGACGCAAGCTTTGCAACTGCAAGCCGACGCTGTCGCACATGAATGCGATCTGCCCCGGTCGCACACCTTTCAGCGCAAAACGCAGCCGTGTCTCGCTCTGGCGGCTGACCTTGGCCGGAGACAAAGGCTTGCCATTGAAAATCAGCCCGTGATTCAACAGTTTCAGCCCCTCATCCGACAACTCCCCGGACACCTCTGCCACATACTCCTGCTCCACCGTCGCCGCACCATCCACCAGCTTGCGCGACACACGAAAGTCCTGCGTGAACACCGCCATACCGCTCGCATGCGGCTCCAGCGGCAGACACGGCGTCATGCGCACGAAGTGCTGCTGCAACACACGGACATTGGAATGATCATCCGCCGCCCGCGACGCGGCGCAAAGCAACGCCGCCACCGCCTCGTCCTCCAGACCGAGTGGCTGGTGCAACAACATGGTCACCGGCTCCACCGGCACCGCCTTGGCAGCCGGATCAAGCTCAACCTGCTGCCCCGTCACCATGAACTGCGGCAACTCCACCACCTGCCCGTCCACCCTCACCCAGCCGCCCGCGATATACAGCTCCGCCTCGCGGCGCGAGCAGGCGACCAATTCGGCAAGGCGTTTGGCAAGGCGGACGGGTTCAGTCATGGCAGGCACTTCGTGGAAACAAGGTGCGCATTGTAAACGCTAGCCCCCGCCGTTCCCCTGTAAAATCCGGCCATGGACACCAACAATAAACCCACGCCGCGCCCCACGCTGGAAGGCGTCACACTGGAAAAGATCGTCACGCATCTATCCGAGAGCATGGGCTGGGAAGCGATGGGCGAAGCCATCCCCATCCGCTGCTTCACGCATGACCCGAGTGTGAAATCGAGTTTGAAGTTTTTGAGGAGGACGCCTTGGGCCAGGGCGAAGGTGGAAGAGTTGTATTTGCGGACGCAACGATCGCGTTGAGTATTGCGCCATACCGTTCGTCCTGATTACCAGCGACTTGCCCGCTTGCGGGCTTAGTCGATTGGTTAGTAGTTCCATCAGTAGGCGATAGCCGTATCGAAGGATGGGCGAAGCCCGCTGGTTTGCTTTAATTCAATTTCAACTTCAACACCGTCGGGGGTAGCCCGACAGCTAGTTACTTTTTCTTGCGTCGCCAAAAGAAAGTAACCAAAGACAACGAAGTTGCAGTGAAGGCTAACCTTTAGGTTATGCCGAAACTAAAAGGCGACCCTGGTTTGCCGCCCACTACGTGGGTACCCTGCGTTGCTCGGCAAGTCAGGCGTCTGCGGAACTCGCGCTACGCGCTCAGACAGTCCTCGCCGACTACCCCTGACTCGCCTGTGCTACTCGGCGGCGCACAAGGGAAAGAAAGTCAAAACCTAAACCCTATAGTGGACCCATCCGTCAAGACAGAATTCAGTCTAGTTTAAGCTGGTCTG
>WOZO01000140.1 GCA_011620315.1 Sideroxydans sp. | reverse complement strand
CTGCCAACCTTTCTCCGCGGCAGGTAAAGGCAATGGATTTACTGACGAGCGGCACCTATGGCCCTCCTGGTTCGACCTCATCGCGCAGTGCCGACCTGCAGTCGTGTTTGGAGAGCAGGTTGCGAGCAAGGCTGTCGACCCTTGGATCGACCTTGTACACGCTGACCTGGAAGGCATGGGTTACGCCGTCGGGTGTGTCCCGTTTCCGTCTGCGGGCGTCGGTGCGCCGCACATCCGCGACCGAACGTACTGGGTGGCCGACGCCAACGGTCGGGAACAGCAAAGGCTCGCAGTCCTGCGAGGGCATGAGCGCGACGGGGAGGATGCCGGACGGGCGGAAGGTTTCGGTGGCGCTTCCGCATGTGGCGACACTGGCCGGCTGGCCGACGCCGATGGCCGGCACGCCAGCGCAGAACGGCAACAACGCAGCGGGGAACAACGACAGCAGCCGCAAGACGGTGGCTATGGCGGGGTGGAACACTCCGATGGCATGCGACGCGACGGGCGGCCACGGCGCTCACAAACGAGAGGACGGGAGTTACGCGAGTCTGTCGATGGGGCGGCAAGCGAGGCTGTGCGGCTGGCCGACGCCGCAGACTTCGGACGGATCGGGCGGCGGGCAAGCGAAGCGAGCAATGGGAGAGACACGCCACGGATCGAACTTGAACGACTTCGCGATGCTTGCAACCGGCCCAGCCCGACTAACGGCCAGTGGGCAAATGCTGACTGGCTCGGATGCACGGATGGAAAGTGGCGGCCAGTTGTCGCCACACATGTCGCGTTGGTTGATGGGTTATCCGGTACAATGGGATCACTGCGCACCGAGCGCAAAACCCAAGAAAAGGTGAGCAATCATGCCGCGTCCAGTCATTCCAACGCCGATCAGCTATTGCCGGCAATGCGGGGTTCAACTAGAGCGAAAAACGATCAACGGACGGCTGGAGGATCGCGGAGTCTTCATGCGCCGGATTTATTGCAACCAGCAGTGCATGGCGAAGGGCATGGTCAAGGAAGTCTGCACCAGCCTGAGTCACACGCGGATGAAAGCGCACCGGCAAGTCAAGCCGGTGTGCCAGGTCTGCGGTGCGACGGGCAGGCTCCACGTCCACCATCGGGACGAGAACCCTTCCAACAATTCGCCGTCGAACTTGATGACATTGTGTCCCTCTTGCCACCGTCTATCGCACTCGCCGCGAACGATGGCAGATGGCGTGACCTTGAAGCCTTGCGCTCACTGTGCGGCGCCATCTGTAAAGCAGGGGCTGTGCAATACGCACCTGAGCAGGCTCAAGCGGTATGGGCATCCCTTGGCGAAGAAGCGAAAAACAGCATCCGGCTGGGTGTTGATGTACGAGCGTGGCGGAAGCTGGTTTTCCAGCCTTTAAGCACTGGAGAGCCCAACCGCGTGGGACGACTGCGCGCCTACGGCAACGCGATCAACGCCGAAGCGGCGTGTGCCTTCATTGAAAGCTACTGCGCCTATTGACGGCCCCGCCAGCAAGCGTTAGGCTCCGCACAGTCAACCCAGGAACATCACGATGAAGACACGAATCCGCCGGCTGCCGAAAGACCGCAAGGAAGAGTTGCTCAATGCGGCGCTGGCGCTCGCCGAGAAGCAGGGGTACGCCAACGTCTCGCGCGCGGCCATCGCTTCGGCGTGCGGCGTGAGCGATGCGCTGCTCTCCCACTACTTCGGCACCATGACCGAGTTCCGCCGGACACTGATGCGCTATGCGATCAAGCAGGAGTCCGTCGCCGTCGTGCTGCAGGGCCTGGCCGACCGCAACCGCTATGCGCTCAAAGCACCCGAGGCGCTACGCCAGCGGGCCGTCGCGGGGATGACGGCATGAGACGCCGGGGCGAGAAGATCACCTTCCTCATCTGTGTGCTTTGTGTCGTCTGGAGCGTCATACACGTCGCTTCCAATCTGTAGGGGATACCATGCAAGTCCTGCCGCCTGCACTGGCGCCCCTCGGAGCGTTCAGGCAATTCATCCTCTACCGATTGGTTCCCGACGGCGCCAAGACGCAGAAAAAACCGATCGACCCGCGCACGCTCATGGTGGCCGACCCGCACAACCCCGAGTCCTGGGCATCCTTCGAGGAAGTCGCCGCGATCCTGCCGGCGCTCGGTACGAGTCACGGGATCGGCTTCGTGTTCACCGCAGACGATCCGTTCTGGTTCCTCGATATTGATGGCGCGTGGGACGGTAGCGCCTGGAGCGCCATCGCGCAGCAAGCGTGCGCCGAGCTGGCTGGGTGCGCTGTTGAGGTCAGCCAGTCCGGCCGCGGCCTCCACATCTTCGGCACGGGCGTCCTGCCGCCGCACAGCAGCCGCAACGCCAACCTGCACACCGAGTTCTACAGCTCCAAGCGCTTCGTGGCGCTGACCGGGCTCAATGCCGTCGGCAGCGCAGGGCACGATCCCGGGCCGGCGCTGGCCGCCTACGTGCAGCGGTACTTCCCGGTGGCCGTCGGTGGCGCGGGCGGTATCGACGCGGGCTGGTGGAGCGAGGAGCCCGTCGCAGCATGGCGCGGGCCGACGGATGACGACACGCTCATCATGCGGGCTTGTCGCTCGCGGTCAGCGTTCAATACCTTCGGCGGCAAAGCATGCTTTCTGGACCTCTGGGAGGCCAACGCTGATGCGCTCGGCGAGAGCTTCCCGCCGGATCGCGCGGGCGACGCCTACAACGCCAGCACGGCCGACGCCGCGCTCGCGCAGCACCTGTGCTTCTGGACGGGCAACGACGCCGCGCGGATCGAGCGCCTGATGCGCCAAAGCGCGCTCCAGCGCGATAAGTGGGACGACCGGGACGACTACCTGCCCCGCACGATCCGCAAAGCGTGCTCGATGCAGACGGAGTTCCTGGCCGACGCCCCGCCGAGCGCCTCACCCTTTGCGACCGAGGTCAAGCGCGCACCGGTGGCGATCGAGGCCGTGCCGGTGACCGACAGCACGTTCCTGACGCCGATCGAGCAGGTCGACTTCTTTCGCGGCTGCGTCTACGTGCTCGACGAGGACAAGTTCATGCTGCCGACCGGCATGCGCGTGGACAGCACGCGGTTCAACCGTGTGTTCGGCGGCCGCACGTTCGTGCTGGACAAAGGCAACGAGCGCGTCACGCGCAAGGCCAGCGAAGCGTTCACCGAGAGCCAGGCGTACCGTTTCCCCCGCGTGGACACCACGTGCTTCCGGCCGAGGCTGGACGCAGGCGCAGTGCTGCTGGAGGGCGGGCGGTCGCTGGTGAATACGTGGGTGCCGCTCAACACGCCGCGCGCTGCCGGCGACTCGACGCGCTTCTGGACGCACCTGGCCAAGATGCTGCCCGACGAAGAGGATCAGCGGATCCTCGCCTACTACCTCGCCGCGTGCGTGCAGATGCAGGGCCTCAAGTTCCAGTGGGCGCCGCTGGTGCAGGGCACAACGGGAAACGGAAAAAGCATGCTTTCCCAGTTTGTGCGCAAGGCGATCGGTCGCGAGTATTGCCACACGGCACGCGCCAAGAATATCGACAACGATTTCAACGCCTGGATGGACAACCGCACCTTCGTCAGCGTCGACGAGATCTACATTCCCGACAAGCGGCTCAACATCCTGGAGACGCTCAAGGAGATGATTACCGGCGATGAGCAGGAGGTCACGCATAAGGGCGTCGACTCGCGAACGCGCGACATCTGCTGCAACTTCGCGTTCTTCACGAATCACCGTGACGGCATCCGCAAGAACCGGCACGAGCGGCGTATCGCCCCGTTCTACACCGCGCAGCAGGAACCGGAAGACCTGGCGCGCGATGGCTTCACCGAGAGCTACTTCCGTGACTACGTGCAGTGGTTGAAGGCTGAGGGCGAATACGCCGGGCAGACCCCGGGCTACAGCATCATCTCGGAGATGCTCTGGACGATCGAGATCCCCGACCAGTACAACCCCATGAACCATCCGCGCGCGCCGCGCACCAGCAGCACCGAGGCATCCATTGTGGCCAGCCGCGGCCCGGCCGAGCAGGAAGTGATCGAGGCGGTCGAGCAGGACGAAATGGGCTTCAAGGGCGGTTGGATCTCAAGCGTCATGCTCAAGCGGTTGCTCGCCGGGAGTTCCTACCGCGTTGCACCGAGTGCACAAGAGGATCTCGTGAAGAACCTGGGTTACCGGCCACATCCTGCGCTCAAGAACGGCCGCGTGAACAACACCGTGCTCCCTGATGCTGGCAAGCCGAAACTCTATGTGCACGAATCGTTCCCGGCGCTGCTGGCGCTGGGGTCTGCAGCTGAAGTCGCACGCGCATACAGCGCGGCGCAATTGGGAGGATGAGATGAAACTCTGGCCTCGCATCCTGGCAGCGCTGGAAGACGGCCCGGGCACGGCGATGGACGTCGCGCTGGAGCTGGAGCTGGACTCGCGGCACGTCGCGGTCAACCTGCGCGAGATGTGGATGCAGAAGCGGCTGGCACGCGAGCTGTTCCACCCGAGCGAACGCGGGCCGTCGATACGGCGAAGCGTGTGGATGTATTCAAGGCTCGACTGAGTTTTGGTCGATGCACATTTGGTCAAGGCTCGACTGAGTTTTGGTCGATGCCGATTTGGTCAAGGCTCGACTGAGTTTTGGTCGATGCCGATTTGGTCAAGGCTCGATCGATCGTTGGTCGATGGCAGTTTGGTCAAGGCTCGATCGATCGTTGGTCGATGGCAGTTTGGTCGATGCCTGGGCGGCATCGCGGTCGCGTCGGCGCCAGCGGGCGACGGTCTCTGCAGCGGACCGGCCGCGCGCCTGGGCGGGCAGACTGCCACGCGCTCGGTCGAACCGGATGCTGGCCGACTGCAGCGCGTGGCCGTCGCGTGCTTTCCATGCGCGGCGCAGCATGGCGGCCGCGGCGATGTATGCGCGTTCTATCGCGTGCATGTCGTGCGCTGCGCTTTGCGGCGCATATTGGCCGCCGCGTGGCACGCCTTGCAACGTCCGGCGGCGTCGCTGGCCGCGCTACGTTGCGCGCCTGGTAGGCGCTGGCGACACTCGGGGCAGTAGATCCAACCGGCTGGGAGTGGCTTGAAGCGCTTGCGGTCGGCGCGTGGTTGCAGTTGAAAGTGGGTCACGGGCGGTACTCCAAAAATGAAAAACCCGGCCGCCCTGGGAGAGCGTGCCGGGTTCGCGCTTGCGCGCGGTTGCCGATTGTCAGATGTAGTGCGGCGGGTTAAAGCTTGCGCGCGAGCTTGCGCAGTGCGATACGGCAAAGCGTGACGTGAATCGGCCGCATGTACGGGGACGGGTCCGCAGTGCTGGCGGCGAGCCATAAGGGACCGCAAGATAGCGCCAGCGCCAAGTAATCGCGTTTTTGTTTAGCAGTCATACGTCATTCTCCAGCATGGTGAGGGATTTGCGAAGGGAACCGGCAAGGCGACGCCAAAAATCATCGGTTGCCGCGTCGCATGCCGCGTCGCTGCGCGCTTCGCATACGGCAATGGCCGCGCGGATGGTCTCGGCGGGTGTCATGCCGCTTTGCTCCGATAGGCTTTGAAGTCTGCGCCTGGTTCGGCGAGCATGGCGGTAATCAGGGCGTCACGGCACGTCCGGTACCAATTGGTTGAGCTGCGATAACGAAACTCACCTTTGCCCAACCCATCGCGGAAAATGTCGATTTTCGGATTCGTGTCGCGGTATTCAGGTTTGATGCTCGCGACGTACAACGTCGCTTCCTGATAAGCCGCGTGGGTGTCACGCGACGCAATGCGCGCGACGCAATGCGCGTCAGACTCGCCTTTGTAACGATAGGCCAGCACGGCGGCCAGTAATTCGGGCGGTTTCATCGGGTTGTGCTCCAGTAACGGCAACGTTGCCGGCAATACGCGCATGGTGGCGCGCGCATTACCTGGAACGCTATTCCGCGTCGCTGAAGACAAAGAAAGCGTAGACGGTGTCGCCGTCTTCTGTTTCCGGCTCCAGATCCAGAAACAAGCGTCGTGCGCCTTTCTTTGCCGGTTTCACGTCACGATTGATCGCGGCATGCGCGGCTTTGAACCACGCGTCGCCGACTGCGCCGCTATCGTCGCGCGTGCGGGCATCACTGCCTGCGATCGCGCCTTGATTCAATTCAGAGTGAAGCGCGTCGCGCGTCGCTTTCGGCGTCATGCCGCGATAGACGGGAATTTGAACGTGCGCGAGATGATGCCCGGACCAATAATCAGAAAGGCAAGTATCGGCGTGCTGACAGTTAAGTTTCATTATCGTTTACTCCCAATGGCGCGACGCATGACGATTGACCAGCCGTGCGGCACGTTGTCGATAGATTGGCCGATGAACGGCA
>WOZO01000198.1 GCA_011620315.1 Sideroxydans sp. | reverse complement strand
CTATGTTCAACTACGTTGCATTACCTTCAGCACGACCGGCATGAATCCATCCTCCAATGCATCCAGCACCGCGTCATATCCTTGGGCAATATCCAGTTCCCTCACGTCTGCACCTGCATTCTTCAATGCAGCCGCCAGATCCGGCATTCGCGCGGCTCCGGCAAACGGGTCGATCAACAAGATTCGTTTCTTCATACGCAATACACCACATCGCTCTTGAGGATCTGCGCCGCCAACTCGGCGATGACAGCCCCATCCTGATCCAGCCGAATAATGGGAACCTCCATGAATTCGAGCGCTTCAAGCTGCTCGTGCACATCGGCCTCATCCGGCAACCCTCCCCAGGTCGCGACACTCACGCTGTCGTCCAGCAGGGTGAGCCCCGTCGCCATGCGCAGCGCTTCCACTTTCTTTTCGGATGCCAGCATCAGGACATTCTTCTTTTTCACTTTGCCTCCCTAGAAAACCAGCACCCTGTCGCATTTGCGCACGAGCTCGGCATCCTGATATTGCCCGCCGACCACCACGATTTCAGAAAGCGCTTTCACGTCGTATTGCCCCAACGCATAACGCTCGGCGCTATGCTCACATAGCGAAACGCTATCGGGATGTCTCTTTGCGCGTTCAACAAAATCCGGGTCTGCCAGTAGATTCACCCCCGTATCGGTTAGAAAACACCGGAATTCCCAGCCCCTTGCCGTTGCACCATCAATCAGGCCGATGGCATGGGCACAACATGCCTGGTCAGTCACCACGATACCGATTCGCATAACTCATGCTTTCCTGATCTTCCAGGAAAAAGAGCCGCCCAAATCCTGCTTGTCGAACAGATCGTTGCCCTCTGCTTCGCACATGGCCAGGATGGATTCGCCGGAGGATGGATTATCGAATTCCAGTATCAGCACATCCCCGCCTTCCATCTTCTGCAACGCCTTCTTGGTGTACATCTGCGGATGCGGACAGGTATATCCGCACACGTTCAATTTCCACTCACCATCGCCGATCTTGTTAAATGTCATTGCCATACCAGTCTCCTCATACTATTTCGAATCTCTTCCAGCATCACAAAGCGCACTCACTCTGATTCCGAGCCGCGCTCCAGTCCATCCACCAGGCAAATACCTTCACACCGACATAGGATCCGATCACCATGCCAAGCAAATAGATCCATCCGCTGGGATCGCCATTCGTGACCGTGGCGAAGAATGCCCCGATATTGCAGCCCATGCCGATACGGGCGCCGATGCCCATCAGGGTGCCGCCAACGACCGCAAAGATCGCAGATTCAACACTGGGCTTCTTCCATTTGAATTCACCACGCGTCAGCGCCATCACGGATGCACCCAGGATGATGCCGATCGACATAAAACCGGGGGCATTGAGAAGCGGATTGGGCAAACCGTTTTCGAGACCGAAGTAGATGTTGCCCATGTTTTCCACCCCGAGCTGGTGCAACACCCACCCGCCCCATTGGGCCTCCTGCGTGGTGATGTACCAGTATCCGGGATCGAATACCGTGTCCTGGATCGACAGGCCGCTCTGGTATCCCATCGCCGTGAGCAGGTCGCCAAAATTCAGGATCCCGTAATAATCGCGAAGCGCACCCGTCACGTACATGTGCAGGCCCGCAAAAATCCCCAGGCCTATGCCGGCAATTGCAGTGTTCTTCGATGAAGTGCACATCGCCCACAAACCGGCCAGCTCATCCTTCATGGACATCGCCGTCTTGCCCGTACGCCTGACGTAGCCTTTTCTGAAATAGAACTTGTAGAGCAGCAAGAGAATGACCGCGACCGGCAAAATCGCGGTAAGGAATGCATTGGCAAATACGGCACCCGAGGCAGTTCCTCCCATGCCGAGCAGTTCCGCCGTCGTCGTCCCTTTCAAATCCCAGACATAACCTGCCGTAAAGATATCGAACCAGCCTTGAGTCACACTCAACTCCGACGGCATATCCTTGGCTGCCGCCGAACTCACCCAGGACTGGGGCACCATGCTGTCCCACCAGCCGCTGGCGGAAACAACGATGGCCTGAGAGAACGAGATCGCTAGGATCACCAGCATGGAGCTCATGTTGCCCTCGCCCGCCTTGTACAGCGACCCCGATGCACAACCCCCCGTGAACACGATGCCAAAACCAAAGATCGCACCACCTATCATGATGTGCCAACCCAGCGCATTGGGATGGAATGTGCTGAAACCAGCCAGTGTGACGACAGTCGCCACGACTGAGTACAAGGCGACCGCGATCATCATGCCGACCGCCATGCGAGGAACCTTCACCGCGAAAAGGTCCCGCACCGCCGAGGCCATGCAAAATCGCCCATACTGCAACAACAGCCCGTAGACCACCCCGAACCACGCATACACCAAAAGATACAGGAAGCGTGGATCCATCGATAACGCAAAGATGGAGCAGACGATCACAAAAAACACCACGCCTGCCGCGTAACGGTTATTGCTCTTTGACAACCACGGTGTATTTGCAGATTGCATACCCAACATAATAATCCCCGATCAAAGTCACTTCTTCATGCCACTAACTCTTGCGAAGATAAATTCGCCAGAATCCCTCTTCCCGAACCGATACAAGAAAATCGCAATTCAAGGCCTGAGCCAGAAACGGAAAACCTTCGACTGAAGACGGATTATCAGAAACCACTTCAATCACATCGCCCGCCTTGAGCTCCTCCAGCACTTTTATCACGAATAACTGCGGTCGCGGGCAAACAGCCCCAATACAATCCAGCGACCTCATGATCGCCTGCAAACCGTATCCAGGCACATCGACTTCACGCTCGACGTACAAGCCTTCTTTTCTGCCCTTATAAAAAATCAGACTCATCAACCCCATCGTCCATCCCTCATATTCGCCCCTCTTACAAGCACGGAGTGTGCCAGATGCACAATTCCATTACATAACAGACGGATAAGATTTTGGCGCGATTTTCCTACAATGAAATTTGCAATCAGCAAGACAGGGCGTGCCTCCCGAATGATTTTTTGCAACGATATCCGCATATCGACCCGCCCAAGCGGCGCTGGAAATTTTCATGCTGCATATTTCGCCCGCGAGTCCAAGAAGGTCTGTCAGAGATGGCTCTGGCAATCTCACCAAAACCTGCGTGTGTTCGATTGCGGCAGTCCTCAACTTGGACTTGGTGCTTGCTTGAACCATATAGACTCGGCCTAATCTATCCGTGACTATCGATTTCATCTTTCTGCAGAGGTCAGTAAACACAAGTCACGCGACATGACGCGACTTAACGATCCACGGAGAGATCGGGCCGGGGCAATATTGATTCGGCCAGATGAACCGAAGTTTTATGCGACATATTTCACCCGAGAATCCTGAAAGTATTTTTTTACACGCTCAGGTGATTTCTCCAAGTTCCGCCTGTGTTCGGTTGTTGCGGCTTTCATTTTGGTCTTGGTACGTACCGGGACCTTGGTATAGATGGCCTGCTTCAGGTCGGCATTAAGTCGCTTTTCCGGGTTGAGTTCTGTAAGAACAGATCAATCTTGTCTTGATGCTCTTCCTCTCATTTCTTGACTGGCCTGCTGTGATGCACGCGGAGGTTGTCGAGGATCAGAAACACTTTTTATCCGCTTCTTTAATCAGCGCTTCCAGGAACTCGATAAGCTTGTCCGAGTTGAACGCCTCATCAATGATCATCCAGCGTGTCTTGCCCTGATTGGTGACGAAAAGAAACACGGGGTCTTGCAATACGACATTCCGAGAAAGATCAAAGGGAGCCAGGCTTGATCATGTATCCGCCCCCTCATCCCAGCCAGATTGGCAATTATGCCCCCAAAATTCCCGACTATTGCGCCGTGAACGCCGCCTGAACATCACGCGTCGTTGCGCCGCTTGCGATGAGTGCGCGCACGACCAAGTCCAGCGAAACAGAAGGGTCACCCGCTTCGGTCTTTGCGATGCGCGACTGGCTGGATTTCATGCGCTGCGCAAGATCGGTTTGCGATAGTTTGCGTTTGATACGCGATTTTTTTACGGCGCTGATCAGCGAGAGTTTCAGTACGACGAGCTTTGCTTCTTCATCGCTTAATTGCAAAAAATCCTCGGCGTTCCCTACTTCCCACCCTGCGGCCTTCAGGCGCTCTATTTTATTGGTCTTCATCGCATCACCCTCCTGACGGAGACCTCTGGGACAGACTCCATCGATTCAGCCCAATTTATAAAATCTATGCCGCAATCGCATCCGGGATGTGATGCAGCACCATCAAGTTGCTTTCCGGTATTGCACACATGGCGTAAGAAACTCCATCCAGATCCGAGAATTCAACTTCTACTACGCCGGGTGCGAGTATCTCAACCACTGCGCCCACCTGTCCTCGGCGAAGATGTTTTTCCGGAACATCGTTGATCAGTGCGACAACTTCTAATGTTTTCATGCGACACCTCTCAATACATAGCAACTGACTAAACGCGGAAATTCCTCACCGCTCTTGATAATCCATGCGCTTCTAATAACTGCTTCGCGACTACCCCAGACGATATGCACATCCAACGTAAAGCGGCGACCATATTCATCGGCGACAGTCTCGGAAACATCATCATGATCCGCCGCTGCGATTAACAATATCTCCCGTAATTTGTCCGCATCGGCAGCTGACATTCCCAGCGTCGCCAAGAACACTCTTGCCTTATGTCGACCTTCCGGATGCTGTCCGGATAGACAGTATCCCCGCAACTTTTCGATGTCAACGAATGCGCTTTTGCCATTGGGCAGTTTCATTTGAAAGACACCATACAGACCAGCGAGTCATACTTCTGGACACCAGACGCAAAACGGGGGCCGGGTGCAATTTGACGCCGGATATATTTGCGTATGGAGAAAGGATTGAGGACGATCTGTCCTGCACGTTTCATTGCCAGCGTTCCCGCAGGTCTTCACGCGTGTAGCTGACGGTTTCTTTCTCCATGCCGCGCATGGCCTGGCTCATGGACAATTCCGAAAATTCTTTATCCGTCCAGTCGGCATGAGGGGTCGGTTTTCCGGTCGATATGCCAAAACGCGCTGAAAGGAATTCGACGAATTCAAAAACTTCTGCCTGCTTCTCGCGCGTAAGCGCTTCCAGCTTGCTGATCAGTTCTGCGTACCCCATCCCACACCCCACTTCAGTTGAAGGACGGTAATAGTATAGCCCGAGAGTTATTGATCCGCCTGCCCAAGACCCGTTCCGGCATGACCCGCGCAAGACGCTGAAGAAGAAAGCTTTGTAGCCCGAGTTGAAAGCCCATGGCGACGCGTATAATCCGCCGCCATGCAAAACCAACTCCTAGAACTCCTCTCCCCCGCCAAGACTGCCGCCATCGGTCGTGATGCGATTTCGCACGGTGCCGATGCGGTCTATATCGGCGGGCCGTCGTTCGGGGCGCGCGACAAGGCGGGTAATTCGATGGAGGACATCGCGGCGCTGGTGGAATACGCGCATCGCTTCCGCGCCAAGATCTACGTCACGCTCAACACCATCCTGCACGATGCCGAGCTGGACGCCGCGCGCAAGCTGGCGTGGGAGTGTTACGACGCGGGCGTGGATGCGCTGATCGTGCAGGACATGGGGCTGCTCGAACTCGACCTGCCGCCCATCGACTTGCATGCCTCGACGCAGTGCGACATCCGCACGCCGGAGAAGGCGAAGTTCCTGGCCGAGGTCGGCTTCTCGCAACTGGTGCTGGCGCGCGAGCTGACCATCGAGGAGATCATCAAGGTGCGCGCTGCGGTGCCTAGCGACACGGTGATCGAACATTTCATCCACGGTGCGCTGTGCGTGGCCTACTCCGGCCAGTGCAACATCAGCCACGCGCACACCGGACGCAGCGCCAACCGCGGTGACTGTTCGCAGGCCTGTCGTCTGCCCTACACCTTGCAGGACGAGCAAGGCCAAGTGGTCGCTTTCGAGAAACATCTGCTGTCGGTGAAAGACAACAACCAGAGCGGCAATCTGCGCGCGCTGGTCAATGCGGGGGTGCGCAGTTTCAAGATCGAGGGCCGTTACAAAGACGCGCCCTATGTGAAGAACATCACCGGTCACTATCGCCAGTTGTTCGACGCGATTTTGGAAGGACGCAGCGATCTGCGCGCGGCCTCCAGCGGCAAGACCAAACTGCTGTTCACACCGAATCCGGACAAGACTTTCCATCGCGGTGCGACCGATTATTTCTCGCAGGGCCGCAAGGCCGACATCGGCGCGTTCGACACGCCCACCTTCGTCGGCCTGCCGCTGGGCACGGTGTCGCAGGTCGGCGATAAATGGTTCGACATGGAATCGAGTGAGCCACTCGCCAACAGCGACGGCCTCAACTATCTGAACCATCGTGAAGTGATCGGGCTGCAGGCGAACATCGTCGAACAGCGCGGCCCGGTGTGGCGCGTGTTCCCCAACGAACCGATGCATACGCTGAAAGGTCTGCGCGCCGGCGTCTCCATCAGCCGCAACCGCGACCATGCGTGGGAGCAGGCGCTGAACAAGAAATCCGCCGAACGGCGCATCGGTGTGTCCGCCACCTTCGCCGAGACCGCTGAAGGTTTCTCGCTCGCGCTGCTGGATGAGGACGGTTTCGTCGCCACTGCCCATGCGGCGTTCGACAAGCAGCCCGCCAAGAATCCGGCCGAGGCAGAAAACAATGTGCGTGAGCAGCTCGCGCGTTTCGGCAGCTCTGAATTCGAGCTGGATGCACTCAGCGTCGACTGGTCGCAACCCTGGTTCGTGCCCAGTTCGCTCGCCAACAAGTTGCGCCGCGAGGCAGTCGAGCAACTCGAAGCCGTGCCCCTCGCCGCCTACGCGCGCCTGCCGCGCAAAGCGGCCGTCGAGCCGCCCGCGAAGTATCCCGAAGAGACGCTTACCTTCCTCGCTAATGTGTACAACAGCGCCGCGAGAAAATTTTACGAGCAGCACGGTGTGAAGCTCATCGCCGCCGCGTACGAATCGCACAAGGAAGCGGGCGATGTGTCGCTGATGATCACGCGCCACTGCATCCGCTACTCGCTCAGCCTGTGCCCCAAGCAGGCCAAGGGGGTGATCGGTGTGCAAGGACAAGTGCGCGCCGAACCGATGACACTGATCAACGGCAGCGAAAAGTTGCGTCTGGAATTCGATTGCAAGAAGTGTGAGATGCACGTGATGGGCAAGGCGAAGAAACATGTGCTGAAGTCGCCACCGCCGTCGGCCATACCGCTCACCTTCCACGCCCAGCGCCCCGCCCACTGACATTGGCGTGGCGTGTTTTGCCGCTCACGCGTCAAAAGCACGCCAAATCAGGATTTCCCTACAGCATTCGCGGGACGGATCGCATCGTTTCAACTATCCTTAGCCCTCGCAAATATTTACACCGCAGTCATGAATACCTCTACCGATCAGAACGCTTCCGAAACGGCCTTTCTTGGATTAGCCCCTTTTCTGCGCGCCAGCGCTGCGGGTCAGGAAATGAAACCCTATGCCGAGTCATTGCTTGCCGAAGCGCAGCAGAGACAAACTGACAGCCCGTTGTGGATGAATCTGTCTGTCGCCATGCAATGCATCGGGCAACGCGACATCGGCTTGAATATTCAATCACTGGCACTGGAACAGCAGCGCATCTTCCATCTGCCCGCGATGCAGCAACCCGTGCTCACGCGCCTGCTGGTGCTGATGACGCCCGGCGACATCGCGGCCAACACGCCTATCGACTGCCTGCTGGAACGCACGGACGTCGACCTGATCTTTTATTACGTCAGCGAGCCATATCCTTTCGCCTTGCCCGTGCCCGAACACGATGTGGTGCTGGTCGCCATCAGCGAATCCGACGAGCACCGCGCCATGCTGCTCGCACTGGAAGAAAGATTGCAGGACTGGCCGCAGCCCGTCATCAATCAGCCGAATCGTATCCCCTGCGTCGGCCGCGATGCCGCCAGCGCACTGCTGCGGGATGTACCGGGCATCGCGATGCCGCCAACACTGCGCTGCGCACGCGAAACATTGCAGGCCATCGCCGCAGGCCAGTCGAATCTCGCAGAAAAGTTCTCCGGCCTCGACTACCCGATCATCGTGCGCCCCTACGATTCACAGGCAGGACGCGATCTGGCGCGCATCGCTGCGGCGGAAGAATTGGCTGAGTATCTGGCCAAGGTGCAGGCCAGCGATTTCTTCATCGCGCGCTTCATCGACTACAGCGGCGACGACGGCCTGTTCCGCAAATTCCGCATCGCGCTCATCAACGGCCATGCCTGCGCCTGCCACATGGCTGTTTCCGGCAACTGGATGATCCACTACGTCAATGCAGGCATGTACGAGGACGCGAACAAGCGCGCCGAAGAACTCGCCTTCATGGAACACTTCGACGACTTCGTGCAACGCCACCGCACCGCACTGGACGCGATATGCCGCCGCACCGGACTCGACTATCTGCTCATCGACGGTGCCGAGACGCGCGACGGCGAACTGCTCATCTTCGAGATCGACCACACCATGGTCGTGCACGCGATGGACCCGGAAGATCTGTTCCCCTACAAACAGCGACACATCGCCAAGGCGCGCGATGCTTTCCGCGCTTATCTGCAACACCTGACACAGGTATCCCGCGATGCATAAGCCCAGCAACCGATTGAACTTCTCCGGCGGCCCCGGTGCGTTGCCGGAGACCGTGCTGCAACAGGTGCAGCAAGCCATCGCCGCCGTGCCCGAGGTCGGCCTGTCCATCCTCGGCATCAGCCACCGCTCTGACTGGTTCGCCGCTGTCGTGCAAGAACTGGAAGACAACATCCGCACCCTGCTCGGCCTGAACAAGGAATACCACGTGCTGTTCCTGCAAGGCGGCGCGACCCAGCAGTTCTCCATGATCCCCATGACGCTGTTGCGCGGCAAAAAAACGCCGGCGGAATATCTGCACACCGGTTACTGGAGCGGCAAAGCGCTGGCAGAAGCCAAACGCGAAGGCCCGATACGCGTGCTGTGGAGCGGTGAGTCTGAGAATTTCAGCCGCCTGCCGAGCGATGCCGAACTCGACTACTCACCCGACGCGCCTTATCTGCACTACATCTCCAACGAGACCGTGGAAGGCCTGCAGTTCCAGCGCATGCTCGGCCGTGACGACGTGCCGCGCGTGTGCGACATGTCGTCCGATTTCCTGTCGCGCCCCTGCGCGGCGGACCGCTACGCCATGATCTATGCGCATGCGCAAAAGAACATCGGCCCCGCCGGGGTGACCGTTGTGCTGTTGCGCGACGAGATATTGAAAGACGCACCGGACGACATGCCCGGCTTCCTCAACTACCACAGCCACATCAAAGCGCACTCCATCTACAACACCCCGCCCGTGTTCTCCATCTACGTGGTGCTGCTGGTCACGCGCTGGTTGTTGAACGAGGTAGGTGGCCTGAATAACATGGCCGCACTCAACACGCAAAAAGCCGAACTGCTCTATCGCACGCTGGACCAGAGCGACAACTTCTACCGCGGCCACGCCGCCGTCGCCGACCGCTCGCAGATGAACGTCTCCTTCAACCTGCCCAGCAAGGAATTGGAACAACGCTTCCTGCAAGAATCCTCCGCAGCAGGCTTCTCCGGCCTGGCCGGCCACCGCTCCATCGGCGGCATGCGTGCCTCGCTCTACAATGGCTTGACGCTGTCGGCGGTGAAAGAACTGGCGGGGTTTATGGCGGAGTTCAAGAAGGCGAACGGCTGATCGTCATCCGGAAACACGCATCTCACCCTTGCATATTGAAAGGTAGCCTTTGAATTTGCAGCCCACGTAGGCCGCAATCATTATTGCGCCGGTGGTAGCTCGCTCGCGGAGTTCAAGTAGGCGAAAGGTTAAACCGTTTAGCTGCCGGACCGAGTCCTATCCATCGGATTCCCCCGCGCTAGAAATGCTTTGAGCTCGTCCGAGATACGTTCATCGTTTGCCAAGTTTTCCCAAAAGCTTCGCGCCATGTCTTGAATGCCGCGAATACTGTCCAGCTCAAGTTTGCTACCGGAATATTCGGGCGGCACAAAGTTATACGGTGCAACCTCTCCTCCGCTTCTGGGCGCGAATCCCATTGAGCACATGTCGTATACCGGCAGCAATCTGAACACGCTGCCGTCAATGGCAAAGCTTAGATTCCCCAAATGCATATCGGAGTTGTTGATGTAGCGGCCAAACCACCACAGGCATTCCGCGTCAAACACGTGCTGCCAACTGACTAGCTGCCGCTTCTCCAGCGCATCCAGCACCTTTGACCAGTCGCTTCCGATTCCGCCAAATTCCGCATCGATCGATAACAGGGACAACATGGGCATGCGCCCGAACTCCCCGGCCCGGTCGAACCGCTGAGATTCGAGGAACAACCTGCCGTCCATTTCGATCAACCTCGTCTCTGCCGCCGGGAAGTTCTGGCTATGGAGCGCTTCGGTGGCGTGATACTCCGTGATCAGGATGTCCCGCCACCTGCGGGCCACCTCACTGTTTCCCTGCGGCGAGAACTTGACGATGACATGCGCTGAACGGTTACCGCAGAAAGCGGTGAATTTTGGTTGCTCTCCCCCTGCCGATGAACCGGGTATCTCTCCGCTCATGACGCTATCAGCGAGTGCCGGATAATCGTTTTCCGTTCTCACCTCCGGTCTGCGCCGCACGCGCGCAAGCGCTTGCTCGCCGAATTTGAAGTTTCCCGGTAAGTCATCACCGTTCGAAATCAAATAGCGCCCTATGTGATTGGTATTCCAAAGCCTCGGGTCGGATGGAAAATCGCTGGATTGGCTCGCGAGATCTTCCGCAATTTGTCTTCCCAAGAAACCTTGGGGGCATAAGTCATTCAAAAAGTAAGGAAGGTCCTGATACAAGCCAATTCCGCTATCCCCCAGCAATACTTGAGGCATGCCTGTTGCTGGCTCGACAAAAAAACCGCTTGGTGCCAAGGGTCGGATATAGGCAGCCAGCACAGTATTGCCATGGGCATCGACCATCGCCAGCGGAAGCCTGTCGCTGCCACCGAATGCATTGCGGGTCAGCGCATACTTGGGGGGACGCATATTGGGCAATGTGATGACAGCATCACCCATGCCGCGCAACTGTCTCGACACCGCAGTTTGACTCAAGCCCGTCTCAGCCTGAATCTCTTTGGAAGTTGCAGGCCCCCGCTGTAGATATTCGCTTATGGAAAGTGGCATCTGAATATTTGACTACACTTTTGACTAGATAAACAAGTCTGACATACATCACATATAATTGTAAATAAATAACTAATAAACATACAGCCAAGAAAAATGGCTGAATAGTTGACTAGGTAATATACATTCCAAATACTTCTACTTCACCCTGCAGACCAAGACCATTGTTTTAGCTCCGACCTCCCTCTGCACGCCTGTTAAGTCCCATACATCTCCGTATATAGAAGCCTCGCGCCTCCAGATAATGGTTTTGCCGATCCCTGCAAAGAATCTATACTCCGGCACTCGTAATGCAACATTTCCATCGACAGCTTGAAGTTGGATACAGGGAGTCATTCATGAAAACTTATCTTATGGGTTTACTTGCCGCCGCGATGATGCTGACCGGTTCTGCCACATTCGCTGCCGACGAAGAAAGCGGCTCCACCACGCATAGCAGTTCGACCTCGAAGCTGGAAGTGGAAGAGTTGGAGCCGGTTGCGGAACAGGCACCTGAAGCAGCTGCCCCGTCAGCGAAGCCGGCCAAGCAGCGCAGCAAGTCGAACAAGCCGCGTGCCAAGGATCTGGATTTCAGGCACTGTCTGGAGCTGACCGACAACGCCGCGATCGCGCAATGCGCACGGGAAGAATAAGCACGCACTCGCCACACCAGTCACTGCGCGTTCACTGCGCACCGTACACGCACCGGACGGCATCTTTGGCCGGTGCGATCTGAATAACGCGTAACCATGATCAAACTCAAACTGCACTGGCAGATACTCATCGCCCTTTTGCTGGCTGCCATCGCCGGGTCGCTGGCGGGCACCGACGCGACGCTGTTCGGTGTGCGTTATTACGCGGTGTTCGATTTCATCGGCACGCTGTTCCTCAATGCATTGAAGATGCTGATCGTGCCGCTGGTGGTGTCGTCCATCATCGTCGGTATCGCGGGCATCGGCGGGGGCGGCGCGTTCGGGCGGCTGGGCTTGAAGACGCTGAGCTATTACGCGGCGACCAGCCTGTTCGCCATCCTGGTCGGCCTGACCATCGTGAACATAACACTGCCCGGCATCGTCGACGGCCAACCCGCCAAGGAACAACTGGGCATAGCTCAGGTGAGCGATGCGGTGGTCGCCAGTGTGGAGGGTAAAGGTGCAGGCGATCTGGTCGGCATCTTCCTGCGCATGGTGCCGACCAACATCGTGTCGGCGGCGGCGGAAGGGCAGATGCTGGGGCTGATCTTCTTCAGTCTGCTGTTCGGTTTCTTCATGACCCGGATCGATGCACCCTACGCCGAGAGCCAGTACAAACTCTGGAGCGGCATCTTCCAGGTGATGATGAAGATCACCGACTGGGTGATGAAGTTCGCGCCCATCGGCGTGTTCGGGCTGGTGGCGAAAGTGGTGGCGAGCACCGGCTTCGCCGCCATCGTGCCGCTGGCGTGGTTCTTCTTCAGCGTGCTGGCGGGGCTGGCCGTGCATTTTCTGCTGGTGTTGCCTGCCCTGCTGTATTTCGTGGGACGGGTGAGCCCGCTACGCCATTACCGCGCCATGGCCCCCGCCCTGCTCACGGCTTTCTCCACCAGTTCTTCAGCCGCCACCCTGCCGCTGACCATGGAATGCGTGGAAAAGAACGCGGGCGTGTCCAACCGCACCAGCAGCTTCGTGCTGCCGCTGGGCGCGACGGTGAACATGGACGGCACCGCGCTATATGAATGCGTGGCGGCGATGTTCATCGCACAGGCTTACGGTATCGAGATGGGCTTCGTGCAGCAGTTCACCGTCGTGCTGCTGGCGCTGGTCACCTCCATCGGCGTGGCCGCCATCCCCTCCGCCAGCCTGGTCGCCATCGCCATCATCCTCGGTGCCATCGGCCTGCCGCTGGAGGCTATCGGCCTGATCCTGGCGGTGGATCGGGTGCTGGATATGTGCCGGACTTCGGTGAATGTCTTCAGCGATTCATGCGGTGCGGTTATCATCGCGCGTCTGGATGGCGAGGAGAACGTGTTGCTCGACACGCCTCCGTCCGCAGCCAAAGGTTAATAATCAGCAAGTTGTTCTAATCAGGAGTCTCCGTTGAGCGTCAATTACGATGAGTCGTCATTCAAGGTGCTGCGCGGCCTGGACCCCGTGCGCCAGCGCCCCGGCATGTACACCACGCTGGACAATCCCAACCACATCATCGCCGAGGTGGTGGACAACGCCTGCGACGAGGCCTTAGCGGGCTACGCCAAGAACATCTTCGTCACCGCGCACATCGACGGTTCGGTGTCGGTGATGGACGACGGGCGCGGCATCCCGGTCGGTCTGCATCCGGAAGAGAAGAAGTCCGTGGTCGAGGTGGCCTACACCGTGCTGCACGCGGGCGGCAAGTTCGACAAGGAAGCGGGCGGCGCCTACCAGTTCTCCGGCGGTCTGCACGGCGTGGGCGTGGCGGTCACCAACGCGCTGTCCACCGCGCTGGAAGTCACCGTGTTCCGCGACGGCGGCGAACACCATCTGCGTTTCGAGCACGGTGTGGCGATGCAACCGCTGCAACGCGTCGGCGAATGTCCCAAGCGCAAGACCGGCACCAGCGTGCGCGCCTGGCCGGACACGAAGTATTTCGATGCGCCCAACGTCAACCTCGTGCAACTGGAACGCGCGCTGCGTTCCAAGGCGGTGTTGCTGCCGGGCGTGGTCGTCACGCTGCTGATCGAGAAAAGCGGCGAGCGCAAGGAATGGACCTACCCGGACGGTCTGCGCGGCTATCTGACGCAGGCGCTGGATGCGCAGGAAGACGGCGGCGCGCTGATCGCACCGGTGTTCTCCGGCGAACGTTTTGTCGGCAAACACGACGACAACTACGCCGAGGGCGAAGGCGCGGCCTGGGCGCTGGCCTGGACCGAAGAAGGCGCGCTCACGCGCGAATCCTATGTGAACCTGATCCCCACCTGGAATGGCGGCACGCACGATTTCGGTCTGCGCGACGCGATGTTCAACGCGGTGAAGAGTTTCATCGAGATGCACGGCATGCTGCCCAAGGGCGTGAAGCTGACTTCCGACGACGTCGCCAACCGCGCCAGCTTCGTGCTGTCAACCAAGGTGCTCGACCCTTCCTTCCAGGGCCAGACCAAGGACAGGCTGGTGTCGCGCACCGCGCTCAAGCTGGTGTCCACCATGATCACCGATCCGCTGCTGCTGTGGCTGAACGATCATGTCGATTACGGCAAGCGCATCGCCGAGATCGTCATCAAGCAGGCGCAGAGCCGCATGAAGTCTGCACAGAAGGTGGAGAAGAAGAAAGGTTCCTCGGTGGCGGTGTTGCCGGGCAAGCTGACCGACGCGGCGGATTTCAATCCGGAACGCAACGAGCTGTTCCTGGTCGAGGGCGATTCCGCCGGTGGCTCGGCCAAACAGGGGCGCAGCAAGGAGTTCCAGGCCATCTTGCCGCTGCGCGGCAAGGTGCTGAATACTTTTGAAGTGGACAGGAATCGCCTGTTCGCCAATGCCGAGGTGCACGACATCGCGGTGGCCATCGGCGTCGATCCGCACGATCTGAACGACAACGTCGATCTGTCCGGCCTGCGTTACAAAGGCATCTACATCATGGCCGACGCGGACGTGGACGGATCGCACATCGCCACGCTGCTGCTGACGCTGTTCTTCCGCCACTTCCCGCGTCTGGTCGCCGACGGTCACATCTTCCTCGCGCAACCACCGCTGTTCCGCGTCGACGTGCCGGCGCAGGGCAAGAAGCCGCTGCGCAAGATCTACGCATTGAACGAAGACGAACTGACTTCCATTGAAGACCGTCTGCGCAAAGATAAAGTGCGCGAAGGCGCGTGGTCCATCTCGCGCTTCAAAGGTCTGGGCGAGATGAACCCGGAACAGTTGTGGGACACCACCATGAATCCGGACACGCGCCGCGCGTTGTGCGTGGCGCTGGATGCGTCCTCGACGGACGACACACATCGCATCATGAACATGCTGATGGGCAAACAGGAGTCGGGCGCGCGACGCGCCTGGCTGGAATATCACGGGAACGAGGTCACAGGCGATGTCTGATCTGCCACAACTTTTCGAAGAAGAGAACGAACAACCGGAAGACGCCGTGCAGGAAACCACTGCCGCTGGCGATGGCGGCAATGGCGCTGCCGACCGCTTCGCCCCGCTGCCACCGCCGCCGGACGGCGACTCGGTGCCGCTGGCGCAATACGCCGAACGTGCCTATCTGGAATATGCGGTGTCGGTGGTCAAAGGCCGCGCCCTGCCCGACGTGTGCGACGGCCAGAAGCCGGTGCAGCGCCGCATCCTGTATGCGATGCGCGAGATGGGACTGGCGCACAACAGCAAGCATGTGAAATCCGCGCGCGTGGTGGGCGAGGTGCTGGGCAAGTTCCACCCGCACGGCGACTCGTCCGCGTACGAAGCGATGGTGCGTCTGGCGCAGAGCTTCTCCATGCGCTATCCGCTGGTGGACGGCCAGGGCAACTTCGGTTCGCGCGACGGCGACAACGCCGCCGCGATGCGATACACCGAAGCGCGTTTGACGCCGATCGCCGATCTGCTGCTGTCCGAGCTGAACATGGGCACGGTGGACATGAAGCCGAACTACGACGGCCACTTCGACGAGCCGGCCATGTTGCCGGCGCGCCTGCCCATGGTGCTGCTCAACGGCGCATCCGGCATCGCGGTGGGCATGGCGACCGAGATTCCCTCGCATAACCTGTGCGAGATCGGCACCGCCGCCGCGATCTGCGTGCGCGATCCGCAATGTTCAGACGAGGAATTGCTGGCCTCGATCGGCGGCCCCGACCTGCCCAGCGGCGGGCAGATCATCTCCTCGCCGCGCGAGATCGCCGAGTGCTACCGCACCGGGCGCGGTTCGCTCAAGATGCGCGCGCGCTGGAAGATCGAAGAACTGGCGCGCGGCCAGTGGCGCGTGGCGGTGTACGAACTGCCGCACGGCACCTCGGCCAAGAAGATCATGGAAGAGATCGAGGACCTCACCAATCCCAAGGTGCGCGCCAACAAGAAGGCGCTGACGCAGGAGCAGGTGCAGAGCAAGCAACTGCTGCTGTCGGTGCTGGACAGGGTGACCGACGAATCGGACAAGGATCAGGCGGTGCGTCTGGTGTTCGAACCGAAGTCCAGCCGCCAGTCGTCGGAAGAGTTGATGACCATCCTGCTGGCGCACACCAGTTTGGAGAGTTCGCTGCAGTTGAACATGGTGATGATCAGCCTCGATGGTCGTCCGCGCCAGAAGCCGTTGGCGGAGATCCTGCGCGAGTGGGCAGAGTTCCGTTTGGGCACCGTGCGTCGCCGTTGCGAACACCGTCTGGCGCAGGTCAACGACCGCATCCACATCCTCGACGGTCGCATGATCGTGTATCTGAATCTGGACGAGGTGATCGCGCTGATCCGCGAATCGGATGAACCGAAAGCTGCACTGATCGAACGCTTCGACCTGTCCGACCGGCAGGCCGAGGACATCCTCGAGATCCGCCTGCGCCAGTTGGCGAAGATGGAAGGCATCAAGATCGAGCGCGAGTTGAAACAGCTGAAGGACGAAGGCGAGGAACTGGGCAAGCTGCTCGGCTCCGATGCCATGATGCGCCGCCGCGTGGCGAAGGAGATCGACGAGGACATCAAGACCTACGGCGACGAGCGCCGCACGCTGATCGAGGAAGCCGAACGCGTGGTACTGACCACGCAAGTGGTGGACGAACCGGTGACCGTGCTGATCTCGAAGAAACACTGGGGCCGCACACGCCAGGGCCACGGCCTCGACCTGGCCGGCATCTCGTTCAAGGACGGCGATGCCTTACTGGGCGCGTTCGAGTGCCGCACCACCGACCACTGCATCGTGATCTGCAGCAACGGCCGAGTGTGCAGCATCCCAGTACACCTGCTGCCGGGCGGTCGCGGCGACGGCGTGCCGCTGGCGACGCTGATCGAGGTGGCGACCGGCGCGAAGATCGTGCATGTGCTGTGCGGCAAAGCGGAACAACATGTGCTGCTGGCCACCGCCGCCGGTTACGGCTTCACCTGCACGCTGGGCAACATGGTCGGCCGCAACAAGGCGGGTAAACAGTTCATCAGCGTGGAAGGTGAAGCGATATTGGCACCCGCACTGTTCACACCGTCCGACAATGCGCTGGTGGTGGCGGCCTGCAAATCGGGCCGTCTGCTCGCCTTCCTGCTGGCCGAGATGAAACAGCTCGCGGGCGGCGGCAAGGGAGTTGTGATAATGGGAATGACAGAGGACGACGAGCTGGTCGCCGCGACCGTGACCCGCCAGCCCAAGGTCAGCGTGATCACCTCGTCCGGCAGCAAGGAACAGACGATGCAACTCAACGACCGCGACCTGCAAAACCATTTCGGCAAACGCGCCCGCATGGGTAAAGTGCTGGCGCTGAAAGGCAAGGCAGTCGTGGTCGGTTTGCAATCGTAAGTCATGCGCGTCGCGGGTGTCGCCACAACGGCGCCCGCGCGCATCCGCGCTAGAATCGCGCCCTTTTTTCTGCAAGGCAAAACGCAATCATGTGGTTCAAGAATCTGATCATCTATCGTCTCAACAAATGGGACGTCACCCCCGAACAACTGGAAGAGAAACTTTCCGCACACGCACTGCAGCCCTGCTCCGGTCTGGAACTGCAGCGCGTGGGCTGGATACCGCCCAAGGAAGGCGAGCCGACCTTCGTGCACACGCTGGGCAAACAGATGCTGATCTGCCTCGGTGCGGAGAAGAAGCTGCTGCCCGCCTCGGTCATCAACACCATCTGCAAGGCGCGCGCGGTGGAGATGGAAGAGCAGCAGGGCTACAAGCCGGGCCGCAAACAGATGAAGCAGCTCAAGGAGGCGGTCACCGACGAGTTGCTGCCGCGCGCCTTCGCCGTGCGTCGCCGCAGCTGTGCGTGGATAGATACTGAAGCGGGCCTGCTGGTGCTGGACGCCGCCAATCTGTCCAAGGCGGATGAGTTGGTCGAACTGCTGGTGAAATCGGTGGACGGCATCGCCTTCACGCCGCTCAAGACGGAAGTCGCCCCCACCACCGCGATGACCGCGTGGCTGGCGGGTGAGGATCTGCCCTTGGTGTTCACCGTCGACCGCGATTGCGAACTGCGCGCCTCGGGCGAGGAAAAGGCCACCGTGCGTTACGTGCGCCATTCGCTGGAAGCGGAAGAGATCGCCAAGCACATCAGCGGCGGCAAGGAAGTGACCAGGCTGGCGATGACATGGTACGACCGCATCTCTTTCGTGCTGCACGAGAACGGCCAGATCAAACGCCTGCAAGCGCTTGACCTGCTCAAGGAGCAGGCCGGCGGCGACGCGCAGGACGACGCCTTCGATGCCGACTTCGCCCTGATGAGCGGCGAGCTGAAAAAACTGCTGCCCGCCATCGTCGAGGTGCTGGGCGGCGAAACTCCCCCGGCAGTCTGAGCCTCCTGACAACGGCTGCCTCAGATAAATAGGCTGTCGGAGTTATGGACAAAAACCCCGTGTATGGTTAGGGTTGCGCTCGAACTATCACGGATGACCCATGTCGACCTCCCGCTCTGCTTCCTTACGCTTGCGCATGCTGATGGCCGCCGTCTTCGCCTTCGGCCTGCTGGTGCAAGCACTCAGCATGGCGCTGGAAGGCTTGGGCAAACCCATGCTGCTGCCAAATCCGGCATTGCACGGTGCGATCGAGATGGCCGGCGCGGTCATCTCCGCGATGGTCGCTTATCTGTTGCTGCGTTTGAACATCATCGGCGAAGGCAGCAGCTTCAATCACCGGATCGCGGCCGCGCTGCTGGCCATGGGACTTCTGGATGGCCAGCATGCGCTGATCCCGGTCGGCAATCAGTTCGTATGGCTGCATAGTCTGGCGACCGTTGTCGGCAGCCTGCTGTTCGCGCTGGTCTGGCTGCCGTCCCACGCCTTCCAACCGGCACTGCGCCATTTGCCGTCGGCAGCGGTTTTGATCGCGGTCGCGCTGGGCGGTTATTCGCTGCTCTTGCCCGAGCAGCTCCCCCTTATGCTCGAATCGGGCGAATTCACTTCCGCCGCCGTGGCGTTGAACATCGTCGGCGGGATGTTCCTGCTGGCCGCTGCCGCGAGGTTGTATCTCGCCTACCGTGCTTCGGACAAAGCCGAGGATCTGCTGTTCTCTTTCCAGTGCCTCATACTGTCCACGGCGGCACTCGCCTTCGCATACTCCAGCATCTGGGATTGGCCGTGGTGGGGATGGCACGTACAGCGTCTGGCGGGATACAGCCTGGCACTGTGGCTGATCGCGCAGACCGCCAGGAAGATCGAGGCGAGGACGCTGCAGAACAACCTGCTGCTGCAGCAGCAGATCGACGAACGCAAACGCACCGAAAGCCAGTTGCGCGTCGCGGCCATCGCGTTCGAGACCCATGAAGCGATCATGATCACCGACGCCAACGGCAACATCATCCGCGTCAACCATGCTTTTCAGGTCATCACCGGCTTCAGCGCCGAAGATGTGCTGGGCAAGAATCCGCGCATCCTGAGTTCCGGGCGTCACGGCAGGGAATTCTATGCGGCGATGTGGAGGCATCTGCTGGAGCATGGCTCCTGGAGCGGCGAGATATGGGACAAGCGCAAGAACGGACAGATCTACCCGAAATGGCTGACCATCACCGCAGTGAAGAACCCCAAAGGTGAGAACACCGAGTATGTGGCGATCTTCAGCGACATCACCAACCGCAAACAGGCGGAAGAGGAGATCTTCAGCCTCGCGTTCTACGACACGCTGACCAAGCTGCCCAATCGCCGCTTCCTGCTGGAACGGTTGCAGCAGTCGGTTGCGGCATCGGCACGCAACCGTCTGCACGGCGCGCTGCTGTTCCTCGACATGGACCGTTTCAAGACACTGAACGACACACTGGGACACGACCATGGCGATCTGTTGCTGATAGAGGTTGCCAAGCGTATGCAGCATTGCGTGCGCGATATGGACACGGTGGCGCGCATCGGCGGTGACGAGTTCGTCATCCTGATCGAGGAGCTGGACGCGGATAGCAGCGAGGCGTCGCAAAAAGCGGCTGTGATCGCCGAAAAGATCCGCGCCGCACTGGCCCGGCCCTATCTCCTCAACGAAAACGAGTACCACAGCTCGCCGAGCATAGGGGTGTGCCTGTACCGAGGCGACCGGGAAAGCGTCGACGATCTGCTCAAACACGCGGATATGGCGATGTATCAGGCCAAGGAATCGGGACGCAATGCCGTGCGCTTCTTCGACCCCGCCATGCAGTTCGAAGTAGAGAGCCGCGCCGCCTTGGAAGCGGAACTGCGCCAAGCACTGCCCAACGGACAGTTCCAGTTGCATTACCAGGTGCAGTTGGACAGCGCGCTGCGCCCGCTGGGGGCGGAAGCACTGATACGCTGGATCCACCCGCAACGCGGCATGATCCCGCCTGCCCGCTTCATCCCCATCGCCGAAGACAGCTCGCTGATTCAGGAGATCGGCAACTGGGTATTGGAAACGGCATGCAAACAGCTGGCAAGCTGGAGCGAACACGAACGCACGCGCGATCTCAAGCTCGCCATCAACGTCAGCGCGCAACAGTTCAAACGCCACGACTTCGTGCAGCACGTCGCGCAAATGATCGACAAGTACCAGGTTGTCCCGTCGCGCCTGAAGCTGGAGCTGACCGAGAGCGTGGTGCTGAGCGACGTGTCCGATGTGATCGGCAAGATGCATGCGCTGAAGGCGCAGGGCATCCGCCTGTCGCTGGACGATTTCGGAACGGGCTATTCCTCGCTGGCCTATCTCAAGCAACTGCCGCTGGACCAGATCAAGATCGACCAGAGTTTTGTGCGCAACATCACCAGCGATATCGACGATGCGACCATGGTGCAGACCATCATCAGTCTGGCACGCCATTTCAATCTCAACGTGATCGCGGAAGGCGTGGAGACAACAGACCAGCTCAGCTTCCTGCGCCAGAACGGCTGCATGGCCTATCAGGGATACCTGTTCGGCAAACCGCTTCCAGTCGGGGCATTCGAGGAATTGCTGGATCGGATGCGGACGAACGAAACATTTCCCCGGTCCGGAGAACTCTGAGCCGACGGTCTGCTCATCCAAGATTATCCGCTTCTTGCCTAAACCAAATTGGGCCGCACACGCGCATCGATGCCGCGTCCACGGTCATCATCTCCGAAGGGAACACCAATGCCGTGCGCGAGGCGGCGAATGTTCAGCGGATGCCGGCCGGTCTGGTGCCCAAGCGTATCGAGGAGAACCAGAGCGGCTCTTAAGAAACAGTCAAGCTGACTTCGCTGTGCGTGCGCAAATCGGAACGCATGGTGGCACCGCGCACAGCCTGAACGAAGCCACGCGACGCTTCATGGTCTGAACGCATGGCGAACGCTTGCCGCCCCAAGCGTTCATTTGACTTGCAGCGCTGCCGTTTCCGATTCCTCCGGCGTATTGACCGGCTTTGTCGCGCGGGTTAGGGTGCGCTCCATGACCGCCCGCCTTGCCTCTGTCCTCCGTAGATTGCTGCTGCCTGCCTTGTCGCTGCTGCTACTGGCCGCGACGCCCGCCAGCGCGGAGCAAGCGGTGTTGCGCGTGCTGGCCTGGCCCGGTTATGCAGAACCCGAAGTGGTAAAGTCGTTCGAACAACAGCATGGCGTGCGGGTCGAACTGACCGTCGTCACCGCAGATGCCACGCTATGGGAGAAGCTCAACACCCATAGTTTCGATGTGTTCGCCGTCAACGCCGCCGAGCTGCAGCGCTACCTCGCGGCCAATCTGGTGCAAGCCTTAAATCCCGACGCCATCCCCAACACGCGCAAGCAGTTGGCGCGTTTCCGCGATCTCGCCGCCATCCCCGGCCTGATGCGCAACGGCAAGGCGTATGCCATTCCCTTCACCTATGCGCAGATGGGGCTGATCTACGACCGCAAGCAGTTCACCACCCCGCCGCGTTCCATCAACGCGCTGTGGGATCAACGCTATCGCGGCAAAGTGGTGGCCTACGACGGCGGCACGCACAACTTCTCGCTGGCGGCGCAGTCGCTGCAGCTTGCCTCCCCGTTCCGCATCGCACCCGACGATTTTCCGCGCGCCGCCGCACGCCTGATCGAGTTGCGGCGCAATGCGCTCGGCTTCTATACCCAGCCCGAAGAAGCGAACCACCTGTTCATGCAGCACGGTGCCGCGCTGATGTTCGCCAACTATGGCATGCAGCAGGTGCACATGCTCCAGGAAGCCGGTGCCGACATCGGCTACGTGATCCCGCAGGAGGGCGCACTGGCCTGGCTGGATTGCTGGAGCGTCACGCGCGACGCGAAACACATGCAACTGGCGCATGCCTGGATAGACCATCTGCTGGATACACAGGCCAGCCGCCTGCTGGTCGAGCGACAAGGCTTGTCCAACACCTTGAGCGATGACGATAACGGCCAGCCCAAGGGCAAGTCGGTATGGCTGCAACCGCCGGAAGATACCGCCTGGCGCGAGGAGCTCTGGTCGCGCATCCGCTCCGGTGATCGCCTGTCGCGGGTGTTGGCGCAATGAGATTCCCCATCGCCTGGCGTCTCGGTCTGGTGCTGGTCATGGTCGGCCTGCTCGGCACCGGCCTGACCGGTTACTTCGCCTATCAGGCCAGCCGCGAGCAGCTGGTGAATTCATCCGAAGAACGCCTGCTCACGGCCACCAATGTGTTGATGCGGCAGGTGACGGTTGCCCTGAACGACGTGAAAGCCGATGTGCGCCTGATGGCACAGCACCCGCAGGCCGCGCGCATCCTGCAACGCAGCACGCCCGGTTTTCAGGCGCTCGGCGAGGATAACGTGGCGATGATATTCGCGGGATTGATGTCGGTGCACGCGGAATATTTCCAGATCCGCCTGATCGAATCGGCCAATCACGGCATGGAGCGCATCCGTGTTGATCGCGGCATGGGCGGCCTGCTGCGCATCGGCGGCGACGATCTGCAGGAGAAGGGCCACTATCCTTATGTGTTCGAGACCCTGCGGCTTCCGCGCGACGGCATCTATGTCTCGCGCGCCATGATCAACCACGAGACGGGCGCCCATGCCGGCGAGGACCGCCCCGCACTGCAGGTCGCTGCACCGATCCACGATGCGAACCGGCACGCCATCGGCCTGATCGTGGTCAACGTCGACCTGCAGGGACTGTTCGCGCAACTGGCCGCCGACCTGCCGCCCGAGTTGAAACTGTATCTGGCAAACACACGGGGCGACTACCTGATCCACCCCGACCCGTCGCGCAGCTTCGCTTTCGACCGCGGGCGGGACGCCCGCGTGCAGGATGAGTTCCCCGCCATCGCCGCGTTACTGACCAAGCAAGCGGGTGAAAGTTGGCATCTGGTCACCGCCAACCTGCCCTCCTCTGCGGAGGCATTGGTGGCCGCCTTTGATCAAAGGCGAATCCCCGGTATGCAAGACGGCGACGGTTTCATCCTGGGGCTGTCGCAGCCTTTGGCGAGCGTGCTATCGGAAAGCAAACAGCTCGCCTCGATCACCTTGGGCATCGTGCTGAGCTTCAGCGCGCTGTCGGTCCTGCTCGCCATCTTTCTGGCGCGCGCATTCAACCGTCCCCTGTATCGCATCGTGGAAGAAGTCAGACGTTTTTCAGTCGACGGCAAGATCGGTTCGCTGCCGGTGGAACGCAAAGACGAGATCGGCGAACTGGCGTACAGCATCATGCAGATGGAAAAACAGATCAATCATCAGATCGAGGACCTGCAGATGCAGCAGGAGATGCTCGACCATCTGGCCAGCCACGACAGCCTGACCGGCCTGCCAAACCGGCGCATGTTCCTCGGTCGGCTGGAACATGCGCTGGCACGCGCAAAGAGGCAGAACCAGCAATTGCTGTTGCTGTTCATCGACCTCGACAACTTCAAGACCATCAACGACACGCACGGGCACGGGGCAGGCGATGCGGTATTGCAGGCGGTCGCACAGCGACTGCGCACCCTGCTGCGCGAATCCGACACGGCGGCGCGACTGGGCGGCGACGAGTTCATCATCCTGTTCGAGGGGGAGTGGAACGGCGCGCAGATCGAGCAGATGGTGCTCAAGGTGAAGACCGCTCTGGCAACGCCCATTCCGTACCGGGATATCGAGTTGCGCTCCGGCGGCAGCATCGGCCACAGCCGCTTTCCGCAGGACGGCAGCACATCCTCCACGCTGATCGCCGCCGCCGACCAGGCGATGTATCACTGCAAAGCGGACAAAGCTTAGTCTCGCAGCCCCCTGCCGGTAGCGCATCACCTCCCCGTGCACCTCGGCATATGCCCCAGCCTGATCTTTACGGCGTAGCCCACTGCGATAAAAGCAATCCGGTGTCATCCGGAACCGGTCCTGAGCTCGCCGCAATTGACCATACTCCAGCAATGGGATAAGGTCCTGCGCACTTGGCAAATATGCTGAAAAGCATAGGCGCAAAGTCTCCGGCCTAAGGGAAACTACGGTAGCGGGACTGCGACATGGACATTCTTGCCATGCCTTAGTCACTTCTTCCCTGTCGGTCGCCGAATACATATCTGTCGCGCACCCGCGCGCAGAGGTCGCTTGAACGAACCGGGGAGACGCGCATGATGAAAAAATCACGTCAGCAAGACAAGGATGCCTCGCGACCAACCTGCGCGAATTGCATCCATACAATCAGAAAAGGAAAGCGGCAGGATAAGGTCGTATGCATTCCGCATCTGGCCATCATGCCTGCCGACAACAGCGCGGTCTGCGAACTGCATTCGACAAAAGCCCAACCAACCTGAGTGACAGGCAGATACGGCGGCAGACCGGGCGATGTGTCACTGCGAAACGAACGGGCACCGAGCTTTATCTGGGAGCAAAAGCGGGAGAATGCTTCTGCAGGGCCGGCTTCATCAGCAGATCTTCCTTGATGACGTGATCGATCAGCCAGTTGCGCAGGAAGTCGGCAAAGCCTTTGGTCAGCTCCGGTGACCACGTTTGTTCGGCAGTCACGAAATCCGCTTGCATCTTCCCGAGTTTCTCCACCAGTTCCTGATGCGACTGATGCAAGCCTGGGGTCTGCTCATAATCGACCGCGATGGCGATCTTCTCTTCGCGGTCGAAATGCAGTAGCGCGTAATCGTGCAAGCGTTGCAGCTCCGCTTTCAGCGCGGGCATATCCCTCTTCGCCAGACATACCTCGACCTTGTTGATGATCTCGATCAGGTATTTGTGGTCAACGTCGATGATGTTGTTGCCGACACTCAGTTGTTCTCGCCACGCTATTGCCATAGCAGACTCTCCAGTTGAAACGCTGCGCCATCTCCCCGGCTGATACATGCTACCAGTGTGTGGTCGAATTTACAGCGCGTAAACAAACTTTAACAAGCTACGCCAGCCGCGCGCATTCTCGCCGGACTGCGGTGGCTGCATGGTACTGAATCGCACCGCCACCTGCCGTTCCCGCGCAGACAATGGCTGCTGCTCCGCCTGCAGCTTCTCCAGCACTTTCACATCAGCCTCGGAAGCATCATGGCTGCGTTTGCGAAGGCGTTCGCGCAATGTGGCACCATCCGCATCCAGCGTGGCAATGATGAACGGCGACGCGGTCTCCCGCGCCAGTGCAAGGAACTGCTCGCGCTCATCACTTCTCAGAAATGCCGCATCCACCACCACCGGATACCCCGCCATCAGCATGTCGCGCGCCAGCGCCAGCAGCGCGGTATAGGTCTGCGCCGTCGCCTGCTTGCTGTAGATGTCCGCAGCCAACTTGCGACTGCCTTCCAGCGCCGACAAGCCGAACATCCTTTTGCGCTCCACATCGGAGCGGATGCGCACCGCGGCCAGCTGTTCGATGACATATTGCGCGAAGGTGGTCTTGCCCGATCCGGGCAGACCGTGCGTGATGATCAGCGCCGGATGGCGTTCGCTCAGACATTGCAGCGCCAAGCGCAGATGTCCCCTGCATGTTTGCAGCGCGCTTGCCTGCTCACTTCCTGCTGACTGGCTGGCGCGGATGGCGGCGACCTTGGCACGCACTGCCGCGCGATAGGCCAGATAGAAACGCAGCACACCCACACCCGCATAGTCGCCCGTCGCTTGCAGATACGCATTCAGATAGCGCCATGCGTAATCGCCGCGTCCGTGCCGCAGCAGATCCATCATGGTGAAAGCGACCTCGTCCATCACGTCTATCCAGCGCAATGCCGGCGAGAACTCGATGCAGTCGAACGGCACGGGCGAATCGTCGATGAGCGCGATGTTGCCCAGATGCAGATCGCCGTGGCATTCACGCACGCGGCCCGCACTGCGGCGCTCGCCGAATAATGCCGCGCGACTTTCCCATTCGCGCATCGCCGCCCGCTCCAGCGCAGACACTTGCCGCAGGTCGGCGGCATCAGTCAACAGCGTGCGCATCTGCTCGAAGTTCTGCAGCGCGGCCGCGCGGATGGTCGCGGCATTTCCGAATGGCATTTGCACATCGACCGTCGCGGCCCGCGCGTGGAAACTGGCCACGCGCTCCGCCAGCGCATCGATATGCGAGGGCGCGATGCTGCCCTGCCGCAAGCGCGCATCCATCAGTGCATCATCGGCAAAGCGGCGCATCTTCACCGCGTATCCGATGGCGGGCTGCACACCGAACTGCGGTGCATCCACAGTGCCGCCTATGCCCACCACTTCCAGATAGAGATCGGGTGCGGTGCGCCGGTTGAGGCGCAACTCTTCTTCACAGAAATGTTCTCTGGCAGACAAGTCGAGATAATTGAGGAAACCGAGATCGACGGCTTTCTTGATCTTGTACGCGAGGTCGCCGATCAGCAGCACCCAGGAGATATGCGTCTCGATCAGCCGCGCGGCATGCGCACTTTGCAGCGCCGCGATCAAACGTTGCTGATCGGCGAGCGTGGTCATGCGCTATTCGAAATCGCCCCAGGCACTCTTGCGCGACGGACGTCCGCCTTCCACCATACGCGCGATATCCCGGCGGTCGCGCTTGGTCGGGCGGCCTTTCAGTTCGGACTGCGGCAGCAGTTTGTTCTGCTCGGCCTGTAGCGCGCGGCGCTGCTTGCTCTCGTCCGTTTCGCGATACAGCTTCTGCGCGACCGGCGCGGGACCGCGCTTGCCGGACAATTCCATGATTTCTACTTCGTGCTGATAGTGGCCGAGGCGGATCACCAGCACATCGCCCACGCCGACGGTCTTGGCCTGCTTGATGCGCGCGCCGTCCATGGTCACCTTGCCGCTCTCGACGGCGTCGGCGGCGATGCTGCGCGTCTTGAAGAAACGCGCCGCCCACAGCCATTTATCGACGCGATGTTTTTCTGCCGGTTCGTTCATTTTGTTCAATAGAGGAGTCGAATCTGTGAAGATATGTAAAGTCTGTGCGGCTGCGGATGCACCGATTCATAATGGCATCCGACGCCTCGGATTGTGGGCGAGTCGGGATGGCACGTCAAACCAGAAGTGACCCATCAGGTTTATACAAATCGCCATATATCCCCTATAGAATCCCGCACGCATTCCACCCATTTGAAAGATTGATGTGAAAGTGCAACTCCGTACACTGATGCTACTCGTTCCGCTGGCCGGATGCGCCGTGGGGCCGGACTACGTCAAACAAGATCCCGCCGCACCGGCGAACTGGAGCGTCACCGCCGGTGCGCGCATCGCGCAGCAAGACATCTCGCACTGGTGGCTGCGACTGGACGATCCCATGCTGACCGAACTGATCACCACCGCGCTGCGCAACAGTCCGGACATGCGCAGTGCGCGCGCCAAGCTGCAGGAATCGCGCGCCCGTCTCGATATTACAGATGCCGGTCTCATGCCCAGACTGAATGCCGCGCTGGGTGCCAACCGCAGCAAGAGCGGCGATGCCTCGCCCGCCAATCAGTTCAACGCCGGTTTCGATGCGAGCTGGGAGATTGATCTGTTCGGCGGCCTGCGCCGCGCCTCCGAAGCGGCGGAAGCGGATGCCGGTGCGACGCTGGCGAACCTGTACAACACACAAGTCACCCTCGCCGCCGAAGTGGCGCTCAACTATGTGCAGTTGCGCAGCCTGCAGCAGCGCCTCGCCATCGCGCGCAACAATCTGGCGGCGCAGCGCGAGACGCTGAAGATCACCGAGTGGCGCGCGCAGGCCGGACTGGTGACGTCGATGGAAGTGGAGCAGGCGAACAGCAATCTGCAGCAGACACTGGCCGGCATCCCCGCGCTCGCCACCAATCTGAGCAAGGCCGAGAACAGATTGGCCGTGCTGCTGGGACAGTTCCCCGCTTCGCTGCATGACAAGTTGGATGCGTCTGCCGCACTGCCACCCCTGCCGGACGAGATCGCACTCAGCATCCCCGCCGACACCCTGCGTCAGCGTCCCGACGTGCAGGCTGCCGAACGGCGCGTGGCGGCGGAGACCGCGCGCATCGGCCAGGAGTCGGCTGCGCGTTATCCCTCGTTCTCGCTCGGCGGCAGTCTGGGCTGGAAGGCGCTTACTGCCGGCGGGCTGGGCGACAGCGCCAACCTGACGCGTTCGCTCTCGGCCAGTCTGGCACAACCCCTCTTCGACGGCGGCCGACTGAGCAGCCGCGTCGGAGCGCAGAATGCGGTGCAGCAACAGGCGTTGATCGCCTATGAGCAGACCGTGCTGCTCGCGCTGGAAGAAGTGGAGAACGCGCTGACCAGTTACGCCAACAGCCACGAACGCCGCGCCGCCTTGCAGAACGCCGCGACCTCGGCGCGCAATGCCGCGCTGATGGCACGCCAGCGTTACGAAGGCGGCCTGATCGATTTCCAGAGCGTGCTCGATACCGACCGCACTTTGCTGTCCAGCGAAGACAGTCTGGCTGGTGCGGAGCTGGATGAACGCACCGCATTGATCGGCCTGTACAAAGCGATGGGCGGCGGCTGGAACGAGGATGCCGCCCTGCCTGTCGCGCAAACAAATAACAACGAAGGTCCACAACCATGAACGATTCCTCCAAAGCCAGCCAGAACCTGTTGCTCGCCATCACCCGTTCTTCGGGCGGCAGCCAACACAAGCGCACACTGTGGATCGCAATCGTCGTGATCGCAGTCCTGCTGCTCGGCTGGATGTTGTGGCCGAAGTCGAACGGCGCGAACAACGGCAGCTACCTCACCGAGGAAGCCGCCCTCGGCGAGCTGTCGGTGACGGTGTCGGCCACCGGCAATCTGCATCCCACCAACCAGGTGGATGTGGGCAGCGAGTTGTCGGGCATCGTAGAGAGCGTGCTGGTGGACGAGAACGATCTGGTCAAACGCGGTCAGGTGCTGGTGCGGCTCGACCTTTCCAAACTGAACGACCAGGTGATCAAATCGCAGGCCGCTGTGCTGGCCGCACAAGCGCAGGTGGCGCAGATGCAGGCCACGGTGAAGGAATCGCGCGCCACGCTGGCACGCCTGCGCCAGGTGGCCGAACTGAGCGGCGGCAAAGTGCCGTCGCGCAGCGAACTGGAAGCGGCGGAAGCGGCGGTAACCCGCGCCGAAGCGAACGAAGCCAATGCGCGCGCCGCTGCGGCGCAGGCTTCCGCCACCTTGCGCTCGGACCAGACCAATCTCTCCAAAGCCACCATCCGCTCGCCCATCGACGGCATCGTGCTGACGCGCAAGATCGAGCCCGGCCAGACCGTGGCCGCCTCCTTGCAAGCACCGGTGCTGTTCACCATCGCGGAAGACCTCGCGCGCATGCAACTGCAAGTGGATGTGGACGAAGCGGATGTGAGCCAGGTGAAGAACGGGCAGACCGCCTACTTCATGGTCGATGCCTGGCCCGGTCGCAAGTATCCGGCCGAAATCTCCCGCGTCGGCTTCGGCGCGCAGACCACCGACGGCGTGGTGACCTACAAGACGCTGCTGAACGTATCGAACGCCGACCTGAGTTTGCGCCCCGGCATGACCGCCACCGCCGAGATCTCCACCGCGAACCTGCATGATGTGTTGCTGGTGCCGAACGCCGCGTTTCGCTTCACACCGGCGACCAAAGCCGCCCCCTCCGGCGGCTTCGTCGCCAGCCTGATGCCGCGCCGTCCGCAGCAGCCCAAGCAGGCGAAGGAGAAACCTTCTGCCGGCAGCAGCGCGCGCACGCTGTGGGTGTTGCAGGACAACAAACCGACGCCGGTCGAAGTCACCATCGGCCTCACCGACGGACGCCGCACGCAGATCGTCAGCGGCGGTCTGCAAGCGGGCGCGCGCGTCATCATCGGCATGCAGAAGTCGGCAAAATGAATGACGCTGCGCTCACCGTCGAACCCGATGCACTGATCCAACTGTCCGGCATCACCAAGACCTACGGCCACGGCCAGGCCGCCTTTCAGGCATTGCGCGGCGTCGACCTGTCCATCCGTCAGGGCGAGTTCGTCGCCATCATGGGGCCGAGCGGCTCCGGAAAATCCACCGCGATGAACATCCTCGGCTGTCTCGACACGCCGACCTCGGGTGCCTATCTGTTCGAAGGTGTGCACGTAGAGAATCTGTCGCGCGACCAGCGCGCATTACTGCGCCGCAACCATCTGGGCTTCGTGTTTCAGGGTTTCAATCTGCTGGCGCGCACCACGGCGCATGAGAACGTGGAACTGCCGCTGCTCTATCGCGGCGAGACTGCCGAATCGCGGCATGAGATGGGCATGGCTGCGCTGCGTTCGGTCGGACTGGAGGCGTGGGCGCATCACACCTCGTCCGAACTCTCCGGCGGCCAGCAACAACGCGTCGCCATCGCGCGCGCCATCGTCACTAATCCCAAAGTGCTGCTGGCCGACGAACCGACCGGCAACCTCGATTCCAAACGCGGCCACGAGATCATGGAACTGCTGGTCAGCATGAACCGCGATCACGGCATCACCATCCTCATGGTGACGCATGAACCGGACATCGCCGCCTACGCCAAACGCATCGTGCATTTCGTCGACGGCCAGATCGCGCACGACAACGAGACGCTCATGACGCAGGTTCAGAAAAATGATTGATCGCCTGCGTCACGCGCGTTCCCTCTCCCCCGTCCCCCCTCTCCCCGAGGGCGAGGGGTACAGTGCGTCGCTGCGCGGGATTTACTTTCAGGGCGGTGCCGCATGATGGGCTGGACCACATTGCTGCTGGCCTTGCGCGAAATACGGCGCAACCTGATGCGCTCCTTCCTCACCGTGCTGGGCATCGTCATCGGCGTGGCCGCCGTGGTTACCATGGTGACGCTGGGCAACGGCGCGACGCAGTCGGTGTCCGACCAGATCTCCAGCCTCGGCAGCAACCTGCTGATGCTGCGTCCCGGCCAGCGCATGGGGCCGGGCAGCGGCAGCCTGGGCGCGCCAAGTTTCAAAGCAGGGGATGCGGAAGCGATCAGGGCGCAGGTGAGTTCGCTCAAAGCGGTCGCCCCCACCGTGAACCGCACCACCGTGGTGGTGGTCGGCACCAAGAACTGGGCCACCTCCATCACCGGCAGCAACACCGACTACTTCACCGCCGGCAACTGGACGCTGGCCGACGGACGACTGTTCAACGCCACCGAGGAGCGTGCGGGCAAGGCCGTGTGCATCATCGGCGCGACCGTGCGCAAGGAACTGTTCGAGGCGCACAGTCCGGTGGGCGATTCGATACGCATCAAACAATTCTCCTGCGAAGTGATCGGCGTGCTGGCCGCGAAAGGTCAGAGCGCGATGGGTCGCGATCAGGACGACACCATCGTCATGCCGCTGCGCACCGTGCAGCGCCGCCTCACCGGCAAGCAGGACGTGAACACCATCCTCATCTCGATGCAGGACGGCGCATCGACCGAACAGGTGATCAACCAGTTGTCGCTGCTGATGCGCGAGCGGCGCAAACTGTCGGACAACGAGGACGACAACTTCAGCTTGCAGGACACCAAGGAGATCGCCAAGACCCTGTCCGGTACCATCGGCACCATGACCGCACTGCTCGGCGCGGTGGCGGCGGTGAGCCTGCTGGTGGGCGGAATCGGCATCATGAACATCATGCTGGTGTCGGTGACCGAGCGCACAAGAGAAATCGGCATCCGCCTCGCCATCGGCGCGCTGGAAAAAGAAGTGTTGATGCAGTTCCTCACCGAAGCGGTCGTGCTGTCCGCGTTCGGCGGTTTGGTGGGATTGCTGCTGGCAGCCATCGCCTGTTATGGACTGGCCGCCATGCTGTCGCTGCCCTTCCTGTTCAGCCCCAGCATCAACCTGCTCGCCTTCGGCTTCTCCGCCGCCATCGGGGTGATCTTCGGCTATGTGCCCGCACGGCGCGCGGCACAACTGGATCCGATCGAAGCGCTAAGGCATGAGTGAGGGGATCGGCTGAATTTCGGCCAAGGACTAAACCGCTCCGCGGTATGGGCGCTCCGATCCGCGAGTCCGGGTTGATCG
>WOZO01000036.1 GCA_011620315.1 Sideroxydans sp. | reverse complement strand
GCCTGCACCGTGGGCATGGCGTTGAGCACTTCGCCGGCAATGGCCGAAGCATCGGCGACGCGATCCTGCGAATCGCGCGAGAGCTTCCGCACGCGGCGGCCAAAAAACACGATGGGCAGCACCACCGCGAGCAGCATGACAATGATGATGATGGATAGCTTGAAGCTGGTCACCGCCATCATGGCCAGCCCGCCGACGAACATCAGCACGTTGCGCAAACCCATCGAGATGCTGGTGCCGACCACGGTCTGGATCAGCGTTGTATCGGTCGTCAGCCGCGACAGCACTTCGCCGGTTCGCGTGGTTTCAAAGAACTGCGGGCTCTGTTCCAGAACATGGCCATACACGGCGGCGCGGATGTCCGCCGTGACCCGTTCGCCCAGCCACGAGACGGCATAAAAGCGCGCCGCAGTGGCCACCGCCATCACGCAGGCGACGCCGAACAGGGCAAGAAAATAAAGATCCACATGCGCCCGGCTGTGCAGTCCGCCCTGGGCAGTATTCGCGCCGAAGCCGAGATCGATCATCTGCTTGAAGGCATACGGAATCGTCAGTGCCGCCGCAGCGGCCACGACAAGGGCGATGCCCGCCAGCACAAAGCGCCAGCGGTAAGGCGTCAAAAAGGGCAGCAGGCCCTTGAGCATCGTGAGGCGGGGTTTGGGTGTCGGGGGCATGGGTTTTTGTTGTACGGACTGGGACGGATCATTGATCCGTCATGGACGGGCAAGCTTACTCGAGATTGGAATGCGGGGCTTTACGCGCATAACCCGCTTCCCGCTGGCTGCGCACGACAAGCACAAACGCCGTATTGACTTCGGCAACGTAACGGTACAAAGCCACATGGCCGTGCGAGCCACGTCCGGTTGTTTCGCCCTTGGCAACAAAAGTCGGCGCTGGTGATACGGCGCTAATTGTTGCGATACCGCTCCATCCAGAATAATCGTGGATAGACCACGAATACTTTCCGGGATAGGCCTACAGCGGAGAATGTGTTTTGAGCCAGTCACGCAGCGCCGCATCGACGCGCGTTTGCCACCCGTCGCCCGTGGCGCGAAAGCGCTGCACCACGTCAGGCGACAAGCGGATGGTGATCCGCTCCTTGGTCATGGCGGCCTTGGGCCGGCCGCGCAGCTTGGTTTGCAACGCCGCAGGCAGCGCCGCAAACGGTTTGAACAGCGCCGGATCGACTTTTGACAGGTCGCCGACTTCGCCATCTTCATCAATCACGGTTAAAAGACCACGTTACAGCGATTTGAGAAAGTCTTCATGTGACACCGCCGCTTGGCGAAGCAGCCCGGCTAGCGTGCCTATTTTGACTTCACGGTGCAGGGGAACAACGCAGCCCCTTCCGTTGCGCCCCATGACAACATGACTTCCGGACTGACGAAGTTTTTCGAATCCTAACCTTTCCAGCGCCTTGACAATGGCAAGGCCGGGCAGGTGGGGAAGTTTAGGCATGCGCAGGCACGCTGAAGGTTGTGACCAAGGGAGGCCCAAACGAATGCATGGGAAACGCCGATAAATAAAGCGCCGTCGCTTCCTGCAAGTTAGCCAGTGCCTCTTCCACAGATTCGCCCTGCGTCGTTGTTCCAGTTTCAGGATTTAACGCGATATATCCGCCTTCTTCGGCGGGCGTAAGCACAGCGGTCAACTCCATTGCGGACTCCTTTCCAGAAAGCGGGATTGTCGCTCATTTTGATTCATAGCGCCCATAGAGCAGAGCCTCGTGCGGTCACCAAGATCACGATAGCATTACTAGCGGATGTAAGTTGATACCGGTACACTCTTGGACGCTGCTTGACCCGCAAAACTCCCATCATCCAAAAAATCCGCATGGACGGCAAACTTTTTTCACAAGATTTCCTGCTCGATGGCATCAAGACGACACCTGTCTGGGAAGCGCTGCCGGAAGATGCGCTGGACATTTTTATTGGCGATCTCAAGCGCATCTACGCGCCGCTCGCGGCGGGCAGCCAATTGAACGAAGCCAACACCGAGGCAGACGTCATTGAAAAAGTGCTTGACCGGCTCGGCTGGCAAGACCTGACCTTGAAGCAAGTTACCGCCAGCAGGACGCGCCGTGAAGACGTGCCTGACTTTCTGCTTTTTCCCGATGCCGAGGCCAAGCAAGCCGCGCGGGCCGAAAAACGTGATGACCACCGCTATCGCCACGGCATCGCCATTCTCGAAGCCAAGCGCTGGATGCGTCCGCTGGACCGGGGCGACGCCACCAATCGGCTGGATCCCGGCACGCCATCCAACCAGATTTTGCGCTACCTCTCCAGCGTCGAAATTGCCTCCGAGCGTGCGGTGCGCTGGGGCATCCTCACCAACGGCGCGGTGTGGCGGCTGTATTGGCAAGGTGCGCGTTCGCGCTCGGAAGAATTTCTCGAGATTGACCTCGCCGCCCTGCTGGCCGTGCCCGGCACAGGGCAAGATTTATTCGATGTGGATGCACAACATGGCATCAAGCTGTTTTTCTGTCTGTTCCATCGCGGCGCTTTTTTGCGCCAGTCCTGGGACAAGGATGCCCGCACCTTCCATGAATACGCCTTCAATGAAGCGCGGCTGTATGAAGAAAAAGTCTCGCAAGACCTCGGCGCGCGTGTTTTTTCCAGCATCTTCCCGCAGCTTGCCGACGCACTGGCCGCAGGCGATGCGCAAGCCGATACAACGTCTGCCGTGTATCTGGACGAACTACGCGAAGCCACACTGGTATTGCTCTATCGCCTGCTGTTCATCCTTTACGCCGAAGACCGCAACCTGCTGCCCGTGCGGGACCCGCGCTATGACGATTACGCCTTGCGCAAAATCCGCGAAGACATCGCCAGACGCCGCGACGCGAACGACGTATTCAGCGCAAGCGCCGGCCGTTACTGGCAACACCTGGGTGACCTGTTCCGCATCATCGCGCAAGGCGATAGTTCGATCGGCATGCCCGCCTACAACGGCGGCCTGTTCGAGGATGACCGCGCTCCGCTGCTGACGCGCACCCGCGTAGCGGACGCCCGCTTTGCCCCGCTGTTCGACGACCTCGCGCGGCGTCCCGACCTGTTACGCGCGTGGATCAACTACCGCGACCTTTCTGTGCAACACCTCGGCGGCATTTATGAGCGCCTGCTGGAATACAGCCTGACGCTGGAAGCGGGGAAAATTGTCGCTCGTCCCGCCAGCTTTGCGCGCAAAATCAGCGGCAGCTATTACACCCACGACGGGTTGGTCAAACTCATCATCCGCGAGACTGTCGGCCCGCTGGTCGCTGAACGGCTGGCCGCCTTCCGCGCACAACTCAGCGCCTGGACCAAGCGCCGCGAAATCTCGCCGGAGGACTGGAAGGCACTCGACAAACTCGATCCCGCCAGCGCGATACTCGATCTGAAAATCTGCGACCCGGCGATGGGCAGTGGACATTTTCTCGTCTCGCTGGTGGATTACCTGGCCGATGAAATCCTCGAAGCCATCGCCGCAGCGGAACTGGAAGTGGCCGCCCAGCCCTGGGCGAGAGAAACTCAAAACCCGCATCTTTCACCATTGGTGGCGCGCATCAAGGACATCCGCAACCGCATCCTGACTTTGGCCCATACGCACCGCTGGACGGTGAGCGAGGCGCAACTGGATGACCGTCACATCGTGCGCCGCATGATCTTGAAGCGCGTCGTGCACGGCGTGGACAAGAACCCGATGGCGGTGGAACTCGCCAAGGTCGCGCTGTGGCTGCACACCTTCACCGTCGGCGCGCCGCTGTCATTTCTTGACCATCACCTGCACTGTGGCGATTCGCTGTTTGGCGGCAAGGTCAGCCAGGTCAGGGATGTGCTCTCCCAGCAGGGCAGCCTGATCTATCAGGACGACATGCAGCGTTTGCAATCCGCCCGCAACCTGATGCTGGCCATCGGCAACCTCACCGACATCGACATCGCCGAAGCGCATGAATCCAAGGCCATGATGGACACGGCCACCACCGGCCTGCGGCCGTTGTCGAGCACACTGGACTTCCTCCAGGCCAGGCAATGGGCTGGTAAGGCCGAGCGCAAGGATTACGACAAAGCCTGGGCCGAGTTGCTGGCCAACCACTATGGCGACACGCTGCTCGACTCGGTCAAGTTCTTTGTCGAACGCAAAGGCAAGCTGCCCACGGAAAGTGAACGGCAAACCCACGCCATCCTGCAGGGCGCGCTACGGCGCGCGGCGCGGGAGCATTTCCTGCATTGGGAACTGGCCTTTCCCACCGTCTGGCAGAACGGGCAGGGCGGCTTCGACGCCATCATCGGCAACCCGCCGTGGGACAGGATGAAATTGCAGGAAGTGGAATGGTTCGCCGAACGCAAACCGGAAATTGCCAGGGCTGCGCGTGCCTCGGACCGCAAGAAACTTATCGCCCAACTCGAAACAAGTCACGATCCGCTGTGGCAGGACTACCTCGCCGCGCAGGCCGCCGCCGAAGCGGGCAGCCGCGTGGCGCGCGAATCTGGCGATTACCCACTGCTGTCCGGCGGCGACACCAATTTGTATTCGCTGTTCGTCGAGCGCGCCCAAGCGCTGATTCATCCGCGCGGCATGATCGGCCTGTTGTGTCCTTCCGGCATCGCGGCAGACAAGGGCGCGGCGGAATTTTTCCGCAGCATCTCCACCACTGGCCGTCTCGCTGCGCTCTATGATTTCGAGAACCGCAAAGGTTTGTTTCCCGATGTGGACAGCCGCTTCAAATTCTGCGCGCTGATTTTCGGCGGTGAACAGCGCACCGTCACCGCCGTGCGCTGCGCCTTTTACCTGCACACGCTGGAGCAGGCCGATGATTCGCAACGCATCATTACCCTCAGCGCGCAGGACTTTGCCGCCGTCAACCCCAATACCGGCTCTGCGCCGATTTTCAGGTCACGGCGCGATGCCGACATCACCACCGCGATCTATCATCGCCAGCCGGTGCTGGTTGATCGCAGTGCCGAGCCGATGCGGAAAGTCTGGCCGGTGCGCTATTGCACCATGTTCCACATGACCAACGACTCCGGCCTGTTCAAGCGGCGCGATGAACTGGAAGCGCAGGGCTGGTATCCGGTCGGCATGAATCGCTGGAAAAAGGGCGAAGCAGAAGCGGTGCCGCTGTATGTCGGACGGATGATTTACAACTACGACCACCGTTCATCGCATGTCACGACCAACGAAGATAATTTGCACAACGCGGCATTGAGCACGAATTTGACTGCTGCCGAAAAGGCACTGCCTGACAGTTTCCCAACACCACAGTACTGGGTCTCGGAAAGCGATGTGCCGGAGCTAGGGCGACGCGAATGGGCGATCAGTTTTCGTGACATTGCCCGTGCCACTGACATGCGCACCATGATTGCGGCGATCATTCCTACGGTAGCGGCAGGCAATAAGTTGCCATTGTTGTTACCCGACTCAACCGCTTCAAATGCGGATTACAGTAAGTTTGGGCCTTTGGTTCTCGCCAATCTCAATGCGGTGGTTTTTGATTTTGTTGTGCGTCAGAAAGTACAAAGCACCAGTATGAATTGGTTCATCGTCGAACAACTCCCGCTCATCCGCCCCGAGCAGTTCGAGCAAACGCTGGGCAAAACTGATATCGCCGACTACGTGCGTGGCGAAGTGCTGCGCCTTTCCTACACCGCGCATGACCTCGCGCCCTTCGCTCGCGATCTGGGCTATGACGGCGCGCCGTTCACGTGGGACGAAGACGACCGCCGCCACCGCATGGCGCGGCTGGATGCGCTATTCTTCCACCTCTACGGCATCAACCGCGACGATGCGGCTTACATCCTCGACACCTTCCCCATCGTGCGCGAGCAGGACACCAAGGCGCACGGACATTACCTCACCAAGGCATTGATCCTCGCCTATATGAACGCCGTGGCAGCGGGCGATTTCACGACAGTGGTGGCTGTGGACACTGCCCTTTTGCCGCACTGATTTTTCAAGGAACCCGATATGCTCACCGAAACCCCGCACGTCATTTATCTCAAGGATTACACGCCGCCTGCGTGGTGGATCGACGCGGTTGATCTGCATGTGGCGATTCATGATGGTTACACCGAGGTGCGCGCCCGGCTGGATTGCCGGCGTAATTTACAGATGGCGCAGGGTGCGCTGGTGTTGAATGGCGAGGGGCTGGATTTACAAAAAGTCGGCACCCCAAGGGTACTTCCTACGGGGCGCGTTGGTGATACGGCGCTGGATGCGTCGCTGGATGTGTCGTGTTACACGCTGACGGATGACACGCTGACCGTGCATGCGCCGCTGCCTGATGCGTTTGTGCTGGAAACCGTGGTGCGCATCGCGCCTGACGAGAACACCCAGCTCTCTGGCCTGTACCGTTCGCGCGATGGCTATTTCACGCAGTGCGAGGCCGAGGGCTTCCGCCGCATCACCTTTTTTCCTGACCGGCCGGACGTGA
>WOZO01000047.1 GCA_011620315.1 Sideroxydans sp. | reverse complement strand
GTTCTTCACCGCACTCAGTCTGCTCAACGCCCGCACCGGACATATGCAGACCGAAGTCGTCGAAACCCATGTCACATTTCGCAATGTCGACGACCAGCAGATCGAAAACTATTTAATTAAAGAGCAACCCTATCACTGCGCCGGCAGCGCAAAATCCGAAGGATTGGGTATCGCCCTGATTCGGCGCATCGAAGGAAACGACCCGAATGCATTGATTGGCCTGCCGTTGATCGCATTGATAGACATGCTTGAAAAACAAGGCATTAAGGCAATATAAGGCAGTCCGATCAAATATTTTCATTGCGAGTCAATACGCTTTCTGATATTAAAGCGCGCTTGAAAAATTCAGCCCAACTTGGAGATAGACGCAATGCCAGTGCAAGCGAATAAGAACACCGCCCCGTACAAACCCAAAAAGGGCGAGGCTTACATGAGTGCCAAACAGCTTGAGCATTTCCGCTCTGTGCTGGCCGGCCTGAAACTCGAACTGAGCCAGGATATTGACCGTACCGTGCATACCATGCAGGACGAGGCCACTGTCTTCGCCGACCCGAACGACCGCGCGACACAAGAATCCGACATGAGTCTGGAATTGCGCAGCCGGGACCGCGAACGCAAGCTGATCAAAAACATCGACAAAATGCTGTCCCGCATCGATTCGGGTGACTATGGATATTGCGACAACTGCGGTATCGAGATCGGTTTGAACCGCCTGGAAGCCCGTCCGACCGCAACGCTTTGTATCGACTGCAAGACGCTGGACGAGATCAGAGAGAAACAAGTAGCCAAGTAAGTCCGGCTACAAATGAAAGACCGGCCTGAACGGCTGGTCTTTTTTTACAAACCGCTCAGCACCTTGATGTGCGCCGCTGCGCTGCGTCCCAGCGCATGCAACTCATATCCCCCTTCAAGCACTGACACGATGCGCGCTTTCGCATGATGCGCTGCGATTCGCTTGATCTGCTCGGTCACCCAGATATAGTCAGCTTCCAACAGGCGCAAAGAAGACATATCGTCTTCACGATGCGCATCAAATCCGGCAGATACAAAAATCAGTTCCGGCTCAAAAGCTTCCAGAGCAGGCAGCCATCTTTCACTGACCGCCTGGCGAAACACGGTCCCGTCCGCTCCGGCAGTCAACGGCACATTGACGATGTTCGGCTTATCTGTCTCGGCACCGCTGTAAGGATAAAAAGGATGTTGAAAGGTAGAACACAACATGACTCGCTGCTCATTGCTGAAGATGTGCTCGGTGCCATTGCCGTGATGGACGTCGAAATCGGCAATGGCTACACGAGACAAGCCATGCGCCGCCAGCGCATGGGCGGCTCCGACGGCGACGTTGTTGAAGATACAGAACCCCATTGCCTCAGCCCGCTCGGCATGGTGCCCGGGGGGGCGCACATTACAGAAAACATTCTCGACTTTGCCTGCCATCACCAGATCGACCGCCATCACCGCTGCTCCGGCTGCGCGCAGCGCTGCCGGATAGGTAAAAGGATTCATGAAGGTGTCACCATCCAGTGAGATGATGCCCTCGGTCGGGGAAGCAGCTGCAATCGAATCGATATAAGCCTCGTCATGCACGCGCAGCAGTTGTTCGCGCGTGACTTCCGGGGCATCGTGGTGTTGCAGGTAGCTATACAAGCCAGAGGCGATCAATTGATCCTCGATGGCATGCAGGCGCGCCGGACATTCCGGATGATGCGCCCCCATATCGTGCTTGAGGCATAAAGGGTGGCTGATGAATGCGGTCTGCACAGCGATCTCCGGTCATGTTTGGCGGTAATGCCGGTGCTATCATAGCCCCCTCGGGATTCACCTCCAAACTACACCACTTCCAGCATGAGCCAACATTACCTAAACCCCTTGTTCGCTCCCAAGTCGGTCGCCGTCATCGGCGCCAGCGAGCGTACCGATTCAGTCGGGCAGATCGTATTCCAGAACATGCTGGAGGGTGGGTTCAAGGGTGAGCTTTACCCGATCAACGCCAAGAGCGAACAGATACAAGGCCAGCGCGCCTACCCGTCCATTGCCAGCATCGGCAAACCGGTGGATCTGGCGGTGATCGCCACCCCGCCCCAGACCGTGCCGGGCATCATTGATGAATGCGGCATCCATGGGGTTAAAGCCGCCGTCATCATCACCGCCGGCTTCGGAGAGACCGGCCATGAAGGGGCGGCACTTGAGAAACAACTGCTGGAAAATGCGCGGCGCTATGACATCCGCCTGATCGGGCCGAACTGTTTGGGCATCATGCGTCCCTCTCTTGGTTTGAATGCCACTTTCAACAAGGGTGCGGCCAACACCGGAAACATCGCTTTCGTCTCGCAATCCGGCGCGTTATGCACCGCCATTCTGGACTGGGCGCAAAGTAACGACGTGGGTTTTTCCAGCGTCGTTTCCATGGGTTCCTCAACCGATGTGGATTTCGGCGAGATCCTGGATTTCCTGGTATCGGATGGCAAGACCCAAAGCATCCTGATGTATATCGAGGGTATCCGCGATGCACGTACGTTCATGAGCGCGCTGCGTGCCGCCGCGCGCATCAAGCCGGTGATCCTGGTCAAAGTCGGTCGTCATGCTGCCGGCTCCAAAGCGGCGATGTCGCATACCGCCTCACTGGTCGGTGCAGATGACGTGTTCGATGCTGCGGTGAGCCGTGTCGGTGTGGTGCGCGTGCAGACCGTCACCCAGTTATTCACGGCCGCTCGTGCGCTTTCGTGCGGCTTCAAGCCGGTCGGCAACCGTCTGGCCATCGTCACCAATGGCGGCGGGCCGGGTGTGATGGCAACTGACCGTGCCGTTGACCTTGGCCTGAATATCGCCGAACTGTCTGACAACACCATCGAATACCTGAATCAGCATCTGCCTTCCAACTGGCCGCACAGCAATCCGGTGGACATCATCGGCGATGCACAGGCGGATCGCTACCAGCATGCGGTCAAAGCCTGCCTGGAAGACGAGAACGTGGACGGCGTACTGGCCATCCTCACCCCGCAGGCGATGACCAAGCCGCTGGAATCGGCCGAAGCACTGATCGAGCTGGCCAATACCCACAGCAAACCGCTGCTGACCTGCTGGATGGGCGAGATACAGGTGGCCGAGTCGCGCAAGGCATTCACCAAAGCGCACCGCCCGCATTTCCGCACGCCGGAACCGGCGGTCGAAGTGTTCTCGCATTTGTCCGCCTACTACCGCAACCAGAAACTGCTGATGCAGATGCCGGGCCCGATCTCGCACCATATCGAGCCGGATGTGGAGAGTGCGCGCCTGATCATCGAAGGCGCGATGCAGGAACGCCGCAAGGTATTGAGCGAGATGGAGTCCAAGGCATTGCTGTCCGCCTTCCATATTCCGGTCGCCCGCACCATGCTCGCCCACACCGGCAACGAAGCCCTGCTCATCGCCCAGCAACTCGGCTATCCGGTGGCGATGAAGATCAACTCTCCGGACATCTCGCACAAGAGCGATGCGGGCGGCGTGATGCTCAACCTGCGCAATGCGCACGAGGTGCGTGCGGCCTACCAGCACATCATCGACAACGTAAAACTGAACCGTCCGAACGCGACCGTGGACGGCATCTCCATCGAGCCGATGATCATCAAACCCAACGGACGCGAACTGATGATCGGTGTGACCAGCGATCCCGTGTTCGGTCCGGTCGTCACTTTCGGCGCGGGCGGTACCGCAGTCGAGATCATGGGCGACCGTGCCGTCGCCCTGCCGCCGCTGAACCGTTTCCTGGTCAAGGAATTGATCAAAGAGACGCGCATCTCCAAGATGCTGGGGGCGTTCCGCAACCTGCAACCGGCCAACATCGCGGCGCTGGAAGATGTGCTGCTGCGCGTCTCCGAGATGGTGTGCGAACTGCCGCTGCTCAAAGAGATGGACATCAACCCGCTAATCCTGGACGAGCACGGCGCACTCGCTGCCGATGCCCGCGTGGTCGTGGAATATCGCCAGCCCAGCTCGGACCGCTATGCCCACATGGCGATCTATCCCTACCCCACCCATCTGGTGAAACAGTGGCAGCTGGCCGACGGGACAGACATCGTGATCCGTCCGATCCGCCCGGAAGATGCGGAACTGGTGAAACGTTTCGTGCACGACCTGTCCGAAGAATCCAAATATTTCCGCTTCATGAACAGCGTGCAGGAACTGACCGAAGAGATGCTCGCGCGTCTGACGCAGATCGATTACAGCCGCGAGATGGCATTGGTTGCCGTCACCAGCGACGAAGAACCCGAGACCGAACTGGGCGTGGCGCGCTACTCGATCAATCCCGATGGCGAGACATGCGAGTTCGCACTGGTCGTCGCGGACCAGGTGACAGGCAAGGGATTGGGACAGAAACTGATGGTGTCGTTGATGGAGGCGGCACGCTCCATCGGTTTGGCCACCATCGAAGGCGAAGTGCTGAGCCACAACCACAATATGCTCAAGCTGATGACCAGACTGGGGTTCACGACCAAGCCGAACAGCGAAGACCCCGGCATCATGAAGGTCAGCAAGCGTCTTTGAGACTGATCAGCGCTTTCCCCGGCGCTGTGTTTCCAGCCATGACAACCACTCATTCATCCCCTCTCCGCTGACCGCGGAGAGGCGGATGATGCGTATATCCGGATTGACGCGGCGCGCACAGGATTCGGCAAGTTCCACATCAAAACTCAGATAAGGCAACAGGTCGCACTTGTTGAGCAGCATCAGACCGGCGGCGCGGAACATGTCGGGATATTTGAGCGGCTTGTCCTCGCCTTCGGTCACTGATAACACGACCACCTTGGCGAACTCCCCCAGATCGAAACCCGCCGGACACACCAGATTGCCGACGTTCTCGATGAACAGCATGCCCCCCTCTGGCGTGGGCATCTCAGGCAAGGCGCGTTCCACCATCTGTGCATCCAGATGACAGCCTTTGCCGGTGTTGATCTGCACGGCAGGCACGCCGGTGGCGCGGATACGGTCTGCATCCTGTTCGGTCTGCTGGTCACCCTCGATCACCGCCAAAGGATATCTGTCCTGCAGTGCCTGCAATGTGCGCACCAGCAAGGTCGTCTTGCCCGAACCGGGACTGGATACCAGGTTCAATGCGAGGATGCCTTGCTCAGTGAAAAATTTGCGATTGGCCTGCGCATGGCGATCATTCTTGTGTAGGATGTCCTGCTCCAGTTTCACGACGCGCTGCGTGTCTTCGGCGACCTTGGCTTCGACCCGGTGCAACTTGAAGCTGACCGGTGCCTTCGGCTTGTTCAATGGTTTTCTGCCGCGTATCAGCACTTCATCCGAACCACATCCGCATGTCAGACACATCACTCCACCTCCAGCTCATTTACGCGCATCGCATTGCCTGCGACCAGTTGCAAACCGTAGCTGCCGCATTGCGGGCACGCGTCATACACATTCTCGATCTCCGCCTCGTGGCCGCATTTCCGGCACAGCCCTCTGCCCGGCGTATCGATGATCTCCAGTTGCGCGTCTTCCGCGACACTGCCCTGCATCGCGGCGCTAAAACAGAATCGCATCGCCTCCTGCTCCACGCAGGACAATCGCCCGATCTCCAGCCACACCGTCTTCACCTGAGTGAAACCCTGATCCAATGCCGCCTGCTCGATGATCTCGCGCACATTCTGCGCCAATGACATCTCATGCATCGATGCACCCCGCAGGCTCGACGTTGCGCGCCAGCCATGATTGAAGAAAGGTAATGGCCTGCTGCAGATTATCAGTAGCCTCCGGACTCAGATCGTCCCCCAACTCAAAACCATAGCCGCGGATGCCCAGCACAAAACACTGCGGAAGTTGCTCTGTATAAACCTGCTTGAAGGTATGCAGCAACGCGGCAGGCGATTGGGCATGACTGGAATAGCTATGATCGTGCGCCGGCTCCAGCACAGAAAAATGGAAAGGCGGTTCGCACGACACATCGGCATCCACGAACACCACTTGCCGCCGTCCGAGCAGATCAGCCCCATGTTCTACCTGCAGTTGAAAGTCTTCCAGGCATTCGACTGAGTCGGAAGTGTTTTCCTGAATCTGCCGCAACAACAAAGGGCCCAGCGCATCATCCCCGCGCGACTCATTGCCGACCGCAAAGATCAGAACGGGCGCGACCATCACAGCTGCGCAGCACAGAAGCCATCAGAGCCGCGTGACAACATATCGACCTGTTTCCCTTCGGCATCCAGCAGCTCCACTTCCAGCGGCATCTTGCCCAGGGCATGCGTCGCGCAAGAAAGACAGGGATCGAAAGCGCGGATGGCGACCTCGATATGATTGAGCAAGCCTTCGGTCAGCTTCTTGCCGTCGATATATTGGCGCGCCACCTGACGGATAGATTCGTTCATCGCCTGATTGTTATGCGTCGTGGAGACGATCAGGTTGCAGCGCACGATCTGGTCGTTCTCATCCAC